>JBAYOB010000039.1:0-2511 GCA_041678505.1 Candidatus Dojkabacteria bacterium | reverse complement strand
ATATAGGTGGACATGAAGGTAGTAAGAAAGTATATAGATAATCTTTACTCTCTGCTGTATCTAACCTTTACACTTGACCCCATAGTTGGGCTTAGGTGAAGCTTGTTTATAATCTGAACATAATTCTTTCCAACAGCAGCCTCTATCGCTTTAACAGCTTCATGAATATTTTCTATTAACTTCTCATCTTCCATATCTAACTTACCAACACCCATATGAATTACTCCTGAACTATCACAAGTAAAAGTTTGTTTGCCTTTTCTGTATTCCTGTATAGTGGACTCTATATCTTCTGTAACTGTACCGGTTTTAGGGTTTGGCATAAGACCTTTAGGTCCTAATTCTTTACCAATTGTAGCCATTTTAGACATAGCAGATGGTGTTGCAATAGCAATATCAAAATTTATCTTTCCTTCTTTAACATCTTTAATTAAATTATCCAAACCAACTAAATCTGCACCCGCTTTCTTTGCTTCCTCTACCTTATCATCTGTAAATACAGCAATCTTAATGTCTTGAACCTCTGTAGAGTAGGGTAATGAGATACTTCCTTTTATAGATTTAGCATCCTTATCTTTAGGAATATTTAAATCCATATGTAATTCTAAAGTTCCAACAAATTTAGAATATGAAAGCTCTTTTACCTTCTTAATAGCCTCCTCTAAGGAATATATTTTTGACTTATCAATATTTTTTGTTAGTTTTCTGTATTTTTTACCTCTTTTCATTTATATATTTGTTTGAATTAAATTTCAATTTCTATTCCCATCTGTTTTGCTGTACCAGCAATGATTTTTACAGCTTGGTCATAGTCAGTAGTATTCAGATCTGGCATCTTAATATCTACAATTTTTTTAACTTGCTCTTTTGATAGTTTACCGACCTTCTCAAGATTTGGTTTTTCTGATCCTTTCTTAATCTTGAGCTCTCTTCGGATTAATTCTGAAGTAGGAGGTGTTTTAAGTATGAAATCAAAAGATCTATCCTCGTAGATTGTTAAAACGACAGGAGTTAAAATACCATTGTTTTCCTGTGTTTTGGTATTAAACTGAGTACAGAAATCTTGAGTATTAATACCATATGGGGCTAGAGTAGGACCTATGGGTGGTGCCATAGAGGCCTGTCCAGCAGGTATTGTTATTTTAATAATTTTTTTAATTTCTTTTGCCATGATTAGGATAAAATCAAATATTAAAGTTTTGTAACCTGAGAGAGATCCAAATCAACAGGAGCCTCTCTTCCAAGGAATGAGATGAGGACTTTTATCTTACCCTTGGTAGTATCTATTTCTTCCACACTTCCAATGAAATCAGCAAACGCACCATCTGTAATTTTAACTGCTTCTCCAACAGTAAATGAAGTTTTAAATGAAGGCTGTTCTACTTCCATAAATTTGGTAATAGCAGCAACCTCTGATTCGGCTAAGGGTTTAGGATATCTATCAGTCTTAACAAAACCTCTAACACCTTCTGTATTGGTTACTATGTCCCATGTTTTGTTATCAAGCTCCATCTTTATCAAAATATATCCTGGGAATATTTTTTCCTCTCCTACATCCTGTTTACCTTTCTTTACAGAAATTTTCTTCTGAACAGGAATTAGTATATCTACAATTTTATCTTCTAACCCTGTAGCTTCAGCTCTCTGTTTAAGCTCTTTTTTTATACTATTCTCATACCCTGTCCTTATATTTAACACATACCACTTAGCATTAGGGTTTTTAACTTTTTTACTCTTTTTTGATTTGTTAGTCTTTTCTTTTGTCATATTAATATTTAATTAAAATGCTAGAAACCAATCTCTTATTAAGAAGAGAAGAAGGTCTAGTCCAAGCATGATAAATGCGATTATACCACATAACAGCAATGTATATACTGTTAAAATTAGAACATCTTTCTTAGAAGGCCATTTACTATTCTTTAACTCTGTTATTATGTTTCTTAATTTCATTTTTAAATATTTATAAATAGTGGCAGGCCCACTCCGATTTGAACGGAGAACTACGGTTTTGGAGACCGCTGTTTTACCAATTGAAACTATGGGCCCCTAATTAGGTAAAGAGCTACTGTTTTACATTAATCTCCAAATGTAGTTTGTGTTCTTGACATCTAGGACAGTACTTTTTCTTCTCTATTTTATCTTTAATTGTATTACTTTTAAAGGTGGTGTAGTTTATCGAATCACAGTCACTACATTTAAAAGCTATAATGTTTCTTTTTGCTTTTGCCATTTCTTTTTGGGAATCAAACTTAGAATAATGGGAAAATACTCCGTATTATATGGAAAATAGTAGGAGAGGTCAACTATGAGGGCAAAGGTTTAATTTTCCTCTGTTGTATTTTTGAGATGCCATTTAAGGTGTCCTTTCCTTTTTGTTATTTCGAAAGCCTTTAATGTATTCTCAAACCAATCATCTATATTAGGGGCTAAATAGGAGTCATCAAAACTATAATCTACGATATCAACAGTATTCTTGCTCATATCTTTCTTAAATTCCATAAAATGCCTATT
>JBAYOB010000038.1:0-2758 GCA_041678505.1 Candidatus Dojkabacteria bacterium | reverse complement strand
TTTAATAAAATCAATATTATCAAAGTCAATCAAAGGATTAATATATTGATAGCCACTCTCTCTTAAGAGTAAGGAAGGGGAGACCTTGCTAGAAAAAAGGATATTGGATAGGAGTAATCCTATCAGTAAACCAAGTAAGAACATTCCTGATATTAGTAATGTAGAGGCAGATTTATTTCTTTTGGAGAATTTTTTCTTCTTTTTCACCCTATAAATTATATAGAGAAAAAAACAGTAGTCAATAGTTTCTTTACTTTGATTTAAAGGTTAAAGAACAGCATTTAAAGGGTTGACAATACTTGAACGTCTTGTTAATCTGAATATAGTAATATTATATATATAATTAATTTTATATTATCAAAAAATGCCCCAACTGGAACAGAAAAGCCTGCAGATGTTAGTGCCATATTAATTCCTCTAACAGCCTGTTCAGGAGAATACTGCGTACATCCTCAAGGACAACATGATGGAAGTCTACACTTTACAAAGATGACAGATGGATGTGATGGCTTATCTATTGTATCTGGACTAGAAGGCTGTGGAGATTATGAAGATGGAATATATAGTTTAACTATAGAGTTACCGCAATATTCAGCTAAAGGAGATTGGTTAATATATTCTCTTACACGTGATCTTGATTTAACAGCTTCTCTTTCTGTAGGAGAAATAACAACAAACAGTGGAGAAAAGAGTGTAATGTTTGAAAATATAGGAATAGAAGAGGATATGGAAGGACCTGAAGTTGTAGATTTTGTCTTTGATTCTAATTCTCAGGATATTGATACAACAGACCAAGATGTAGAGCTTACAATGTATATGAGGTTGAAAGATGAGAAAGCTGGAGTTAAAGAGGATAACATTACTGTTTTGTTTTCTCCTGAAAATGATCCAGGATATGCCAGACGAGAACTAATAACATTTGAATTTAATTTAATGACAGGTGAGTGCGATGATTTGCCAGGAGAGTTAAATAAGGGAGAGTTGGTCGGATGTGGTGATATTCATGATGGCATATATATAGCAGAAGCTACTCTTCCTAAATATTCTACGGGAGGTAAGTGGGATATATATACAGAGGGAACCTATATTTTGGATACACTGGGAAACAAAACAAGTACTTTTGAGGACGCATATTTTGTAAACCTCTCAGAGGATTATGATAAAAAGGCTCCTTGGTTAAAGGAGCTTACGATAGCTCCTGTTGAGTTCAATACAGATGAACAGGCAGAGACAGTAGTGTTAACCTTAGATATAGAGGATGATAGAGCAGGGGTAGGCAAGATTCAAGTGGACTTAAGATCAGTTATAAGTCCAGATTTTGGTTATTTCAATGATGAGGAAGAGTTCACGGTAGAAGACGGAACCCTTGTTGATGGGACTTTTAAAGTAGAAATAACTCTTCCACAAGATACTCCTTTAGGATTTATTAAAGTGGAGAAAATAACGATAGGCGATACCCTAGGAAGAGAACAACGCTATATTACCCAAAGATTAGCATTGGAATTTCCAGAGACTCCTTTGTACTTAGTAAATCAATATACAAGCGATAAGGTAACCCTACAAGGTGGCTGGACTCTACAAGATTGGCCTTACTACAACGAAGGAGGTGATGTTGTGTGGCCTGATATCTCTGTTGTATTTGAGGAAGGTACAGAAATAACTAAAGAAGAGGGAGGAGTGTTTGCATTTCATAGGATGTTAGCCAAGAAGTATGATTTAAGTAAGGACTCCTTAGAAACAATCTTAGATACAGTTAACTTAGATAATAAAGAGAACTTAGAAAAGTGTAATGAAGAAGAAGGTTGTATAGATAAGGATGTTAACAATGAGAGTTTTGTAGGTACTCCTCTTAACATTATTAAAATGGGGATACCTGGATTGAATCTTTCTTTTAGCAAGCCTGTAACTATCATTATAGGGATGGATCCTAAATATTTAGGAGAAGAATTTGTAATCCAAACATTTGATACAGAAAGGGAGATATGGGTAAACCATGGTTCCTGTACGATAGAAATGATTATTCCTGAGAGTACAGAGCATGGAGGAGATGAATACGGTATTACAAAACCAGTAGCATTCCCAGGATGTAGCTTTACCACAGACCATGCTTCTTACTTCTCAACAAATGTATTAGGAGAAAGTACATCTACAGAAGAATCTACAACAGATTCTACTTCTTTACCAGGTGTACCTAATACGGGAATAGGTGGTTTGTATAACTACATTACCAGATGGCTAAGAAAATAGATAAAAGAAAGAACAGGTCTAAGAAAAAGAAAATATTAACAATAGTTGGTTTGTTTGTTTCGACAGGGTTATTCCTCTTAGGAGTAGCCCTTTTAGGAGAGGATAAAGTACAAGGGGTTAAAAAGAAATTTGGACTAGATGAAGTGGTAACATATTCTGTTGGTAGACCCAGTGAGAAGGAAATAGGAGAGTATGAAGTTCCTCCATATATGCCTAGAAAAATAACACTACAAAGTATACATACCTCAGGCTATATACAGATGGTGGGTATAGATCAGAACAATGATATATCGGTCCCTACGAATGTTTTAATGGCAGGGTGGTATGTAAATAGTGTAAGGCCAGGTGATGAAGGTTTAAGTATAATAACAGGACATAGAGATGGAATAATGAAGAAAGGCATATTTAGACACTTAAATGATTTAAAGAAGGGAGATAAATTTGAAGTACAGTATGGAGATAGGAGTGTTAGAAATTTTAAAGTAAGAGATATACAGATAATGCCTAGTGA
>JBAYOB010000037.1:0-2867 GCA_041678505.1 Candidatus Dojkabacteria bacterium | reverse complement strand
GTTATCAAATATTGAACATTTAACATTTCGAATTTTTCTAATGTTTCATAGTGAGGATGTCCAAATCTATTCCCTTCACCACAGGAACAAATTGCTATAGTAGGATTTATACTTCTGAGAAACATCTCAGAGGAAGAAGTTTTTGAACAGTGATGACCCGCCTTTAATATATAGATATTTTCAGGTTTCCATCTCTCCATTAATTTAACTTCTAACTCCTCTTCCCCATCCCCCATAAGTAATGTCTTGTAGTCATAGATGTCGACTAATAGCACCACTGACTCATTATTAATATTTTTAAACTGCTCCCTACTTTCATCAAAAGGAAACAGTACGGTAACAAGTATATCTTTGTATTTAATAATGTCCCCCTCTACAGCATTGATCAATATATCTGCGTAATTTTCAAGTAAATAACCATATCCCCTATTTTCAAAATCAACTCTGTTTAAAAGAAATTTTTCAACTGTATATTCTTCTAGAACATTCATTAAACCTCTAATATGATCCTCATGAGGATGGGTTAATATCACCACCTCTATCTTCTTGTCATACCTTGGCATTTGCTTAGCTAGTTCATAGATAATTCTGTCATCAGGTCCTCCATCTATCAATATTTGGAAATCATCTTGCTGTATTAATATTGCATCTCCTTGCCCAACATCAAAAAATATTATCTCTGGACCTCTACTACCTGTCTTACTATTAAAAGCAAGGATATATATTGCAACAGTAAAGAAAAGAATATGGATGATGTTCTTAAAAAAGAAATTTTTACCTATCTTTAAGATAGTAGTTGTACTCTTCATGTTCTACAGGATAATAATATATTACTAAAAGAAAGAGAGTTACAAAAAGTAGTAAAGAGAGAGGTTCTACCATCAAACTTAACTCTTTCCAAACACCAAAATTAAGTCTACTAACAAACTGGATTACATATTCAAAGTAACTAAGCTTCAAATCTATTACTGAAAGAAAAAAATATGATAAAGGTCTATGAATAGTAAAGATTAAAATTGATAGTACTCCCCATAACAAGATTCCTTCCATTACTGGTTGTATTATCATATTAACAGGAACAGCCCATATCGAAAAAGTCTTAAAAGTCAACAAGGATATTGGCAAAGTAGATAATGTGCAACTCATAGTGGGAAGAAGATAATTTTCAGTAAACTTAAATTTCTTGCTGAATCTCTTTTTTACATCAAGAAGTATAGGTAAGATGTAGAACAACCCTAGGGCTGCTGAAATCGAAAGTAAAAAACCAACATCAAGAAGGATTAGAGGTTTAAAAAAAACAAAAATAGCCGCTGTAAAAGGTAAAGATATATTAATACTGTTACTTCTACCCCAAAATAGAGCAAGAAGAGAGAGAGAATTCATTATACAGGCTCTCGTTATTGAGGTAGAGAGACCAGAAAAAAGAGCAAAGAGCCAAATAGCTAGAAAACCCAATGCTATCTTTACCTTCTTAGGTAAGAAGAAAAACACCCTATTTACTATGAGTACTACTATAGTTACACTATACCCTGATGCTGACACTACATGGCTAACTCCTGATATCCTAATGCTATCATCAAAATCTTGTTCAAACAATCTTTCTTTACCAAAAAGCATCCCTGTCAAAAGAGATGATTGTGGCTCAAGAAGAATTCCATCTATTCTCTCTACCAAATTTTCCTTTAAATCCAATAATCTGTTTTTTAATACAGATCCTGCTCTTCTCTTTTTGATATCAAAACAGTTGTAAGTAGTATCTTCTAGAATTAAAAATATATCTTTGTTGTTTAGAAATCTTTTGTAATCAAAATCATCAAAATTTTCAGGTTCCACAAGAGTACCGTAGAATTTACATACCTCACCTACTGTAAATTTTTCATAGTTTTCTACTTTAACAAGTATTTTCCCATGATTTCTATCTAATCTCTCATCTTCTACATACAGGTCCTCTAGTAATATGGTGTTTAGATGTTGAAATCTGTGTTTTTTAACAGGCTCATCAGCTATATACCCTTCAAAGACTACTCTCCTATCTGTGAAACTAAGGACTTTCTCATTTGTTTTCTCAATACGACTTAAAACCTTACAAACTTTTACAGTAGAGACAATTACTATTAAAACAAAGATTAAGAGATGTACAAAAAAATACACATTTCCTTTACCCTCTGTTTTAAATACACCTATCTCTTTTTTCTTTTTCCTTATGTTTCTCAATTTTAAGAATAATGCTGAAAACACAGAAAGGAGCAGTATTGACAACAATATCCACCCCATAGTTCCACCCTCTTCTATGTTTCTCAGAATAACCAGGCAAAAGTAAGAAGAAAATATATAGATCAGAGAGAAGAATAGTAATTTATAGTCAAGTACATATCTACACAGCCCTCTAATCCTTTTGTAAAATCTATTAATTATAGCCTTACACTTGTGGAACATACCTAAATACAGATATCATCTTTGAATTTTGTAAATGTAGCCTCACCTATTCCACTTACATTAAGCAAATCCTCTATACATTCATACGGTCTACCTTCAATTATCTTCTTTGCTGTCACCTCCCCTATACCGTTTAGAGTTATCAATTGCTCTTTAGTAGCTGTATTTATGTTCACACATTGACCATTATCACTATTTGTTGGAGTACTAGGTGTTGAGGCTGGGGGAGTTTTACTTGTTTGTTCAATATCAGTATAGGGTTCTACTGTTGGTAACTCCACTACAGGATTGTTCATCATCTCTTCTATCCATATACTTTCATCTACTAGTGGTTGCAATGAGCATATTAATTCCTTCTCATATGGGAAATACAGCTTCTGGTTACTTACCAAGGGTTGTGCCAGATTTATCTTTCTAGCTATGAATTTAAG
>JBAYOB010000036.1:0-2945 GCA_041678505.1 Candidatus Dojkabacteria bacterium | reverse complement strand
GGAATATTGCATATAGAAAAAGGAAGACATCCAATAATAGAAAAAATATCACAGGAGGAGTTTATCTCAAACGATACGGAGTTGAATATGACAGATAGCAATATGGTGATATTGACAGGTCCCAATATGTCAGGGAAATCCACATATATTAGACAGGTTGCAACTATAGTATTGATGGCACAGATAGGTTCTTTTGTCCCAGCAAAGAAAGCTACAATATCCTTAGTAGATAGAATATTTACAAGAGTTGGAGCATCAGATGACCTTTCTAGGGGAAGAAGTACTTTTATGGTAGAGATGGATGAGGCTGCTAATATAATTAATAATGCGACAAAGTACAGTTTAATAGTCTTAGATGAGATAGGGAGAGGAACTAGCACATATGATGGTGTAAGTATTGCTTGGGCTCTCTCTGAGTATTTGATAAAGGAGGTTAAAGCAAGAACACTTTTTGCAACTCACTACCATGAGTTATTAAAATTATCCGAGAAATACCCAGAGAGTATACAGAATCTAAATGTATTAGTAGAAGAAGATTTAGAAGAAGGTACTGTAATATTCTTGAGGAAAATTGTAAAAGGAGGAACAGATAGAAGTTATGGTATATACGTAGCGAAGATGGCTGGTTTACCAGATAATATTATTAAAAGAGCTAATGAGATTTTAGAAACCTTTGAACAGAAAAATATGTTTTCTGGAAGAAATGAGATAAGAGAATCAAATATTTCTAGACTAACAAAAAGCGAAAAGGAAAGGGAAATAAATGGGTACCAATATCCACTTTTTACAGCTAAAGAATCTAAAATAGAAAGAGAAATTCAGGAACTAGATTTAGATAATATTACCCCTTTAGAAGCTTTAAAGAAGATATCAGACTGGAAGAAGAAAATTTAAATAGAGATGTAATACCCTCTCCCATATCTATTCTTAACTATATTTAAGTTTGACACAGCTTCAAATTTAGCTCTTAGTCTTGATATGCTTACCCTCAAATATGTATCAGACATTGTAAAATATAACTGCTCTTTTAGTATGCTTTTTAAGGTATTTAAAGGATAAAAGATAGTATCATCTTCTTTTGGGATTAGTATCGAAAGAATAGATGCCTCTATGTCAGAAAGAAAGATTTTGCAATCATTGTAGTAAGCAATTTTTAAATTAGGATACAGTTTAATACCGTGGTATTCATAAAAAGTTTCGGAGTCTTTAAGTTTTAAAGTATATTTAAACAGTATACTCTCTATTAGTGAGATATTAATCGGTCTGTACAGAACTGATTCTATACCATTAGATAGAAAGAGCTTTAATTTTGAAAAAGAGTACTCCTGTGTAATTAATATAATGGGAATGGTTAGAGGGAAATCTTTTTTAATAACTCTAATTTTTTGAAGACAAGCAGTATCACTTTGAGAGAATTTCTTTTCTATAAATATAATTTTAATATTACTCTCTTCTTTTAATTCTTTGTAGGAGGAGATTATCTTAAGGAGGCAGTTTGGAAATTTAAAAGAAATATTTCTAAAAATTTGTTTTGTGTTTAAATTTGTTGTTAGGATAAAGATAATACTTTGAGAATGATAACTCATAAGTATAAATGATAGAGAGATTTTCTTACTTTTGGGTTACCCTATTCTCTTTATAGCTTCTTCTATTGAAATTTGATACTGTTCCTGTTTACCCATATCCTTTAAGGTTACTGTATTGTTCTTTATTTCCTCTTCACCAAGAACAATAACCCAAGGGATATTAAGCTTAGCAGCGTATTTAAACTGTTTTGAGAGTTTTGATGGTGTAAGTTGAACTCTAGTTTTAATACTGCTATCTCTAAGTCTTTTTGCTAAGGAAAAAACATTATCTACGAAAGATTCGTCCATTAAAGTGATAAATACATCTATATCAGCACTTTCTTTAGGTATTAAACTGTAAGTAGATAAGTATTCAATTGTTGTAATATCTCCCCAACCCAAACCAAAGGCAGGAATTTTCTCTTCCCCAAAAATTTCTAAAAGATTATCATATCTTCCTCCTCCAAACAGAGATCTAGGATTTTCTTTACTTCCCACATCATACATTTCAAAAACAATACCCGTATAGTATTGTAATCCTCTCACTATATATGGGCAAAAAATAATATTTGTTAATCCTAATTCATCTATTCGTTCAAGTAGCTCTATTAAATCATCAATACCTTTGTTCTCTCCTTTTAATTTCCTAATATCTTCAATTTCCCAATCAAGAAAAGCAAGAAGATTATTAGATTGTTCTTTGTTTAATCCAATATCTTTAATATATTCTGTAAAAGAATCTTTCCCTATTTTAAGATAGTTATCTATCGCTTTTGAAAGAGGAAGTTTTAAAGAATCATCTATCTTTAAAATATTCTCAAACATGTAATCTAAAAGATATCTACTACTCAATTTAATCTCATAGCTGTTTTTTGGAGCTCTAAATTCATCCATAACCTCTAATACAAATTGCAAAATCTCTATCTCAGCATTAATGTTATCTACTCCTAAAATATCTATATTTAGTTGAAAGAACTCTCTATTTCTACCTTTTTGAGGTTTCTCGTATCTGTAAAATCTTCCGATATTAAACCATCTAATTGGAAAAGTTAATTCGTTTCTTTTCTGTGCAATCATTCTAGCTAATGAAGGTGTTAATTCAGGTCTTAATGCTATCTCTCTTCCTCCTTTATCTGTAAAACTATATAGTTGATTGTCTGCTAATTCTTCTCCTGATTTTACTTTGTACAATTTAGCCTCCTCAATTAAAGGAGCATCATACTGCTCATAACCGAATTTTCTTGCTACTTTTTTCCAAGTATCAAACACATACTCTCGAATTTGCATGTCACGAGGATATGTATCAGTAGTGCCTTTGTAAGGCTGTTTTGATAAAGGTGTGTTTTTATTCATAGGAAATTATAGCATATACTTAATCTT
>JBAYOB010000035.1:0-2956 GCA_041678505.1 Candidatus Dojkabacteria bacterium | reverse complement strand
AGCGTATATGCTAGCAGTTAATCCTGCTGGTCCAGCCCCTATTATTGCAATATCATATATATTATCCATATCTTTATATTCACACATATTAACAAGGATATTTTAACATAGAGTAGGGCTTTTGGGAAAAGGACCGAGAGGAGAGAGAATATGTTTTTAATATTAAGCATAATGCTTACATATCTCTCTCCTTGGTAAAGGTCTATTTGATTGGAAGAAGATTGTATTCTCCTTCCTTTAATGTCCACACTTGAAGCTCTTTGTTTCGGTACTCCGCGTAATTTTGATGTACATACCAGGTGACAACCTCCTCTTCGATAGCAGGACAGTTAACCTGAGCAAAGTATAGCAGATCTTCTCCTCTGTCCCAAGCTGGGACACTTCCCAAATTCCATGTACACACAAGGTCGTAATTTAAATATAAATCGACCTCTATTTTCTCTTCAGAATTTAATCTGTTGAGAATATAATTCCTACGTTCAAAAAGAGAGGAAATATCAATCTCTTCCAAGTTTGGGATATCATGTACTGGTTGGGTTTGTGGCTCTATTCTCTCTAACTCAATGTTCAAGTTAGAAAGATTGTACTCTCTAGAGAGTTCATACGGTTCCTCAAAAGGATCCGTATTCGTAGCCTTCAGGAGTATAATTACTAGAAGGAACGACACAATTACAAATAAAACAATCTTCTTCATTTTTTCTCCTTTTTGTCTTTTATAGATTATAAAAACGGTTAATGGCAATTCCAAACATCCATATATATGAATATCTAAATATTGCCACTAACCAAGGAGAAAATGTATAAATAGACCTTTTTAAAGAGCAGTTTTCCTTTATGTACTAAGACAAATAAAGGAACAGGTATTTAACCTATAGTATAGTATACCATTTTTAGGGATAATTAAACAACTACACTCCAATCACGAGTATCTGTTAATATAGTGGGGGAATCCGCTCGAACTATAACCATATATTCAAACATAACACTATTACCACCATTAACTGTCCTAGCAGACCAACCATCATCGTCAATAATAACATCACTACCGATATCATCAACCACCTGACACTCAATACACAACACCATACCATCAACCAATTCATCTCCTGTATCCTTCTCCCCGTATGCATATATCTCTGGATCATCATGTAAAATATTACCAATACCGTGACCAACAAACATCTTTAAGGTATCAAAACCACTCTCCTGTGCTACACTCTCCATCTCATACCCAATATCACCAACTCTTTTCCCAACAACAGCATTCATCATTGCACTCTCAACTGCCTTCCTACCAGCATTTAAAAGCTTACTATTCTTTTCATTAGGTTTACCTACACTCCAAGTCCAACAGTGATCTGTATATATATTCTTGTAAATAATTCCAAAATCTATAGAAACTAAATCACCTTTTTTAAAAGGAATATCCTTAGGAACACCATGAACAGCAACATCATTAACAGAAATACAAGTATTAAAATTATAACCTTTTACTCTTTTAAAAGCAGGCTTAACTCTAAACTTTTTACACAACAATCCAGCCTTCCTATCTATCTCCAAAGGAGTATTACCTTCTTTAATCTCCTCTCCTAAAGATCTCAATATATCAACCGATATATCACACCCTTTCTGTATTTTTCTTTCCTCACTCTTACTATGTATTATCATCGCCCCATTATATCTTACTTTGGCCTAAGAAAGTAAATTAATGATATACTCAAAACATGAAAGAAAAAATACTTTTCTTTGATACTGAAACAACAGATACACAAAGCAAAGATATTGTACAGATAGCAATATTAAAGGACCCTGAGGAAACCCTTAATATGTATTTCAAGCCTGTACAAGAGGTCAGCTACTCAGCTATGGCTATACATCATTTAACTCCTGAATTTCTAGAGAAATTTCAACCTTTTAAAAACGCGAAACTTCCTAAAGACTTTAAAGATCAAGAGTATCACGATACATCTCTAGAGGGATACTTAAAATACCTTGCAAAGGAATATATTTGGGTTGCACATAATATTGAGTTTGATGCTGAAGTACTGGAAAAGAAAGGTATAAAGATAGAGAAAAAGATATGTACATTTAAATTAGCAAGAAATATGTTTGAGGAAGACGGGATGGATATTGAAAGTTACTCTTTGCAATATCTTAGATATTACTTAGGTCTTTACAAAAAAGAAAATGAAGAACATAACAAAGCACATGATGCACTAAGTGATGTTTTTTTCTTAAGAGATCTTTTTAAATATATTGAGAAGAACAGTAAATTTACCGTAGAGCAGATGATACAGATAAGTAGAGAACCTGCATATATTAGAAATATTAACTTTGGGAAATATGCCGGTAAAGCACTAACTGATATTGCAAGAGAAGACAGAAACTATCTAGAATGGTTAAAACAAAACCTTACTGAAAAAGACGATCTACTATGGAACATTGATAGAGTTTTACATATGGGAGGTACACTTTTTGATTAAATTATTTACATAATTAAGAGGTTCGAGTATATTAATACTAATGTCCCAAAGAAGAATATCTATAAAATTTGGTGGTGAATCAGGACAGGGAATTAACACTACTGGTCTTTTACTTGCTAAAACACTAAATCAGGAGGGATTTAAAATATTTGCATACAGAGAGTATCCCTCCTTAATAGCAGGTGGAATTGCATCATATCAAATTGATTTTTCCAACTCTCAAATTAACTCATCTAGTAAATATTGTGACATTCTACTTTGTTTTACCACAGAATCTTTAGAGCAGTATTTAAGTGATATAAATGAGAATGGAATCTTAATCCATCATTTAAAGGAGTACTCATTTTCACAGGAGCAGGAAACCATTTTAAAGAGTAAAAATATTACGAAAATATATATTGACTCAAAAAGTATTGCCGTAGATTCTGGAGGCACAGAAATAATGTCTAATGTTGTAATGTTAGGTTTTCTTT
>JBAYOB010000034.1:0-3141 GCA_041678505.1 Candidatus Dojkabacteria bacterium | reverse complement strand
ATTCTTTAACCTAAAATTAAAATGGTCCTCCATACTGTAACCTAATACCGTATTAGTAGTAACATACTCTCCATTCTTTACAATAATATTTATTAATGGCTCATATTCAAGATATATATCAGACAAAACCTCAACTACTACCTTGTTATTTGTTACCTCAAATACAGTACCTTGGGAAGCAGAATATACAGATGCATTGTATATGACCTCTAAAGTCAAAGCATTGCTATTATCTTTACAGAAAGGAATAATACCCTCCTGTGCATACCTTAAATCTTTGTTCTGTATGGGTAACTCTAATGTTAAATTAGTTGTACCTAATGTCTGCTTTCTAGAACTAGGAGCAAAAACAAATACATAGAGAATTACTGAAATAACGACAATTCCCATCATAATAAAGAGAACTGTAGATTTAATTTTTTTGTTATCCATACTTTTGGCTTTGTATATTTAAGCCTTAAAAATTTAAATCATTTTCTTACTTCATTAAACTAGATTTTTTTTAAGAATGCAATTACTTTAATACTTTTTAGAAATATAATATATTGTATTATGTTTAATCTTTTTAAATCTAACAGAAAATCCTCCATATCTTTTCTTGCACTCTGTAAAAAGATGGTTAAATGGAGAGAAAGCAAGGTGTATCCCTACCCTTTTAACTTACCCGAAATTATTAACCTTTCTTCTGAATTTTGGGATCAGGTTGTTAGGATATATAAACAGACAGATATGGATGGGAAAGAAAGAGCAATATCTCTTTTTTGGGCAGATGATGAGTTAGTACTCACATCTGTAGTACAAGGAGATGAAAAATCAGTAAAAAGTAGTCACTCTGTTAATGTAAGATATGAAAAACATCCGACTAAAAGAGAATACTTAAGAAAGGTACTCTTAGTAGATGGGAAAGTGCAGAAAAAGAAAGAAATATACTACAAAAAAGTCCCTAAGAAGATTTCAGTAGAATATCTTTTTAATATGCATACTCACCCTACCCATACTGGAATAGATGGTTCCAAACTGTATGGATTCTTTTCTCTGCAAGATATGAAATCTTTCTTTTCGTCTAAAGCCGTAATTACTGGTTTAGTTACAGATAGATTGTGGTTACTAGTTAGAACAGCTGATACTCCCGACACATTAGGTGATCTATTAGAGTCAGATATAACGGTAGAGAATCTTAAAGAAAAATATTCCATAGCTATATATATGGCAGAGTTTAAGAAGAATGCGTTAAAACAGTGATAGGTAAGGATTAAATTCTCTTCCTTGACAAAAAGAAGTCATTTAGATAGATTGACTAATAACCTCAAAAAACAAGTACATGTCAAAATTCATATTCATTTCGGGAGGCGTAATATCTGGTATAGGAAAAGGTGTATCCGCTGCCTCCATAGCTTTTCTGCTTAAATCATATGGGAAAAAGATAACTCTTCTTAAAGCCGATCCATACATCAATGTTGATGCAGGGACAATGAGTCCTTTAGAACATGGAGAGACATTTGTATTAGAAGATGGTTTTGAAACAGATATGGATATAGGGACGTATGAGAGATTTACTAATCAATCTTTCGCAAGACCAAACTCTATGACTTTAGGTGCTGTTTTAGAGAGTGTAATTAAAAAAGAAAGAGCATTAGAATATGATGGCAGATGGGTTAGTTTGGATCACCATGTACCTGAGAATGTAGTCCAATGGATAGAGGAAGTAGCTAGGAAGGATGATGCTGATATTACTATTGTTGAAATAGGTGGTACGGTAGGTGAAGTAGCAAATGGACTTATGCTAGCTGCTAACAAAGCAATGAAATTAAAAAATCCTAATGATGTATTACATATCCATGTAACCTATCTTCCCACCCCTCCTATGTTAGGTGAAATGAAAACCAAAACAGCTCAAATATCTGTACAGATATTAAATAGTCACGGTATTCATCCAGATTACATAGTTGCAAGATCGGAAGCACCAATAGACGAGGAGAGATTGGATAAGATTAGTAAATACTGTTTCTTACCTAAAGATAATATAATAGCAGCACCTGATGAAGATTGTATCTACAATATCCCTTTAAACTTTCAAGATCAGGACGTTGGAAAGAAGATACTTAAAAGTTTGGATATGAAAGGAAAGGATATCTCTCTTGTTAGTACTTGGAAAGAAAAGGTATCAAAGATTAAGAACCCTAGAGGAGAAGTGAATATTGGGATTGTTGCTAAGCACTTTAAAAGTGGTAATTTTGATCTTAAAGACTCACATGTATCTGTAGTAGAAGCTATAAATCATGCATGTTGGGAGTTTTCCTTAAAATCAAATATTCATTGGATAGATGCTGAAGATTTAGAAAGAGATGAAAGAGTACTAGAAGAATTCTCCGAAATAGATGCCATTATAGTGCCACAAGGTTGGGGTGCAGAGAGTGCTGAGGGTAGAATAAAGGCAATTCAGTATGCTAGAGAGAACAAGATTCCATTTCTAGGACTTTGCTATGGTATGCAGATGGCTACAATTGAATATGCTAGAAATGTTTTAGGTATAGAGGATGCTAACTCTGAGGAGGTAAATCCTAAATCTAAAAATCATATAACACATCTGATAGAAGATCAGGAAGGATTAGTAAAAAATCAGGAATATGAAGATGCTATTAGACTTGGGGCATGGCCGTGTAAGATAGAAAAAAACTCTTTAACATACAAACTTTACAAGATGTATGGAAATAGTCTTTACAAATCACTCCCCATTGTTAATGAAAGACACAGGCACAGATATGAGTTTAATAATAAGTATAGAGATATTTTTGAAAGATCAGATTTAAAGTTAGTAGGTAAGGATCCAAAAGGGATAGCTGTTAAGGCTGTAGAATTACCTCAAGATATACATCCGTTCTTTCTAGCTACACAGTACCATCCAGAGTTAAAAAGCAGATTCTTAGAACCACATCCTCTATTTATGGGTTTGATCCATGCGATAAAAAGTACCAGGTAATATCACCTTTTTGTAAAAAACTTAGCATCAATTACAATAGCCCTATCCTCTGTTAGCATGACAGGGTTAAAGTCCATACTAATAATTTCAGGATATGTAACTAAAAGATACTGTACATTCATAATTAACTCCATCAGTTGTTCTCTAGCAAGTCTTGGTTT
>JBAYOB010000033.1:0-3238 GCA_041678505.1 Candidatus Dojkabacteria bacterium | reverse complement strand
AATTCCTGATGTTTGGGTAGAGCCTAGTATTGTTTTTACAGTAGAGGCTGATGAGGTTACTAAGAAAAAAGATACAGATATATATTCTTTAAGGTTTCCTAGGTTAGTAGAATGGGGTAGGGATAAGGGAATTACAGAGGTTGTTACTAAGAAAGAATTAGAGGGGATGTATGAGGGGTAGGAAGTGTTTAAATCGACTTGATTGATGTGATAGATTTTATTATAATGAAAGCATATTGAGGAGGTGTAGCTCTTTTAGAAGAAAGGATGCGTTATGGGCCCAAAAAAGAAGGGGCATAATGTACGTCACAATCGTGACAGTGATGGTTTCCATGTTACTAAATGGGAGACTGAAGGTGGAAGTGACAAAGGACGGCGAGAGAGTGTAGATTACACTCCGAAAGATGGTGGTTGGACTGCTGATGAAAGTAGTCGGCATTCTACCGACCAAAATAAGTGAGAGAACCCAAGCTATATCTTCTTCCAAGAGAGGGGGAATTATATGTTTTATATCGAATTCCCTCTCTCTCCTCAAAACTTAAAATATGTAAGGTGCATGGAGGATAGGACTCCAGAGTTTAGCTAACTAGTAGGGTGCAAGTCCCTCACCTTGGGTTATAACCTTCCTCCCTCACTTCCGAAAGGTTGGGGGGAGGAGCAGTCCTTGTATCTTCTTGAGTAAGTTGGGGAATATGTTGATTGGTAAGAAAATTTAAAAGAATAGTTGTAAAAGTTTTTTTTAATTCTTTTTCTTATTGAGTATATTGGCAGAAAGAGGTGAGAATAAGAAGATAGTAGGGCTAGCACAGCTAAGGAGAAGTTAAGGAGGAGGGTTTTTAAAACCTTATCTATTCTTATGAGTCTTTTATCGTTTTTGCTATCTGAGTCCCATAGTGTGGGACGTCTTGATTTGTTTGTCTGTGTGAAATCTCTATAATATTGCGAAAAGAGCCTTTTAATGATATAATATACCATACCTATAAGCATAATGTACTCGTGAGTTATTGTAAGAATAAAAGAATATTTGATTAGTTGTAAAAGTAAGGTAGTCTAGGTCAGATAATGAAGCCTATTCTGGCAGTGTTCTTTAACAAGGAGAGTCATAGTGAAAGTAAAGGAGCTTTCTATGTTACGGTTAAGAAAGATTTTGTTTGTTTTTTTAGTGGTAGTCTCGTTTAATCTGCTGTTTCCTGTTATAGGAGTGTCAAGGTCTGATGTAGAAGTTGTCATCAGAGAAGAGAAGGACTCCTGTAATAATGATTGGCGAGATGAGTACCCTCCATGTCCTTACGCAGGATGTATTCCATATCATGACGATGCTTTTTGGGATGAGCCAGTTGAAGGAGGTGGGCAGAGAATTATTTGTGAGAATAATTGTACCTGGTATTTAGGGTGGTGTTGTCGTATATTACGCTGTAATTGTGGAACATCAAGTAGCCCCTGTTGGCAAGAAAGCCCTGCTTATGCAGATTGTGAGTCTCTATGTGCAGAGCTAGGGTGTCCTTAATTTCTCTCCTTGTTGGAAGGAGGATGTCTTTGTATTATGTATGTTGCAACTTGCAACTACTTTTAGACATCCTCCATTTTCCCTCTTATTTTTTGTTATTGAACTTCTTTTTTTTATAATATAGAATAGTACGTAGAAGAATTTCTTAATAGAGAATTTTATGAATAATAAAAAAACTGCTCTCCTTGTAATATCTTTGATTTTCGTGGTACTATCCTTCTTCTTCTTAAATGAAGCTTATTATTTGATCCCTCGGTTGTATATTGGAGTATTCAACCGATACTCAAAAAGCGATTTTGGCGAATTCTCTCCATATGATTTATCTGAAGACCCTTACAGTATTAAAATTCTTTGTTATGTAGAAGTTATTAACCAGGGAGTCTCTTCGATTTCGATGGAGTGTCTTAATACTAAGGAAGCACTTTTTGAAAAAGTAGAAATGAACCTTGAAGGACGTGATTTTACTGTTAAATTTAACTGGGAAGATATTTCTAGGTCAGTTCAGCTAATATCTATTTGTTTGAACAATAAAACTGTCAAGATAGTTGATCAGGAAGAAAGGGAAACCCTTGTATTTATATTAGAGCAGTTTGATGTAGAAGATTTTATTTTGTACTCTGACTTGGGGAAAAATGAAGTCTATGTGGATATATATGACTATATGAGAGTTAAGATGTCTTTAATAGATTATTATTCTCGGTCTAAAAAGGAGCGAGTCGCAGAAATTTTACAGGAGATGGATTTCTTTTTTGAAGAATTTTTTGAAAGTGGATATATTCCTCTTAAACCAGTTAATATAAGTGATATTGAGAAACTAGAAGAACTTGATCCATATCTAGCAATGAAGATAGTTAGTTTGAGTAGAGGTAGTGTGGGACATATTTATCAGGATTGTCTTTATCGTACTGCAGAGGAGACTCTTGAGGAGAATATTAGCATAGATCAATCTATGATTTCATTTCTTGTTGATATGTATAAAGTAGAGACCTCGCTTGGCTTATACGAAGGAGAAGATGATATCTATTCTAAAATACTTACCTTGTATCAAGAGAGCTTTGCACATGATTTTGAAAAAGAAAAACTCAATATTATTGTGAAATATTTTCCAATTGAAGGCGAGTTGATACAAGACTATCTTTATCATATGTATTTAGAAGATAAAGAATCCTTTTTCCTTGAAGTATCGAAGTTAACCTCTTACATATATAACTATTCAGTAATACAAAATAAATATACTCTTTCTAATCTTTTACAGTATGAATACAATGACTAAAAGACTCTTAAAAATAATAATGGGGATTACATTGGTTTTTACCGTTATGGAGGGAGTTAAGAAAGATGTTTTTGCTAATTGCCCTTACCAAGAATGTGAATTATGCAAAGATGATCAGTGGGGTAATTGTCTAAATTGTCATGGCTTCAATTGTCCGGAAAATGATCCCATTTTATGTACCAAGAATTGCGCAGGGACCCAGACATCTGCGGGTTGGAAGTGTTGCCGTATACTACGTTGTAATTGTGGAACGTCAAGTAGTCCTTGTTGGAGAGGTAGCAGTCACTACTCTAATTGTAGTAGTCTGTGTGATGCATTAGGACAGGATTGTTGTACTGGCTGTTCTTGCTCTCTCCCTGCCTGTAAGGACACGACTTATCCGCTAGATGGATGTGTTGGTCCTGGATGTTCCAGTACAACTTTTACGTGTACGGAGGTGGATAGTTGTGGAAAATCTT
>JBAYOB010000032.1:0-3587 GCA_041678505.1 Candidatus Dojkabacteria bacterium | reverse complement strand
TCTACAAAACCAGAACGAGAGGTAGCTGCTGGGTTCTCTGAAATATTTTGTAAATAACCAAGAACTAAGTACTCACCAACCCTAGCATCATTTACTACAACAACATCTCCATTGGTTAGGTTCGAACCCATGGACATATTCTCTATAATTATCCCTTCTGAAGAACCATTAACTACTCCTTTACTTAAAATATCTGTACTCTCTTTTGCCCTTACCTCTTCTATATTCCCAGACACAACAACAACCTCAAGAGAGCTTCCTTTGTGAAGTGGTGTTCTAACAAGAGAACCTTTATTATCTATCACTACCACTGTCCCTACATACATATTCCCCAGCAAGACAGTATCCCCTACAGCTATACCATCCTTCTCTCCTTTGTTAATTCTAAGATATTTTGAATCTTTCTCTCTCAATACTTTTGCCATTACATATTTCTGATCTTTCTCTCCTAAAGAAATCTGTTTTTTTAATGCTTCATTTTCCTCTTTTAATATTACATAGAAAGAATTTTCAACATCCTTCTCGTAAATATCAATACTCATCCGATTATACTCATCTCTAAACTCTTTTAAAGACACAAAACTTTCCAGATAGCTTCTAACCTCTGTCCCTAAAAAATTTGCATTAAAATCTATAGGGTCCATTATATATGAGATACCATTCCTTAAAAATCCTAATGAACCAATAGTATCTAAAAGAAGAAAAACAATACTTAGTACAATTCCTACAAAAAGTATAATGTACTCACTAGAGATTTTTTTCTGTTGTTTTCTATTTCTCATTCCACTTACTAGGATTAAACTAACTCTTCCCAAGACTTTTGGACTCTCTCTAGCAATCCTATATGATCAAGCATTAAAGCCGTTCCTCTTGCTACTGTAGAAAGAGGGTCTTCAACTATCTTTATCGGGATATTAAGCTCTTTAGACCAAAAAGAATCCAAACCCATTATTAATGCTCCTCCACCAGCAAGACTTACC
Source organism: Candidatus Dojkabacteria bacterium (assembly GCA_041678505.1). Taxonomy (GTDB): domain Bacteria; phylum Patescibacteriota; class Dojkabacteria; order SC72; family SC72; genus UBA2177. The sequence continues at coordinate 2,607 of JBAYOB010000032.1, read as the reverse complement.
CCTGAAGTTAAGAGATCTTTCAAAAGCTCTGGAGGTGTTTCCTCAATAGCATCCTTTACTGATTCTGTAATAATGGAAATCGTATTCATAATAGCCTCTCTCACCTCCACACTGCTTAGCTCTACTATTTTAGGGAGACCTGTAAGTAAATCTCTCCCCTGTACTGGAGATCTTTTCTCTTTCTTAAGAGGCATTGCAGAACCCATCGAAATCTTGATATCTTCCGCTGTCCTCTCCCCTATTAATACATTATATTTCTCTCTTACATAATCGATAATATCCTCATCCATCTCATCACCAGCTATTTTCATAGTTTTGTCCACTACAATATCTCCTAATGAAAATACTGCAATATCAGTAGTTCCCCCTCCCACATCTATTATCATACTTCCTGATGCTGTCTCGATTGGTAAATTTGCACCTATAGCAGCTGCCATAGCTTCCTCTACTATGAAAACATCTCTTGCTCCAGCTATTTTTGATGCATCTATTACAGCCTGTCTCTCTACTTCTGTAACAGAGGATGGTACTCCTACAATAACCCTAGGTCTTGGAATTTTAAATCCTTTTCCAAAATATGTATGTGCTTGACGTATGAAGTGATGTATCATTGCTTGAGTAGTATCGAAATCTGAGATAACCCCATCTTTAAGCGGCCTTATAGCAACAATATTTGCAGGAGTTCTTCCTATCATCTGTCTTGCATCTTTTCCCACAGCAAGAATTGATTTACTTCTTTTTTCAATAGCAACAACAGAGGGTTCAGAAACAACAATCCCATGATTACGCATGTATACCATACTATTGGCAGTACCCAAGTCAATACCAAGATCATAAGTTATTAATCCCCAAAGAGAGTTTAATACGTTCATATAGTAAGAATTCTATCATTTAATTACGCAATTAAAAAGAACACAAAACTTTGTGTCTTGTATAAAATATCTCTTTTACTTATGAATTAAGCCCTAGTTCTGCTTCTTTCCTTAATCTCTTGTAACATTTCATGCAGACAGAAATCTTCTTTATTGCCCCTTCGTGTTCGACTTCTACTGATCTCAGATTAGGTCTAAATTGTCTTTTTGTCTTAGGCGCTTTATACCTCCAACCAATGGAGTGTTTATGTTGAATTCTGTTTCCAGATACTGTAGATTTTTGACAAATATCGCATACTTTTGACATAACGAGGGTATTATAGCACCACAGCTTAGAAGCAGCAACACCTATCATGATATAATCTGAACTATGATTATTTCGGATACAGTATATTGGATTCTTTTTGCTATCCCATCAATATTGATAGCATCAACTATTCACGAATATGCTCATGGGTTAGCTGCTTTCAAGCTAGGAGATCCTACCGCAAAAGCAGAAGGCCGCCTAACTTTAAATCCACTAGTTCACATTGATCCTATTGGAGCATTGGCTATGGTCCTTTTCAGATTTGGTTGGAGTAAACCTGTCCCTATAAATGAATACAACTTCAAAAAAAGAGAATTAGGAACAGCTATAACCGCACTTGCTGGTCCTTTATCAAATATGATAATTGCAATTATATGTGGTTTAATTAATTGGATTTTTAATATAGATCTTATGTCAATAGGAGGGGTTTTTCTTCTGACTTTTACCACAATAAACTTGGCATTGGCTTTCTTTAATCTAATCCCTATCCCACCACTTGATGGACATAAGATAGTAAGAGCTATACTGCCAAAAACATTAAGAAATTTTTGGGAAAGAATTGAGAAATTTCAAATCATCCTTTTAGTCCTATTTATAATACCTATAACACCTTCGGGATCTATTGCTTCCATTTTCATGTCCTTTTTTATAACAAAAAGCCTTCTGCTATTAGGCTTCCTCTAGAATATCCCTTATGGGCTCAAATATATTTGTGTTTTGGGTGTTTTTCAAGATAGAATATATTGCTCTAGTAGGGACCCTGTGGTTTCATAGCTCCATACTAAAGAGCTTAGGGATCTCAAACAGCAAATATTGCTTGGTCCTGTGGGACTAAGTTGCGAGAACCCACTTAATGTTCAGAGCTCTATGATTCCACACCTTCTAGAGCATTTCCCTATCAACCTTACCCTATATTGACTATATTTCTAACATATATTAAACTTGCAACAGAATTTGCCGAAGTAGCTCAGTTGGTCAGAGCAACTGTTTTGTAAACAGTAGGTCAAGAGTTCGAATCTCTTCTTCGGCTCCAGAAATAAGCAGAGGTGGCGGAGCGGTCAAACGCATCGGACTGTAAATCCGACTCCTTCGGGATACACTGGTTCAAATCCAGTCCTCTGCATCCCGCTAGCCTATACTCTTGGGGCAGTTAATTTTATTTTAAAGCCTTTGTTTATGGGAATAATCTCTCTATTTTCGTTTTTCTTTTCTCCTCTCGGATTGCTTGTAATTGGTGCATTAATATATATAATTATTAATATGAAAAAAGATCAAAAAACACCGAATTTCAAAATAACCTCTGATACCCTACTCCAAGCATATCTTTATCTTGTCTCTTTTATCACCCTTGGTATACTAATAATAGGTATTGGATTAACTTCAAAGGCACTACTCTCATACAAGCTTCCTATTCCATTTTCATATACC
>JBAYOB010000031.1:0-3682 GCA_041678505.1 Candidatus Dojkabacteria bacterium | reverse complement strand
TGAAATATATAAATATATTGTTTTTGAAAGTAAAATAGTAGAACCATCTGAAGTAAAATATTTAAGTACATATCTAGAAGAGGATACCCTAACACTCATGACCTGTTGGCCAATTGGAGTAGACTCTAAAAGAGCAATTGTTATTGCCAAAAGAGAAGAGTAATCATTCAACATCCACTCCCTCATGCTTAAGTAACCACACTTTCCTCTCAATACCACTAGCATACCCTACCATACTACCATCAGAACCAATAACACGATGACAAGGTATGATAATAGGGATAGGGTTGTGTCCTACAGCCCCTCCAACAGCCTGAGAGGACATATTACCCCTGTTTAACCTCCTTGCCACCTCTTTGTATGTTACTGTCTCACCATATGGAATAGCACAAAGAATATTCCATACCTCCTCTCTAAAAAGAGTTCCTTTGGGAGATAGTGATAATTCACGAATCAGAGGTTTCTCTCCTTTAAAATATTTGTCTAACCAATCCTTTGTTTTATTAAATATATCTAAATCATCCCTCCTCTCTACCCCCTTACCCTCTGTCTCATTAAAATACAATGCAACAAGAGAGCTCCCATCACTTATCAAAGTTAACTTACCTACAGGAGAATTGTAGTATGTTTTGTAATACTTCATTTCAATTAAATATATCCATTTTCCTTAAACCACACATACTGATCATACAAAGACTCCTTAAGATCTCTAGGGTTGTATCCTAATTCTCTTGTAGCCTTCCCATGGGATATATTACTATTACTATGTAATGTAGCCACACTATATGGAGTTATTGCTGATTTTTTACTAAAGAAACCTAAAATATATCCTAAGAATATAGCTACAGATTTCTTAACAAGAGCTAAAGGTTTTAATTTAGGCGTACCACTAAACTCTCTTAGATATTCAATATATGTTTTCATATCAAGAAGATGACCAGACAACATATACATCTCTCCATACTTTTTAAGATCAAATGCCGTAACTATCCCAGAGACAACATCTCTAACATCCACATAATCATATTTACCCTCCAAGGTAGAGGAGAGTCCTATTTTAACAGATTGAATTACTCCTAAACCAAATGAAGAAGGTCTAAAATCATATGGCCCTATAACACCTGTTGGAATCAGAATAATGGTTTTTAACCCCTTCTCCATTGCAGAGAGAACCTCCTTAGTAGCAAGAGACTTAGATTGATCATATATACCTCTCTTCTCCTCTGTGTCTGTACACAACTTAGAGTTCTCTGTTATCACATAATCTGAAGTAGAAAGAGCATGTATAGAGCTTGTATATATTAAATTAATACCCTCCTCCATACATACCTTTAGAACGTTCTTAGTACCATTTACATTAGTATTAAGTGTTTTCTTCTTGTCGTAAAAAGAGATATTAATATGAGCTGCTAAATGAAATAGTGTATCTACACCCTCTACTGCTTTTCTTAAACTCTCTAAATCCAAAATATCACCATATACATACTCACAATTACATCCCTCTAATGGTTTAAGGTTAGATTTTTCTCTAACAAATACCTTAACCCTTCCATATTTCTTGTTTAACTCTTTTACAAGCACATGCCCTATTCTACCTGTAGCACCTGTTACTAATATCATATACTTAGAATTAAGAAATTAACCTATCCCATTATATATCACTCTTACCTAGTGTGATATACTAGACATATATGAAACCTTTTGTATATCATGAAAACCCTGCTGGGAAAGGATCATTTTCAAAGATAGGAGATGCATGGGCATTAAATGAAAAACTTAAAATATATGCCGTTGCAGACTCTCCACTTAGATGCCTTGTAAGAGATACAAAGGAGTATCCATTTGATGATTATGGTTACTGTGCTGCGACTACTTTCTGTGAGAGTTTCGTAAAATATACTGAAGCATTTGTAAAAGACCAAAAATTACAAAACATTAATTCTTTTAAAGAAATTCTTCTAAAATGTAATCAGAATATTAAAGAACTTAATGACAAATTAGGCAAAGAATACAACGATGAAAACAATTATGATTTAGCTGAAACTGTAGGAATGGGAGCAATTATAATTAATAATACACTCTACTACGGAGGAGTAGAAGATTGTTACGTTAATGTGTTAAGAGGAGAAGAATTAAAAAATGTAGCTGAATGGAGAGAACAGATAGAGAAAGCTAGTAAATATATAGATGTGTTGTCAGAAGAGAATAGATTAAAGGAACACATTCCTGAGGAACTAAAAGGGAAACTGAAAGAAGAAAATCAGTGGGAGCCATGCTGGTGTAATTACTTAAGAAACAATCCTCAAGCTAAAAACGAACAAGGTTCACTCATTGGTTGGGGATGTTTTACAGGAGAAGAAGAGGTAAGTACTTTTATACAAACCTACTCTCTTAAATTAGAGAAAGGAGATCAAATTTTGCTTTTCTCTGATGGTATGATTCCTGTTTTAAGAAATAGTGAATTCTGTAATTGGCTTTTAAAAAATAGATCTAACTCCTTCTATTTCCAACTAGAAATGAGAGAAAAAATACAATCTTATCTAAAAGATACTCCAGATAAAGACAAAGAAAAAACATTAATCCTCTTAACATACTAATTTCTGGTAGTTTTAGATTCTCAAAATCATTAACATTTAAATATCCCCCAAAGAGGAAGTAATATCATTTATTTACAACTCATAGTATAATACTCCCGTAATGGAAAAGGAAAATAAAGAAAGCATACTATCCGAATACAATGTAGAGGAAGTAACGGCTCCTATAGCAATACAGTCTCTTCAGTTACTTGATAAAAATAATAGTATTGTTGCAACACATAAGGTATACGCTTTAAACTCTTTCTGTATTAACAACGAAATGGAAGGTGGCAATCCTCCCATCAAGGAGCTAGGACCATTTCCCATATATATGTGTATGATAGAGTCCTACGTTAACGGGAGAGGTATAGGTTTAAAATTATGGAAATATGGAGAAACAGTACTGTATTCTAGAAGTAGTAAACCATACTACAGACTAGTAAAAGATATCTCCGATAATGGATGGAGCAGAAGACACTCACCAGAGTTTATAGAGTATTTACGAGAACAAAATATTAATGTAGAGGTAGTATCAGAAAAATATTACGAAAATGAGGATTATAACTGTCTACTACTTATAGGGAAAGATGAAAACTCTACTCAGTACACCTAACATGAGTGATGGAAACTTTGCAGGTAACAGGATTGGAATAGAATTATCCAAACATTAACCACTCAGGCTTAAATATTAACAACAAGCCTATTAAAACCATTAATACCCCCCCTATTAAACTAGATAATCTACTATACTTACTATTTGCACCAGTCATACGAAGAGTTGTCATAGCTACAAAAAACACTATCAAATCATCAAGCATAAAGAAGAATATATACAGCAAAATGTAAAGATAATACTCTAACGTACTTAGATTGTTTAAAGAAAGTATCTGAGTATATACTGCTGGAATACCTGCAGAACAGATAGCTTCTACAAGATTAACAGCAAATGCTAAAAGTATAATTCCCCCTATTGCTAGCCAGAAACTCTTTTTCTTAGTAATCATTTTTAACTTCTCAAATACCTCTTTTCTGTTACCCTTGTTTGTTACTTTACAACTACCATTTTTGTTTACCCAGAACTCTCTTAAACTATATCCACCTCCAAG
>JBAYOB010000030.1:0-4163 GCA_041678505.1 Candidatus Dojkabacteria bacterium | reverse complement strand
CCTCCTGTTACTAGGATTTTCATATATATGTGTATTTATTTAAATTAAATATGTATATATTTTATTATACAGGATACTATGGTTAAAGAAAAAATCAAATGAGATTACTACAGTCTCTTAATACTATGTTTTAACTACTAGATTTTGATAGAATAGACAAGTATATGAAAGAAGAACAAACTTACTCCGATGGAGATATAGTTGAAAATCAAATATTAGAATTCTTTAAAGAAAAGAAGACCTCTAAGGATATCAAACAATATATAAAAGATAATCCTTCTTGGCCTATCAAATACCACCTGTCTCCAGATAGACATAATCTACTCTCTTGGTATAACTTTGATAAGAAAGAATCTCTCTTAGAAATAGGAGGAGGTTGTGGAGCCTTAACAGGTCTCTTCTTAGATAAAGGATTAAATATTACTACAGTAGAATTAAGTGAAAGAAGAGCTAATATAATAAGAGAAAGATATAAAGACAGAAAGAATTTAGAGGTATTAGATGGAAATATATATGAAAAAGAATTAAAAGGAAAATATGACTATATAACCTTAATAGGTGTATTAGAATACTCAGGTAAATATGGAAAAGGAGATAATCCATATTTAGATATGATAAAAGAGTCAAAAAGTTTTCTTAAAAAGAATGGAACATTAATCATAGCAATAGAGAATAGATTTGGTCTTAAATATTGGAGAGGAGCTCCTGAGGATCATACAAATATACTCTTTGATTCCTTAGAAGGATATCCTAATTATCAAGGTGTTAGAACATTTGGGAAAAAAGAACTAACAGATCTTTTAATAGAAAGTGGTTTTAAAAAAGATAATATCTCTTTCTACTACCCATTACCTGATTACAAATTCTGTTATGAGATATTTAGTGATAAGTATTTACCCTCTGAAAATCATAGTGTATCTAATATAGTATACCCCTCTCCTCACCCCACTGAGAATGAAATACTTTTTGATGAAGCTCTTGTTTCAAAAGGCTTACAAAAAAACAACCTCTTTGGAGAACTTGCTAATTCTTTCTTACTAATTATTAAAAATGAATAACCAACCAATATATGTAAAATTTAATAGTTACAGAAAACCTAAGTTTGCCTTAGCTACAGAAATAGTAGATTTAAATGGAAAGTATGTTGTCCATAAATATGCTGCAAATGAAGAAAGCAAAGAATTTTTAGAACAGCTTAAAACAATACATGACCTTTTGGTTAAATCTAATCTTCCTTTTAAGATAAATAGTATAAAGATAGTAGATAAGAATAAATTAGAGTTTGAGTATATAGAAGGAGTTACTCTTTTACATGAGTTAGAATTGTGTGCAAAGAATGGCTCTAAAGAGGATTGTATAAGGATATATACAGAGTTTTCTAAATTACTAGATCAGTTACCATTTAAAAATGAATATCTATCAGAGGATTTTAAAAAAGTTTTTGGCAAAACAGGAAGAGATGAAAAATATGATGTAATTATACCCGGGATATTAGATTTAAATTTAGATAATATTATTAGAACTAATGATAAAGAACCTACCCTTATAGATTATGAATGGACTTTTGGATTTGGAATACCTAAGAGATATGTATTATATAGAGCTATATACAACACATATATTGCTCTAGGAAATACTCTTTCTAAAATAGTAGATATAGAGGATATTGAGAAAGAGCTTAGTTTTACTAAAGAAGAAATAGCAAAGTGTTTGAATTGGGAGGTATCTTTTCAAAAGTATGTAATTGGATATGAGAATGATATTACAATACTTCAAAAGACAAAAGGAGACACTGAAGTAAAATCATTCCCAATAGAAAGAAAGAGAGAACTAGAGACAGAGAAAACACAGTTAGAACGAGATAAGAATATATTAAATAAAGAGAAAGTAGTATTACAGAAAAGTATACAATTACTAGAAGAAGAAAAGAATGCTCTAGTACCAGATGCTTTAGAATTTAGAGAATTTAAACAAACTAAAATATGGAAAGGTTTAACCATGTACAGAAAAATTAAAAAATATACAAAGAGATTCCTCAAATATATAATTGCAATACCAAGACTACTCAAAAAATTCCCTTTAAAAGAATTCCCTTTAAGAATATATGTTGCTATCAGACACATGAAATACAATGAATACAATCGGGACTATCAAATATACCTCAGGCAGAACAAAATTGATAAGAAGTACTACAAAGAAGCAAAAGAAGAAATTGATACTTTTGAGAAACAACCTTTAATAAGTATCATTGTCCCTGTATATAATGTAGATCTTAAATGGATTAAGAAAGCTGTCCAATCTATTAAAGAACAAATATACACCAATTGGGAACTATGTCTTGCAGACGATGCCTCGACAAATACTAAATTAGTAGAATACCTTAAAGAAATTTCTAAAGACCCTAAAATAAAAGTAGTATTTAGAGAAAAGAATGGACATATATCAGAAGCTTCCAATTCAGCTATTGAAATTGCCAAAGGAGAATTTCTCGCATTAATGGATAACGATGATGTAATACATCCTCAAGCACTGTACAAGATAGTAAAAGCTATAAATGAGAACCCTACTGTTGGATTAATATATAGTGATGAGGATAAGATGGAATTAAATGGTACACGATGTGACCCCATATTTAAATTTGACTATAGTCCTGACTATCTTCTTTCAACTAACTACTTTTGCCATCTAACTGCAATTAGAAAAGACTTAGTAGATAAGGTTGGAGGATTTAGGAAAGGTTATGAAGGTTCTCAAGATTATGATCTTTTCTTAAGAATAGTAGAACTGATCAAAGAAAAAGATATTGTACATATCCCCGATGTACTCTACAGCTGGAGAAAAATTCCTGGTTCTACTGCACTAACCTACGATCAAAAAGGATATGCTCAGAAAGCATCATTCAAAGCACTAGAAGATACAATAGAGAGGAGAAAGATAGATGGAGTTGTATCAGAAGGATTACAAGGAGGATTCTTTAGAATTAAATATAATATTAAGAATGATCCTTTAATTTCAATCGTCGTAGTATCTGAAAATAACAGCAAGAATCTTAAAGAATCTATTAATTCAATTCTTGAGAAAACAGATTATAAAAATTATGAAATTGTTTTAGTAAGTAAAGACATAAAAGATAGTATTAGTAATCAAAAGGTTCATTCTTATCCTTTTGACAAGAAATATAATATCTCTGAGATGAGAAACTATGGTGTAACAAAGTCTAATGGTGAGTATATAGTTATACTGGATGAGAATACTAAAATTATAGATTCGGATTGGTTAGAGGGACTATTAGAGCATGCTCAAAGAGATGATGTTGGGGCAGTAGGACCTAAGGTATTAACTCCTGATAAGGAAGTCTTTTCTACCTCCTTTTCTATAGACGAGGAAGGAAAGATTAAGAATATACATAGATCCTTACCTCCTCATATGCAAGTAAGGGCTAATCTTGTAGCAAACTATACAATAATATCTGATATTTGTTTTATGATTTCTAAGGAGAAGTATGAGAAGCTATGGGAACAAGTCAAACGGAAAGATATAGCAAAATGGACAGATATTTTCCTAAAATCAAAGCCTCAAGGATTATATAATGTATATACACCCTATCCTAGAATAGAATACACTAAAAGACCCAAGACAAAAGAAAAAATAAATTAACACTAAAACCCATACTTAAGGATAGGACTATATAGAAGGTCTCTCTCTTCCTCTACTTCCTTTACTTGACTGTAATGAATATCTTTATCCTCGTCTTCAAACAAGTTTCCATTTAGATTAATAGAAGAATACCAAAGAGTAATAGGTTCATCACTTCCTATATTTTCAATATCAAAACAGTAATGTTTTTCATGTTCTAAAGTATTCTTTAATTCTATAAAGAAGTAATCATTATCCCAAATCCTATCTATATCAACTACCTCTATCTTATTTAAACAAGATTCGTCATACAAGTTAAACTGAAAACCTTCAGTAATGCTTCTTTCATATGTAGAAGCAAATACGGCTATTTCGTTGTTAGAATAACCCTCATTAATATAGAATACCTGCTTTGGAGATGATTCCTCTCTATTAAGTGGACCTACTGTATAATCCACTCCATCCTTTTCTTCAAGTAATATCGTAGAACTATATCCTTCTAAGTCCTCTGACGAATACCACAATGT
>JBAYOB010000029.1:0-5041 GCA_041678505.1 Candidatus Dojkabacteria bacterium | reverse complement strand
TAACCATTAACCTTCCCATATGAATACTTGTATAAACATGGATATAAATATCACATAAACAAGTATATTTTAAAGAACTAGTTTCTATAAAAGAAACATAAAAAAGATATAACTATCTCTAACGATGTATCTTCTATATTTATTTGGGAATTTATTATTAAAGAGCAGATTAATTTTTAACTACTTACATTATACTAAATATACACCCCAGCCGTCAATACTATGGGGTACTTAATGAGTACCCTATATATTGGTTAATTGGATAAACTCTTAAAGTACTTACCTGCAACTATCAATAGAGCACCAATACCAAAAAGTACTAATGCAATGAGGGCAGATACAGTTTTAAAATCTAAAATAAAACCAGTATCAACAGGCACATGACCGTAAGGGTCAGGTGTACCCTTTGCCATCAACATTGATGTGTTAGCAAGTAATATACTAACAGAGAGAACCAATATTGAAGTGAACTTTTTCATATTGGTATATATTAATAATTTAAAGAACAGTAAGTAATTACAATTATATTATACTATGGGCTGGCCATGTGAGTCAATCCCCTACTCTTTTATTAAATCAGATAAATAAACAATTTCTATATTCTTAATATTAAAGCCTCGAACATTAGGTCTAATATTTGTATGCAAATCATCTATTATTTTATCTCTTGCTTCTTTTGTAAGAATACCTTCAAAACCATTAAAGTACTTATACTCATTATCTACATTACCTACAAGTTTTTCTAATTCTTCCATTGTTACTGATTTGTCATCCATTATTACAAATAGGATGGATGCCTCCCCTCTCTTCTCATCAGAATTATTGGGGTCTGTGTGAATTGAGATTATATCTAAATCCTTTATATTAGGCTTGTCTTCTGGTTGATATTCTCTTGTCCAGTCGTCTATGAATGTAACATCAGAAGTCTCTTGATATTCATAAGGTTCTGCAAACTCTTCTACTAGTCCATCAGGTGTAACGATATCCTTTATTTTAAAGTCTTTTATCTCTATCCGTTTACGACCCTCTATTTCCATTACAATCTGTTCTATATTTTCTTCTGTAAGATCTCCTAAGTAAGCATTATATTCTGGACCTACAAGTTCACCATCAAGTTTTAGACCAAGAAGTTTACCATCAAGTTCATCATGAGTTCTTGTCTTATCAGTCATAAGATATAGGGTTGCGATTCCCGTTTTTTCATCAGTTAATATTCCAGCAATGATATCCTTATCTGCTATATTAGGTCTATCATCCATATCTGTCTCTAGAGTCCAAAAGCCTTGGTGAATTAGTTTTCTTTCTTCAATTTTTTCTTGAGTAAAAGGTACTTCTGAAATTCTCTCTGTTATAGGAGTTTCTTCAGGATAAACGTTGAGATTATTTGCTTTGGTATTTTGCTCCTTTGCACAACCAGATAAAGCACTAGCGAGCATACCTCCCACAACTAACCCTCCAACAATTTTGGATCCTTTGCTAGTATCATCTGCTCCCATAGGGCTATTACTTCTAGGAAATTCAATATTACTTTTCTCAGCCATATTTTTATTGAATAAATTTAGATAAAAATCTTATGTATATAACCTTATTTTAACAAAAAGCACCCTGTAGGTCAATGTTATGGGGTGGTGGTTGGGTTGTTATATTTATGTGTAGAAGTTCTCTCTTCTAGAAGTGAAATTCTTTCAAGAATAGGTTTATTATCAAGAGCGAAAGCTATTGTATTATACGCTAATGCAGAAACAGTAGGAAAATCTCCCATATATATGGGGATAGGTAAAGAATCATCTATTTCTCCATCTGTTAAGGATTCAAATAGGGCTAAGATACGTCTAGTCCCATCTATTACCTGTCCTGCTGTGTAAGGTAATATCCCTTTGTCATTTAAGAGAATTAATGGAGTCTCAGGTATATCACTATACTCTGGAACTTTAGTTATTAATGCTAAGTCTTTATTTATAATTTCTAAATCTTGAGATATTTGGGGATGGAGATATATATTTTCTTCTCTTAAAACCTTAAGTGCTTGTGTCATATTTTGTGCTCGAGAATCCAGCGTGGTTTTCCATAATTTTTCAGTAAGATGTCCTGAATCACCATCAGGCTCATTGGATTTCTTATCTATTCTGTACCCAATATAAAGTTGAGGATTCATATGCCATAGTTCCTTCAGAGTAATCACCTTTCTTTGCCAGTTTTTAGAAAGTTCTCCTGAGACAGGAAATTTTTGAGAAGAACCTTTTCTCTCTTGCATATTAATAAAGCTTTCTTTTACGGTTTCTTTTTCTATATTCATATAGGGAATTATATCATCGCAAAGCGGCAAGAACAACACTATGGGCTGGCGGGTTCGTTGTTTATAGTTGTAAGGTATGCATATCTAAACAACCTATTTGGAGAGTTGTAGTACATACAGGTATACAAAATGAGATCAGCATCTGTTTCTCTGACAAAAGTAGATTCATCTTTATCAAAAATAGTATATACATACTCTCTTTGATTCCATATTATAATAATGATATCCCCTACTTCGGTATTAGGTAAGTTAAAAAATGAAATAGAGTTTCTTTGCTCCTGAGACCATGAAGAATATCCAAACCTATGGGATGCTATTAGTATAGGTCTAAAAGACTCTTGTAGGTATCTACTCTCAGGATTAGCATAATCAGGGACAATCCAAGGACCTTTATCAAGGGCTATATCGGGATTCTCATCTGTATATATCTCAGAATTAACCCCTATTTGGGGTATATAGATTCTATTTTCAATAGGAAGTTCTGCTTTTATTAGTGGAAGGGTAAGAATGTTGTCTTCTTCTATACTTTCTATAACTTCTTCTTTGTCATTTTCTTCTGCATAGATTGGTTGAGTAATTGAATCTTTTTCTATCTCAGGGCTGTTTAGAGAAACCAGATTTAGTATTAAGGGAAGTTGTGGATATGCTAATAGAAAGGCAGCACAAATACAGAAAAATATGCCTGTAGCTATATATATGTTTCCAACCTTTTTCTGAATCATTTTAGTTTTTACTTCTTAAATACTGTGCTAGTATCATACCACTATTAATCATCTCTTGTGCATACTCTCTCCCGATATATCTGTAGTGCCAACTTTCATAGCTATATCCAGTAATATTTTCATATCCTTGAGGAAATGAGATAACAAAACCGTATTTGTATGCATTATCAGCTAACCATTTACTGGCTCTTGTTGACGCAAAAGTACCTCCGAGTCCATCTCTTATCTCATTAGTACTGAAATCTATAACAGTACCTAGTTGATGTTCACTATGCCCAGCCCTTGCAGATATTCTATCTGCCGCTGCAACACTACCTCCATTAACACTCAACCAATGATTATATGTCCCTATCTGAACACTATATGACCTGTATGCAGACCTTACACTTAGATCAATGCCATCATTAACAGCATTGTTTGCTAAATCTTGAAGATCATTAATTAGTATAGCTCTAATGAGAAAATTACTGTTGTTAACACATCTAATGTTAGTAACAGTAGGACATATACTTACTAAATCAGGAGGTATGTATGTACTGGGTAATTGATACTCCTTGTTTACTAAAACTAACAGATCATCTCCACTCCTAGTAGCATCTTTAATATTGCTAGGATACGACCACCAAGCGTAACTATTGGTATTGGTATAGGTAGTAAATGTATTTCTAGTAGGTTTTAGCTCTTCTAGTTTGATATTTTCTTCTAAAGCAATCTCTTTTGAGTAATTTGATTCTTTTAGCTCATAATCACTACTATACTCTTGATAAGTAACAGTATATGAGTTTAAAGAGATGAAGAAGGCAACTATACTGGTAATTATTTTTGTCATAGCATCTATTTTACAACAAAAACACCTCTCAATATAGTGGTATTTATATGAGATTCACTTACTGTTATCTAGGTCAGGAAGTATATTTTAGTATGTACTAAAATTAATTAGTAATATATATATATTTAAAAAGATGGCATTAAGCAAACAAGATATTAAGACAATTGAAGAAATAGTAAGAAAGAAGATTGAGAAAAGTTTTGATATGTATTTTCTTTATAAAATGGGTAAAAATCAAAAAATTGATATGACCTATGATGAATTAGAAAGAAGATTAGTTGAGATACAGGAATATACAAGAGAGATACCTATTGTAAAAGTGGAGTAACCTATTTATTAATCAGGGAGTAATGCTAGTGTAGTAACTCTATCAGCATCATTAATATTCATAACTTTAACACCAGAGGTTTGTCTCCCTTGTGTTGGAATAGTTTTTAAGTCTGCTCTGATAACTTTTGATTTTTCTGATATTACAACCATCTCCTTATCATCATCTTTTAGTATTTTCGCAGCAGCAACATGACCAGTTTTTTTCGTTACCCTAAATGTAAATATACCAGTACCACCTCTCTTTTGGATACCGTACTCTTTAAGTAATGACATCTTCCCATAACCAAACTCGGATAAGGTAAGGAGTTTTTGCTTCTCATTCTCTACAATACCCATTCCCACAACATAGTCCGTATCATTTCTGAATTTTATTGCAATGACACCTTTTGTATTTCTTCCCATAGGTCTTACATCGCTTTCTTTAAATCTAATAGACTTACCCTCTCTAGTTATCACTATGATGTCATTTTCTCCTGTAGTAGCTCTAACCCAGGATAGCTGATCATCTTTTTCTAGCCTTATTGCAGTTAATCCGTTTGCTCTAATGTTTGCAAATTCTGAAATTTTTGTTTTCTTTGTAATACCCTTGTCTGTGACCATTAAGAAATACTTGTATTTAGACTCTTTGTTTTTCTCCTCCATAATCTTCCCTTTAGGATTTCTTGTTAATACAGATGTCACTACTTCATCTTGATTAAGCTGTACTAGGTTGACTAAAGGTAATCCTTTGGCAGTACGTTCTAGTTCAGGGATTTCAAAAATTCTAAGATTGTAAACTTTCCCCATATTGCTGAAAAGTAATAGCTCATCATGTGTATTGCATAGGAATGCATGCTCTATGAAATCTCCCTCTTTTGTATTCCC
>JBAYOB010000028.1:0-5047 GCA_041678505.1 Candidatus Dojkabacteria bacterium | reverse complement strand
TATCTTGGCTATTTGTAGGTTCTATTAATTTTTTAACAATAATAGTTGGTTTCTTTGTATTTCCGAATACACAAGTACCTCCACTTTCTGTTACTGTAAGATCTGCAATTCCAGATGATATGGTTCCAGTACACGCTGTCCCTCCTATACTATCTAAGTAGTAAGGTAGAGAAGGAGTAGGACCTATCTCTTGTACTGTATACTCTCCTGTATCTAATGTTGCTAGGCCCTCATGATCATATGTACCTACTAACTCATCTCCCTTATACACCGCAAAGACCCAATTACTTGGGGAAGCATCACCGTGTGAGATATTTTTAGTAAAAGTAATTTGTCCAGTTTTTCTAGTATTAGTTATAGTACACTCTTTTGTATCTCCTAGTGCTAGAGTAATACTACCATCTGGAGCGCAATCTTTCCCTATGACAGAGTTGTAATCTGTGTCTACATCTTCCCTAACGGTATATATTCCTGCATTAAACCCTGTTGGTTGACCGCTAGTTACTTGAGTATCTCCAACATAGAGATTAAAGGCACTGGCTTCTTTATCACTACCTACAACTATCTTTGTAACAGTAAGTAGAGGTTGAATGTCAGAGTTTGTAATTGTACAAGTAGTAGATTGACCAATATCTAATACAATACTATTTCCTTCACCTACTGTTATATTATTAGTACAACTCCAAGAACCTGCAGAGTATCCTTTAGGACCTTCTGATTCGCTTAAGATATATGTTCCTGCTTCAAAAGTATCTCCACTTGTTGCTCCGCCACTACCAGATATATTTGTTGGTCCAGTAGCTGTTAATGTCCAGTCTGTTGGATTTGCTGTTCCACCATAGTTCTTGTCAACTTCTTTTACTAATGTAAGAGATGGCGCAATATCATTGTTTGTAATAGTACAGGTCTTACTTTCTCCTGTAGCTAAAGACACTTTACCTAATTGATCACAATCACCACTAAATGATTGAGTGTAAGTACCTGAATCAAATTCTTCTGATACAGTGTAAGTATCAGGGTTAAATATATTTGTTTCTCCAGATAAAACACGTACATCATTTACATATAGTGGGAAATCTTCTATTTCTTTTTCTCCTCCATTGTCATTATTAACGACTTTGTAAACAGTAAGGGTAGGTAATGTCGTATTTGTAAATGTACAAGTAATAGTTTCTCCTGCTTCTAATTGTAGGTTGTCGATAGTCTGAGTCTTGATCTCTCCTTTTGAACTGATACAAATAGCATCCACTAATGTCCAACCAGAAGGTAAACTCTCGGATACTTGATAATCACCAACTGGTAAAATCTGTTGATTGCTTTCTCCATGTTTCAATGTGAACGAATCATACCCTGCACCTGTTGTAGAAAAAGAAAAAGTTTTGTTAGGATTTACAGGATCTGTTATTTTCTCCACAACAATTCGTCCAATTGGGACAAAGTGAGCAACAAGATATGCGGTACTATCTTTATTCTCTTCAGTAATAAAATGAGGGATGGTTTCTCCTCCTAGTTCTCTTTTAAAGCCATCTATTATTAAAGTATATTCCACCCCATCTATTTCAATAATTTGATCACCTATATTATCAGGAAAAGTAATTTTATCATCACAAGGTGTTTTGGATATTTGCCAATCAGGACAGCCTTTTAAGGAGGAGGTATTAGAAGTTTCATCTATTTCCACTCTAAAAGTAAAATCTACAGGGATTGGTAATCCAAGCGTTATTTTAAGATCTGCCCATATAATCGCAGAACTTACAGGGTGGTTGTAATGTGTTAACTCTCCAAGAATAAACTCATCTCCGTTTATCAAATTTTCTAATTCCAATCCTGTTTCACCAACAAATTCTAGTCCACTTTTAGCACCTGATCTAGGCCAAGTAATGTGATTTGTATTTCTACCGTTGACAATACTATTATTAGAAGTAGTTGGCCATATGCCTGATACTATAAAAGTAGTGAAGTGTTCTAAATCAAAAATCTTAACAGTATCTCTCTTCTTAATAATTTCATTATCTACAGGTATTAAATTAGTAAAAATATCCTCTCTCTCTTCAACATATACTATCTTTACATCATCTTCCGTAGACGGTAATTCCAAATCATACTCAAATGTACCATTCTCCATATCAGTAGTAATATCATATGCTATATTACTAATAGCTCCTGTAATATCTATCTCTTCTTGGGTAAGAATAATCTTTTCAATAGTTAGTTTAGAACTAACTTCAGGTAATTTAGTAAATATGACTCTAACTCTGCTATCCTGTGGTGCTGTATATAACTTACCTAATTCTACATTCTCATAAGTGATAGCAGTATCTCCATGAACATCCCATACAGGATATGACATAGTATCTTTAAGTAGTTTCTCTCCCTCTGGATTAACAACAGCCTCTCCTTCCTTTATCTCTTCTTCTGGGAGTACCTCTTCAACCATTTCTTCTTCTACAACCTCCATCTCCATAGGTGCAACATTATCCTCCTGAAATTCATTAACTATATCAGCAATAGCAAAACCATAGGGAAGAAATGTATAAAAGAAAATAAAAAGAGAAACAAAAACCTTCTTAAGAGACTCTCTATATGCTTTTTTCATTAAAATATTAAAATGTAAATTTAATTATCTTTGTGAGATATATGTTGAAAGATGAGCAGACCTTTAATCAGCATAATCTCCTTGTTGATTATTTTTAGGTCTAGTACTACAGCTATATGTAAAACAACATATTATATGATATAGCCATATAGTATAATTATATGCATGTTGTAAGGTCTAAGTCAATAAATTCTTTAAGTTTTTAAAAGAATAGCTTAAGTTTCGTGATACAATATAATATGTATACAGATAGTAGAGATGAAACAATTGATATAACTGAATCACTTACCTCTAAGGTAGTAGAGGTAGCCTCTCAGGAATACGTTTACTCATATGAGGATAAAGTAGTTGCAACAGATAGAGTATTTGCATTTAAAGAGAAATTTAAACCAGATACTAATCTCTTCCAATTAGTTCCTAATGAAGGAGAGAAAAATATAGATTATCAGAAATTCTTGAACTCTTTAGATATGGAAGATTCTGAAGTATATGAAGAATTGATTAATGCTGGGGAAAATATAATGAAAGGAGTAGAGGGTCTTGATATATCAGAGATCTCTTTTAAAGATTTAGAAGAAAAGATAGAGATAGGTGGAAGAAAGTTTTCAGTAATATATGCATCCCCTAGTGTTGAGATAGCAGGTATATCTATGAAGGAAAACTTAGAGAAGAAGTTAAGAGGAAGAGTAGCAGTTTAAAATGAATCTAAGAACCTTTCCACGGTTAAGTCAGGTTTAAACTCAAATTCATCATATTTTAATATCTACAAAGTACAATATTTCTTTATGGGTAAGAATCATAAAGAAGTTAATTATGCTTTTATAGATAGTCAGAATCTTAATTTAGGGATTAAAAGCAGAGGATGGGTATTAGATTGGGGGAAATTTAGATTACTTCTTAGAAATAAATATAAGGTTGAAAAGGCATTCCTCTTTATAGGATATATTGAAAGAAATACAAGATTGTATGAATACCTTCAGGGAGTAGGGTATATATTGATATTTAAAAATGTGTTAGAAATTCACAAAGGTAAGAAGGTGTATTGTAAAGGAAATGTAGATGCAGAACTAGTCTTGCATACGATGATCCTATTGGCAAAATTTGATAAAGCTATAATTGTTTCAGGAGATGGAGATTTTTTCTGTTTGATTAAGTACCTAGAGAGCAAAGGTAAATTGTACAAGATACTTACACCAAATGAAAGATATTCATCATTAATAAGGGAGTACAGTAAATATATAGTTGACGTTTCTAAATTAAGAAACAAGTTAGAAATTAAAAAATAAAAAGAGAGGTATTCCCGCGGTAAACAAGGTTAACCTTTGGTAGTCCTCTCATCGTGATTAAGGATATTTTAAAACATTTACATATTACAGTCAAGAAGAATTATATGTAGTTAACAATATTTTAATATCTAAAACTAGATATCCAATACAATGATTTTCTTAGAACTTTTCAGACCCAGTTTAATCTTAATACTTGATTTAGGAATATCAAAATACTCTGAAAGAACTTTAATGACTTCAATATTTGCTTTGTTTTCAATAGGGGATGATTTAACAAAAACTTTGTATTCTCCCTTCTCTATTTTCTCTACTTTGGAGATCTTTTGATTAGATTTTACAGTTATTTGTATAGTCATTTATAGAAATAAGTATATAATACTATGACTGTTTCTCTCTATTTATCTGTGCCTGTCTAGAAAGTAGAATTTCTAAAGCAATATCCTGTGTACCAAAGTTTTCATTACTTTCCTCTCTTAAACCTTCATGTCCATGAGGATATAGTCTTACAGCTATCTCTTCATCTGAATTAGAAGGTTTGTAGGAAAACTCAAAACAGGTATCAACAGGAAGGATTTCATCATCTCTTCTATAGAAGTCGTTTCGTATATTTAATATATCAATAATATCTCTTTTCCTTAAGGGTAAATCTTTCTTACTAAGAAGCATAAGGAAGTCTCTGGATACTATCGCAGAATCAAATTTAGCAGTAGTGAAATATTTTCGATTAAGAGCCTCTGTAAAATCAGCGTAATATATTTTTTGTTTTCTATATCCATCACTGTATCTACAGATGGAGTATGCATCTTTGTACATTAGGCCTGTTAGGTGCATAAAACTATAGAGAGCATTTCTCTCTCTGATTAGATCTATTTCTTGTCTATTATTTTTCTCTATACTGTTCATTGCTATGTCCGATAGAGTTAACTATTGAGTATAGCAAAGTATGTACGTAGGTTCAATTGTTTTAGTGAGTAGAAAGAAATGAGAAAAATGTTAATCTTTTATATAATAAAATTCAGAGAGAAAGGAGAACTCAAAAATCAAATGAATTCAAATCGAAAAAATAAAGTAATATTTCTAGATTGGAATGGCACTTTGTCAGATTCATTCTTTTGGGAACACATGAGAATTTCTGATGATTCGGAAGTATTGGCATTATACAATC
>JBAYOB010000027.1:0-5076 GCA_041678505.1 Candidatus Dojkabacteria bacterium | reverse complement strand
TTTACAACTCCTCTCTTGACATGAATTAGCACTCTGTGCTACCATTTGCTATATCTAAATTTTAAGTTCTAATGCTATGAAGATTGTAAAAAGAGATGATAGTCGAAGAACTTATCCTTCCATTTACACACCTTTTAGGTCTGTATTTGATGATTTCTTCGCACCTACCCTTTTGGATGATTTCTTTACTTCACAACCATCATTTAACTCTCTTTCTGCCGATATTTGGGAAGAAGATAATGATGTATTTGTAAGAATGGCACTTCCAGGGGTAAACAAGGAGGATATTAAGATAACAATAAATGAGGATAACATATCGATAGTTGGTAGATCCAAAAAACAGGAAGAAGAGAAGGATAAAAAAAGGAAATATTACTACAAGAGTATGGAAAGTTCCTTTGAACAAAATTTTAATCTTCCAACAAAGGTAGACTCGGACAGAGTGGAGGCTGAGTTTAAAAATGGTGTTCTTACAGTACAATTACCCAAGACAGATGAGGTAAGACCAAGAGAAATCAAAATCAAATAACCCCGCTAACCGATAACAATATAAAAGAGGCTTGAAAGAAAAGCCTCTTTTTGTATAATAGTGTAGGTTGGAAAAAGAAAAAAAAGAAACACAAAATATCTCTCCCATATTAACAAACACCCTTGATATTATCGAAACTAGACTTGCAAGAACTAAAATCCCTTGGTATGTTGGATCTTCTTTAAAAGAATATTTAAGGATAGAGTCATATATTAAGGGAATTAGAAAAAACAAACAGTTCCTTTATATTAATGGATATATCGGAGAAGGTCTTTTCTATACAGTATTTTCGGACAAAGATATTCAGATATCAAATGGAAGGGAAGATATAGCGGGTACTGACTTTTTAGTAGAAGAAAAATCCCTTAACGTAACAATAAACCCCAATGTTAAGAAATGGAATTTTGATGAAAACAAACCTCCTACTCTACTACTACCAACATATCGTGGACAGACACTATACAGTAATTCTGTTTCTAAAATACCTTATGTCGTTAGTATACATAATAACTCATTTCCCTATGAAGAGTATATGAGTGATACCCTTACTTTAAATTACGCTATACTAAGAGAAATGGACTACTATTTAAACTGTCTTGATGACACCTCTCCTTTACAAAATTGTGATATAGAGCGGAGAAATTATGATGAGTTAGAGGATATTTTGATAACTTTAAGTAATATCTCACTCCCTAGCCTCCCTTAGGAGTCTCATAAGTAAATCAGCTTGCTCCTGAGTCGCTATCTTAGGAATGAGATCTCTATCTGTATAAATAGGAGTTATTTTACTTTGTATGTGCTTTCCACTATACATATAGTGAGAAAGAATCATACCCTGCCTTGTACCAATCCACATGTACTGATCAAAGAAAAGATTTCCTGTACCATAAAATATAATTCCATCACCATATAATTCATATGTTTGGGGCTGATGTGCTTGTGACCCAATAACAATATCAGCACCGAAATCAATAGCCATTCTAAATACTTTTCTCTGATCAGGATTATCAAGCGGTCTGTAACATACAGGATATATTACATCCGAAGATGGATAACTCCAACACTCTTGAAACTGAAAGGTTACTATAACAGTGTCAGCATTCGCTCTTGCCTCTATAATATCTTGCTCTACTTTCTCCTCCGAATAGTAGTTTGCACCAGACCTATTCTCTGATGCTAGTGCAAGACTTGGATATATACTGTCATAGTAATTATATCCAAGGAAGGCTATTATTGAATCATTTACATTCTCATACAGTATCTCACTTGCATCTTCATCGTTTAGTCCTCCACCAAAATACCTCATTCCTGCATCTTTATACATCTGTATTGACTCAGCACTATGCTGAGCACCAAAATCATTGTTGTGATTCCCTGTTAATTCAACAATATCTACCCCTGAGAGCTTTAAGACCTCCATATATTCTGGCCTAGAACAAAATGCCATCCCTGAGTACACATTACATCCAGGTACAAAAGAAACTTCATTTGAAACATGTGTTAGATCAGCATCTGCTAAAAACTCCCCTATCTCTCTTGCAGGATAGCCATTATCTCCAGAATTATCTATCAAAAGAGCTAAACCTCTTGACATTGCAACTACACCTCCCATATTAACCTTTACTAATTGCTCCCTATTCCACGAGGAGTCTCCTAAATCTATATTTCTTGATATTACTGAAATAATGAAGTCATCTACGTTCTTCTTTGTATTAAGATAGAAATTAACAGAGAGAGAACCTAAATCATCTTCTAAATAGTAATGATCATCTAATGATAAAATCTTAAATCCAATATTTAAGTCATTAAAATCTATAAATCCAATATTTCCATCATCTTCCTCTAATTTCTGTAATAGATCTTTACTACTATCTAGTATTAAACTGCTTAATCCGTACTCTTCTTTTAAAAACTCACTATTTAATTTACTTAAAACAAATATATTGTACTCATCTAGTTCACTCTGTTTGATACTATCAAGAAGAGAATATATATGTACCACAGGTATTAGGTCTTTTCCTGATATCTCTTTGCTATTTTCTGAGCTTACCATGGAAAATTGAATATCTGTACTTTTTTTATCACTGAATTTAAATCTTGGTTTTTCATCAAATATTAAAGCACCAAGACTTTCCTCTATATTTCCCTTATACACATCTGAAACCGTACTATCAAAAGAAACTGAGTATGTTTGATACTTTACCTTACTTTTGGGTAGAAAAACATATTTCAAAGCAGAAGTAAACAGATTTCCTTCTAAAATCCATAAGATGAAAAAAAGTGCGAAAAATGATATAATTAAGGACATTCTAAATAATTTCCATGGTTTCCTTTTCTTCTCTTTTTTCTCTTTCATATATATATGCATATGCTATTTAATATTAACACAGTATTAAACAGTATAAGTAGATATTTATACTATAGGGTGTTTTGTGGTATAATAGAGAATGTGTTAATAATTAACTTTTTACTATTAATACAATGAAAAGACTGCTCATACAATCTAGAAAAGGTCTAGCATCTATTACAGGAATACTGTTTTTTGCTACTTTCATTAACTCTATCTCTCAAACCATTCCTACTAGCTATGTCCAAGCAAACCAGAATGAGATAGGAAACCTTTCAATATCAACCTCTATAGAATTAGAGGAAAAGGTCTTAACAAGAAATATCGTTGTTGATGAGGTTCCTGTATATACCTATGTACCTGATAGTACTAAGGTAAGAAATATTAGAGAGTTTCTTGAAAAAAGAAATTCACCTTTAGCACAATATGCAGAGGTCTTTGTTGAGGCTTCAGATCATTACGGTATTGATTACAGAATAGTTGCTGCTATATCAATAATTGAATCTAGCGGAGGGAAACACAACTTTAAACCTCATAATGCATGGGGCTGGGGTAAAATGACCTTTTCAAACTGGGAAGACGGTATCTGGACAGTATCAAAAGGGATTGGTAAATACTATTCAAGAGGATTAAATACTCCTAACTTAATCGGTACATATTACTGTCCTCCTAATGCTCAAAGATGGGGAGAGAAAGTGCAGTTTGTTATGAATGAAATAGGAGATTAATCTTTGTAATAGCCTAGAAACGAACTTAGTACTCTAAGTATCTTATTCCTATTCATATTGAATATGATGTAAAGTTCTTTTGCAACCTTGTTACTATCATGCCTAATTAAACTTCTTTTTAATGCATCTCCTTTTTCTTTTTTAATAGGAGATGATGCCACTAAATCTTTTCTTAAAACCAATCTCCCATCTCCATCATGTAGATTATCCTCTATGGTATGCTCACCATCTTCCAAATACCTTTTATATGCCTGTGGTGGATATCTTCCATTATTTAAAAGAATATAATCAAATTTCCTACCTATGGCTTCTTCCATTATTAAAATAATATCTTTATGTGTTTTGTTTCTTGTCTGACCGATTTTACTCATTAAGTTTCCAATATATATTAGCTTTGCATCAGATGAGCTTAGGGCTTCTTTCATACCTGACACTAAAAGATTTGGCATAACTGTAGTGTAAAGATCTCCTGGACCTAAAATGATATAGTTAGCTTTTTTAATAGTTTCGAGAGCTGCTTTAGAGGCCTGTGCAGAGGAGGAGAGAGAAAAGCTTACAATGTCCTTATGTTCTTTAGGTTCATCAATGTAGTGTTCTCCTATAACTTTACTACCATCATCATACTCAGCTGTTAATCTAACATCATCTAAAGTTACGGGAATAATATTACCTCTTACACTAAATATATTCTTAAACATCTCAATTGCCTCTTCCTCTGAACCTAGTATCTCAGTCATTGAAACCATAAGTAGATTCCCAACTGTATGTCCTTTGATCGAATTACCCTCAGAGAATCTATAGGTAAAGAGCTTTCTTAATACTTCATTACTTTGAGAATCTGCTAAAGCTAATATTGATTTTCTTACATCACTTAATGGCAGAAGCCCAAATTCATCTCTTACAACAGCATTACTTCCTCCATCATCCATCATTCCCACTATTACCGATATATTTAACTCCTTAAACTTCTTTATACCTTCTAATACTACTGTAGATCCTGTCCCTCCTCCCATCACTACTATATTCATGCTCTAAGTATATCATTTTCATGGTATAATGGAGAGTTAAGATTACAAAAATACATGTATGAAGTTCAAGGTTGGTTCTAAAGTTTTCTATCCCTCACACGGTGCAGGTTATATCAAAAGAAAAAAAGAGATTGAGTTTGATGGTAAAAAGAAAGAATATTTTGAGTTTGAATTAGTTACAAACCCTCTTAGTATTTCTACCCCTATTGATAATGTAGAAAATTTAGGGATTAGAGATGTTATGCCTGTTGACGATCTTAAGAAAATCATTAAAATACTTAAGAAGACTCCAAATGTTAATCCTAAGGTTAGAGATTTTAATATGATGATAAAACTCTTTAAGGAGCTAGAAGAGAGTCCTAATACTGATGCCTCTATACAAATTATACAGTACTGTAACTATGTAAAAGATAAAAGGAAAAAGGAAGGAAGATTAATACCAAT
>JBAYOB010000026.1:0-5375 GCA_041678505.1 Candidatus Dojkabacteria bacterium | reverse complement strand
GGCGTAGGCGTAGGCGTGGGCGTGGGTGTAGGTGTGGGTGTAGGTGTGGGTGTAGGTGTGGGTGTAGGTGTGGGCGTAGATGTACACCAACCCTGTCCTCCCAAACATGGACAAGGTGTGACATCAGGAGGTAAAGTGGTTACCCATTTGTTGTCTACACAATAATAAGATATAGTACATCCCGAACAGTCATATTTATTAGTAGCATAATTATATGAACAACAATAATCGCATTCTATGGGTATATGTCTGTAAGAACCATCTTCAAGAGGACAATCTCCAGGACCATATGCCTCTCCTCCCTCAGGTGCTATAGTCTCTGGTTGTTTTACCCTCCACAATAGATAACCTCCTGATACAGCAAACAACACAAATAATACAATGGATACTATCAACAATATCTTCTTCTTCTTAGAAAAACCCCCTACTCTGGACAGTCCCGTTTTCATTTTGATTTATTATACAGATTGATTAGAATAATATAACTTAATAAATTAACATTTACAAGAACTTAACCTAACATACTCTTCATAACCTCTATATTAATAAAATCTTTAATGATTACTAGTACAACCAAAATCATTAACAATACAAAACTAATATTTATTATCAAAGACTTAACCTTCTCATTCAAATCCTTCCTAAATATACTCTCTATTAACAATATCAATACCCTACCCCCATCTAAGGCAGGAATAGGGAGAAGATTCATGATAGCTAAAGAAAGAGAAAGATCAGCAACTAAAGAAAGAAGAACAACAAAACCCTTACTCTTAAAATTATCTATTATTAAAAATATACCTACAGGACCTGATACAGTATTAGAAAGTTCAGTATAATCCCCTGTTTTTTTAGCTACTCCAATCATATCCCTTAATAGATTTGAAACAATCTTTAGATTATTTACCAGATAGAGGATACCCCCCAGGGGTTTGACATCTGAATAGTCTAAGATGTACCCATAGGCTATATAAACACCTATCTTACCCTCCTCATTACTGTTTACAACATACTCTTTACAGTCATTTAATTGGTCATCACATATGAACAAGGATACATCTTCGCTCTCCTTTATTATCTTTGTTAAAGCATCTCTATCATCTATGTCCTCTCCATTGATCTGTTTAATAATTCCATACTCAGGAACTCCTGCTATATCAGCACTCTCATCCGAGATAGCTTCGTATGCTATAACCCTCTCCACAGACACACCTACCATATTTATTTCTTCTAAATTAGCAAACAAAGGATTAGTCCTCCACCCACTAAATCCCAATATTACGTAATAGAAGATAACTGCAAAGAGAAGATTCATAAATACTCCTGCTAACATAACCATCATTTGCAATCCTTTAGGTTTATTATTCAGGTTGTATTCACTATCTTTTAGTATTTCCTCATCTTTATCTTTTCCTGGATCTCCATCTCCTAAAATTTTAACAAAACCTCCTAAAGGTATGATTCTAATACAGTAAAGGGTCTCTCCATATTTCTTTGAGATAAGCTTAGGACCGAAACCTAAAGAGAATTCATAAACCTTAGTTCTAATAGCTTTTGCAGCTAAAAAATGGCCTAATTCATGAATAAAGGTAAGAAAACCAATTATTAAAACAAAAAGGAGTATATTTATTAATATAGAAAACATAAACTACAACTAGAACTTAAATAGTCATCAAATCCGCCTCTTTTACACTCCTTATGTCTTCTATCTGCTCATTTGTCTCTTTAACTACCCTCTCTATCTCCTCTCTTAGCCTATCTGCCTCATCTTCTGAGAGACCATCTTTCTGAGCCTGATCAATCTCCTTCATATATTTCTGTCTAACCTGCCTCACAGCAACCCTCCCATCTTCAATCCTTTCCTTCATGATCTTAACATATTCTTTCCTTCTCTCTTCTGTTAAATCAGGTGTTTTAACTAAGACTCTATCTCCTTCTTTAATAGGAGTAAAACCTAAGTTTGCACCCTCTACTGCACTAACAACATTATCTAAAATACTCTTATCCCATGGTTGGATATTGATAGTTTTAGCATCAACCGAAGTGATAGTTGCTAAATTCTTAAGAGGAGAAGTAGTCTCATATGCGGAGATTACCACCTCCTCGACTAACTCTGGAGTTGCCCTGCCAGTCCTTATCTGAGACAGATCTTCCTTGATATGAAGAATGCATTTCTCAATATCTTTTTTAAAAAGTTCGGTATCCATACCGTATTTTACAACAAAAAGTGTTTCATTTAAAGACTTATAGTTCCCAGACTAAAATTCTAGAGACTGTGATAGGTTCTCCTAACTTTTGAACAGCCTCTTCTACTAGATTTGATATTTTCTTCTTATCATCTTTAAACCATTTCTGTTGAAGTAAACACTTCTCTTCATAAAACTTGTTCATCTTCCCATCAACAATCTTCTCTGTAATATCCTTAGCCTTCCCTTCGCTATCGGCTTCCTTTGTGAAAAGCTCCTTAAGCTCTTTTATCTTTTCTTCAGATATATCTTCCTTAGAAACATACTCAGGTTTCATAGCTGCTACCTGTAAAGCTAACTCATGCACAAAACTTCTAAAATCTTCATTTCTAGCTACAAAGTCAGTTTTACAATTTACTTCAACTAAAGCAGCTAGTCTTTGATCTTTACCATGTACATATGCCTCTATTATACCTTCTTTCTTTTCTCCTAAATCTTCCCCTATGGGCTCATCCCAACCTCTTTCCTTTATTAACTCTACTGCCTTTTCAAAATCTTTCCCAGCCTCTTCAAGTGCAAGCTTGCATAAACCTATCTTTGCTCCTGTTAGATTTCTCAATCTATTTATAGAGCTACTTCTCTTATTGATATACTCCACAGCCTTATCCATATCACCATCCGATTTAACCAAAGCTTCTTTGCAAAGAGCCATCCCTGCTGATGTTTTAGCTCTTAAAGTTTTAATGTCTTCTATACTTATTTTCATTTATAGTAATACAAAAATTATTTAATAACTTCCTCTATCTCCTTTATTGCTTTAGGACCGATTCCTTTAATATCTTTTAGACCATCCTTTGCAATTTTCTTTAATTCTTTTACTGTTTTAATCTTTGCTCCCTTAAGCGCATTTACTGTTCTTGTAGAAAGTTCCAACTCATCGATACTCTTACTTTCTTCTTTTACTCTCTCTGCTCTCTGAATATCCTCTTCAATATCTTTCTCTTTTTTAACCACTCTTACAACAGAAACAGCTGCAGTTTCATCTATCTTACCCTCTTTAAGAGCCCTCATTCTTCCTCTCTCCTCCTCTTCCATCTTCTCCCTTCTTGCTTTCTCTTCCGCATAATCCTTCCTTAACTTTTCTAACTTAGCTTCATGATCTCTTCTAAGGGCTATTAGTGAAAGAGATTTTTTGGATTGTCCTACAATTTCTCCAAAAAGATTGGTAAAAAGAGATATGCTCTTTATTGAGTCATCATTTGCAGGTATTGGGTAATCAATAATATCTGGGTTACAGTTAGTATCAATTAAAGCCACAATTGGGACACCTACAGTCCTTGCCTCTTTTATAGCATTCTTTTCAACTTGACTGTCTATCACAATCACTACTTCTGGTAACTTATCCATGAACTTAATACCCTCATAGATTCTATTTAACCTATCAATGTCTCTTTCCATTAAAAGTTTCTCTTTTTTAACAAGATGGTCTAAACCAGAGGCTAGTTGTTCTTCCATTTTCAGTAATCCTTGGACGCTCCTTTTTACACCTTCAAAGTTTGTAAAAAGACCTCCCATCCATCTTCTATTAATGTAAAACATCCCTTTCTCCTCCGCAACCTTTCTTATCAATGAAGCGGCCTGTCCTTTTGTTCCTACTATCAAAATATTTCCTTTCTCTGAATAATCAGATAACATCTGCAAGGCATTCTCTAGGAGTTCTCTCGTTTTCACAAGATCAATTATATGGATACCATTTCTAACATCATAGATATATTTATCCATACGAGGATTCCATGCACTCTTCTTATGTCCAAAGTGACACCCTGCTTTTAGAAAATCTATCAATTCAGGAATTTGAAAACTTTTCTTTTTAGTCTCTGTTTTCTTTGAGACCTCTTTTTTGACTTCTGTCATTGTATTTCCTTTCCTTTTATTAATATCTTTGTTGGACATAGTCCAGGAATGGACAAAGATATATGAGATATATTAAACAGCTGGATTATACAGTTTTGTATTCAGTTTGACAACTTTTGACTTAAATACTTTTCCATTCATCTTGACCTATGACTATATGATCTAGAAGATTAAGACCTACTAACTCTAAACTCTCTCTTATTCTATCTGTAATATCTATATCTTCCTTACTTGGAGTAGCATCCCCTGAAGGATGATTATGTGCCATTATAATGCTACTTGCATTCAGCTCTAAAGCTGGGATTATAATATCTCTTGGTAAAACACTTACCCCATCTAGGCTACCGATACATATTACTCTTTTATCTAATAGCTCAAATCTAGAATTAAGGAAAAGAGAGATAATGTATTCTTGTTTCTTTTTTGAAATATCTTTTAAAAGTTCATATGCCTCTGTGGAGTTTCTTACTACAATTTTTTCTTTATCATTTAAACCGTAAAGCCTCCTACCTAACTCTATCCCTGACAGTATTTTCATAGCAGTAATATCCCCTACTCCCTCAACCTTTGTAATGTCCTTTACCTTTAATTCTTGCTTGCTTTTTACTACTTTCCTAATACTATTAACAACCCCTCTGGAAACAGAAAGAAAATTTTTCCCTTTAATCCCGCTACCTATTAGGATAGCAATTAAGTCTACATCTGTAAGATTGTCTATACCTCTTTTAAGATATTTTTCTCTTGGGAGCATACAACTATCGTAACAGATAGTTATTAAATCTAAGTTAACTTTCCTCTTCTTTTTTCTTCTTTGATTTCTCTTTTTTAATATATTTGCAATTTGGGTAGTTGCTACACCCTATGAAAGTTTTACCCCATTTCCCTCTTCTTTCTACCAAATGATGACCACATTCAGGGCATTTCTCATTTAAAAGCAGAGATACTATACCCTTACATTCCGGATATCTCTCACATGCCCAAAACTTACCGTATTTACCTCTTTTAAGTATCATCTTACTTCCACATTCAGGACATTTTTCAGGTTTGTAATATTTTTCATAATCCAACTTATCCTCTTCTCCTTCTAAATCTTTCATACCCTTGCATTCTGGGAATTTAGAACAGCTTAAAAACTTACCGTACCTACCTACCCGTACAACCATACTACCCTTACACTCAGGACATTTTTCCTTAGATTTACCTAATATTACTACATCTTCTTTTTTTACATCCTTGTCTGCTTTCTCTATATTCTTCATCATATCCTTGTACTCT
>JBAYOB010000025.1:0-6972 GCA_041678505.1 Candidatus Dojkabacteria bacterium | reverse complement strand
ACAGATGAAGTATTTGGAGAATTACCATTAAATGACCCTAAAGCAAAATTCTATGAAGACATGGTATATGATCCTAGAAGTGTATACTCTGCATCTAAGGCGGCATCAGACCATCTAGTAAGAGCATATCATGCTACACACAAACTACCCATTACAATATCTAACTGTTCTAATAATTATGGTCCTTACCAATATCCAGAGAAATTAGTACCACTTGCAATTACAAGAGCTATGATGGATCAGGAGATACCTGTATATGGGAATGGTAAACAGGTAAGAGATTGGATTCATGTAGAAGATCACTGTATTGGTATAGAGAAGTGTATTAAGAAAGGTAAGATAGGAGAGACATATCTCTTTGGTGGGGATGGTGAGAAACAGAATATATGGATAATAAGAGAGATACTTAAACTTTTGGATAAGCCTAAGGACTTGATAGTACATGTGGGAGATAGGAAGGGTCATGATTTAAGATATGCTATTGATTTTAGTAAAGCTCAAAAGAAACTAAATTACAAACCATCTAAAACAGTAGATGAATGGTTGGCAAATACAGTACAGTGGTATGTAGATAATGAACAGTGGTGGAAACCTTTAAAGAAGAAAGCTGATGTATTAGCAGAGAAATATTTAGAGAAAAGGATTAAATAATTTTTAATATATAATTAAATGAAAGCACTCATACTTGCAGGAGGAAGAGGAACAAGATTAAGACCGCTTACTCATACAAAAAACAAGCACCTATTACCGATAGGGAATAGACCAATGATAGAGAGAATAATTAAGGATGCTGTAGATTTAGGAATAAAGGAGATAATAATAAATGTGAATAAGGGGGATACGGAGATAGCAGAGGTACTGGGAGATGGTAAAAGATTTGGTAGAGGAGTCAAACTATTTTACATAGAGCAACCAGAACCCAATGGAATGATGTATCCCATTAAGTTAGCACAGAAATTAATAGGGGATAATGAATTCCTTTTCTCTGCAGGAGATAATATTTTAACAGGAGGGTTAGAGGAGCATTACAAAGATTTTAAGAAGAAAAAATCAGATGCACATGTACTAGTAGTTAGGAGACCAGATTATCAGAACTTTGGAGTAGCAGTAATGGAGGGAGATAAGATAGTAAATACAGTAGAGAAACCTAAGGAGTATGTAAGTGACTTAGTACTTTCTGCGATATATTTCTTTACACCTGCTGTGTTTAAGGCATTTAAATATGCTAAACCGATAGATCCTAAAGGAACAGGAAAACCAGAATATTATCCACCTGTTATTAATAACTGGTTAATAGAGAATGGACATACCTTTACAGCTTCAGAGGTGACAGGTTGGTGGAAGGATACAGGAGCACCAGAGGATATCATCTTAGCAAATAGGTTGATTCTAGAAAGGGAGTGTTTAGATAAATGTGAAGGTGAAATACAAGATTCTAAGATGGAGGGTAATATTGAGGTAGGGAAGGGCTCAGTAGTTAAAAATAGTGTTCTCAGAGGCCCTGTATCTATTGCAGAGAACGTTACTGTAGAGAATGCATATATTGGTCCCTTTACATCAATAGGAGCAGATAGTGTAGTTAAGAATGCTCAGATAGAAAACAGTATCCTAATGGGTAACTGTAATATTCATGATCTAGATACCATATTAGATAGCTCCCTTATAGGGTGGAATGCAGAGGTAACTCAGAAGAATGGATATCCTAAGGCAGATACAATGTATATAGGGGATGACTCATTGGTAGAGTTAGCAAAGTAAGATTAATAGTTAATGAAAAAGTGCTTGCTTAAAGGCTTTTTGCCTTGTGTGTTTTCTTGCTTGTACATATAATGAGTATGTGTCAATTAAAAAATATCCAACAGTATATGCCTTTATTGATAGTCAAAACCTAAATCTAGGGGTTTCAAAAAGTATTAAAAAGAGAGGAAAGTTCGTATATAAGGGTTGGGAATTAGATTACAAAAAATTTCGAGTATATCTTTTTAATAAATTCCGTGTTAAAAAAGCGATCTTATTTATTGGATATATTCCTAAGTATGAGAAACTGTACAGTAATTTAATAAAGAAAGGTTTTGAATTAGTATACAAACCCGTTGTATTAAATAGTAGTAAGAAATACAAAGGGAATATAGATGCGGAGTTAGTTCTTCACTCTTGTAGGGTTGAATATGATAGATATGATAAGGCTGTAATAGTATCTGGAGATGGAGATTTTTTCTGTTTACACAAATTTCTTTCAGAAGAGAATAAACTTGAAAAGATAATAATTCCAAACACTAAATCGGAGTCTTCTTTACTACGAGAGTTTAAGCAATACAAAGTATATCTAGAACATGAGAAAGGAAAGCTTGAACTAAAAAAAGTGGGAGGCGTCCACACATTATCACGTAGATAATGGCTCGTATTCTCCCTGATGATCCAACTAGATCTTAAAATATTTCTAGGAATTTGTCAATAAAAAATGGAAGGCGTCGCTTAGTACCTCGTAAGTATAGGGTCTTGTTCTCCTTCATTATATATCTACCCAACAGGTTCTATAGAAATTTGATAGAATAGGGTATTAACTTTTTAAAAACGACATATGCTATTTGAAAAAGATATACAGGAAATAGAGGGACTAGTAGTAATAACCCCAAGAGTATTTGAAGATGAAAGAGGATTTTTTAAAGAAACATTTAATGAAGAAGAGTTTAAAAAGAATGGAATAGAGATACATTGGGTACAAACAAACCATTCAAAATCATCCAAAGGAGTATTAAGAGGATTACATTGGCAAAAGGGAGAGTATGCACAACACAAGTTGGTAAGAGTAACAAAAGGAGCAGTCATAGATGTGGCAGTAGATATTAGAAAGGATTCTCCTACATTTGGTAAATATGCATTAGTGGAATTAACAGAGGATAATCACAAGATGTTTCTGTTACCAGCAGGTTTTGCCCATGGCTTTGTAGCACTAACAGATGATACTCATTTTGAATATATGGTGGGAGGAGGTGGATACAGTAAAGATAGTGAAAGAGCTATAAGGTGGGATGACCCATATATAGATATAGATTGGAAGTTGGAAGAGTGGGGTATAGAGGAGCCAATAGTTTCAGAAAAAGATGCTAATGCACCAACATTGGATAAGATATTGAAAAATAATCCAGAAGATCTATTTTAATTTTTACTTTCTTAAAATGAAAAAAGTCCTACTATTTGGTTCCAGTGGTATGCTAGGTTCCTATCTCTCAGATCTCTTAGAGGAGAAACATCCAGATTTTGAAGTGATTAGAAATGATAAAGCAGATGGAGGAATTGATATAACGGATGAGCAACAGGTAAGAGATATGGTGTATGAAAAGAAAGCTGATTATGTAGTAAACTGTGCAGCCTTCACAGATGTAAATGCCGCAGAGGATAATCCTAAGGTAGCTTTTAGGGTTAATGCAGATGCTCCTGAGTATATGGCTAAGATATGTAAAGAACAAAATATCCCATTTATCCATATATCCACCGACTACATCTTTGGAGATAACAGAGAAGAGGGTTACAAAGAAGATCATAAAGAATTTAATCCGCTGAATATATATGGGGTATCTAAACTAGATGGAGAACAGAGAATTCTAGAAACAGGAGGTACTAATTACATACTTAGAACCTCGTGGCTTTTTGGGCCAGGTGCTACTAACTTCATAGATAAGATATCTAAATATGCAAGAGAATTACCTGAATTAAAAGTAGTGACAGATGAAGTAGGCTGTCCAACATATGTAAGAGATTTAAGTGAAGCCATAATACTAGCATTAGAGGATAAAATAGATCCAGGAATATATCATGTGTGTAGTAGAGACTCACTTTCAAGATATGAGTTTGCACAGGAGATATTGAGATTACAAGGAATTGATACCCCAATACATGAGGCTAAATTATCAGATTTTGATAGAAAAGCACAGGTGTCAAATATCTCAATACTGATAAATACAAAGTTAGATGAAGCAAGATCGTCTACTGAGATGCTGGAGGAGTATTTTGATATAGTTTAGTACTAATATGCATATCATAATAGATGCTACTACAACACAGGATCAATTTGCATATGCAGGTATAGGTCAATACACTAAGAATGTAGTATGTGCATTAGTTAGGCAATATCCTGAAACAAACTTCTCTCTTCTACTTTTTGCAGACAAACCCACTACACTATGTGATGTAATATACAAACACAGGAATGTGAAGATAGTGAATATAGGGAAGTATCAGGTAAGTGATTTTAAAAATGACCTATGGTACTACTCAAAGGTATTACCTAAGATAGAAGAGATTAAACAGAAAGATAGCATATACTTCTGTCCATACTTTTGGAGAAACTTTCCAGTTAGAAAATTACCAGTAGTTCTTTTTGTACATGATATGAATCTTCCTAAGTTTAATATGTATTCACAAAAATCTAAGATTCACAATCAGATTAGAAAAGTACAGTACTGGATGACGTTAAACAAATGTATGAAGTGTAAGGGGATACTGTGTAATTCAGAAACTACAAAGAAAGACTTTTTAAAATACTATCCTAAATATCCTAAAGATAATGTAAAGGTAACATACTTAGGTGTAGATTTGGACAAGAAGGAGGTAAATATAGATGACATATTGCCAAAAGATTACAAAGAGAGAGGCTATCTATTGTATATGGGAGGAGGTATAAACAGAAGTAAGAATTCTGATGGTGTTATCAAAGGTTATGCTAAGTTTTTAAAACTGTTAAAGGTTAAGAAGGATAAGCTTCCTGAGAAAGTACATAAGGAGCCACCATACCTAGTAATTGCAGGAGGTAAATTTCAAGATCAAGGTCTTAGAGAGGTACAGGAGCTTAATGAGTTAATAGAGAGAGAGGATATTAAAGAGAATGTCATATTTACAGGATTCTATGAAGACAATCAGAAGTATTCTTTACTAAAAAACTCTTTCGCCTTTATACACCTATCTTTCTATGAAGGTTTTGGCCTATCCCCTGTGGAGGCACTAAGAGCTAAAACACCAGCTATCCTACATAAAAATCCAGTATATGAAGAGCTGTTTACCCATGTAGCAAAAATGGTAGATGGTGCAGATCCAGATGAAACAGGAGAGGCTATCTATGACATATGTACAAAACCAGTAAAGTACAAAAAGCAGGTAGAGGAAGCCTATCAGTATTCTATGAAATTTACATGGGAGAAAACAGCAAAACTTACTTATAAGGCTCTGCTTGAATGATATGTGTAATTAAAACTTTTAACTCTTGTTTTCCTAAGACTTCTTTTTTGAAAAGGAATATTACACCCTTTATTTGGCGTTTTACGCAGGTACTCTTTAAACAGGGTACTACTGCAGTAATGTTCTTTATCGCAACATACCTTTTAACAAAAGAGGATATGGGAATGTATGGATATGTTAGTTCCACGCTTTTACTGTTAACTCTTTTTACTGATTTTGGAATATCTACATCTGTATCTAGATATGTTGCTTTGTACAACTCAC
The DNA here is from genome assembly GCA_041678505.1 of Candidatus Dojkabacteria bacterium. GTDB lineage: Bacteria > Patescibacteriota > Dojkabacteria > SC72 > SC72 > UBA2177. The sequence goes on along the minus strand of JBAYOB010000025.1, from coordinate 1,473 downwards.
AAGAGAAAGAGAGGGTAAAGAAAGTATTTTTTAATTTAGGTTTAGTAATACTCTCTGTATCTGTAATTGTGATAGTTGTAGTTCTATCTTTTAGAAAAGTTCTTTTTCCAAAGACCCCTCACTATCTTGTATATGCACTTCCTATGATTTTTATCAATCCGCTTACATCTTTAATGGATGGTATATTAAGAGGTCTTAAGAAATTTAAGAGGTTAGCTATTGTAACAATTGTAAATAGTGTGATAGGTATCCTAGCATCATATTTCTTAGTTACAAATTTTGGAATAAAAGGAGCAATAGTAGCACCTTTAACATACTACACATCGTATCTGTTAATACTTCTTTTTTCGCATAGAGGGTACAAGTTTAAATTAGACAGGAAGGTTTTAAAAGATATATTAACCTATGCAATATATTTTGGTATTGCTGCACTAGGGCATTATCTTTTTTCTAAAGTAAATGTATTAATATTAGGAAAGGAAAATCTTTTTGAAGAGATAGCGGTATATGAACTATTGAACAAGATAAATACGGAATTTCTCTTGCCTTTTATAGTAATTGGACAGGTGCTTGCACCTACAGTAGTAGAGGAATTTGCAAAGAAAAAATTTACAGGCATACAGAATCAATTTAAGAAACTTCTTTTCTCAACTTTAGTTTTTAGCATCATCTTCATACCTTTCTCTATGATCATCTCAACAGTAGCTATTAAACTTCTTTTCCCAATATATTTTGGAGAGATCTTAGAATCAATACTTCTTCCAGTAACACTTACTTTTGCTACTGCAGTACCAGTTGTTGTTATTAATACAGGTATAATTACATCAACAGGACACGGTAAACTTATGGCTATTCAAAACATACTATCAGGAATTATCAATGTAATTCTAAATATTGTTGTAATTAAACAGTATGGATATATTGCAGTTGTATGGGTTACTTTTGGAGTGCAGCTACTTTCAAATATTGTTCTTTACATAGTCTACCACTTTAAGTTAAAGAGTTTAAAAGAGCGTTCGATAGAGGCATAGGTTGCCAAATACATCCTCTATAACATACATATCTTTGTTAAAGAGATACGTATTTTTTAGATTAAAGTTTTTCGGTATTCTTACAGCAACCTTTTCTTTCTGAAAAATTTCCTCTTTCATCTCTCCATTACTTAGATTAATTTCATACTGATGCTGTTGTAAAAAATCCATAGCTGTTACTGCAACAATTCTTTTTTCATCTAAATATATGGGTTTGATAGTTTCAAAGAATTCCATCTCTTTCTCAATCTCTCCTTCTAATTTTTTGATTGTAAACTTAGTAGAATACTCATCGTATGAATTAATTAGGAAGTGTTCAATAGAGCATAGGATAATGTCACCGTCACTAGATACACCTACAAAATCATTAGGTTCTCTTTCTCCAACTTTCTCAATTTTTCTCTCTGCTATATGGTAAATTAAAATATCACTGTCTTGTATT
>JBAYOB010000024.1:0-8379 GCA_041678505.1 Candidatus Dojkabacteria bacterium | reverse complement strand
TAATTAAATTATAATTATTTACAAAATGGCAGAAGAGAAAAAAGAGTTACCAAAATTATCTGCAGATGGTAAGAAAGTAATGGACATAGTAGAAAAAATGTCTGTTCTAGAGCTAGCAGATTTAGTAAAGGTAATGGAAGACAAGTTTGGAGTAAGTGCTGCAGCACCCGTCATGACAACAGCTCCTACAGCTGAGGCAGCTCCAGCTGAAGAAGAAAAATCTTCATTTAACATTGTCTTAAAAGAGGGAGGCTCTAACAAGATTGGAGTTATTAAAGTTGTAAGAAGCCTCACAGAACTAGGACTCAAAGAAGCTAAAGATCTAGTAGAAAGCTCAGAACCTCAGACCATCAAAGAAGGTGTTTCTAAAGATGAAGCAGAAGACATCAAGAAACAGTTTGAGGAAGCCGGTGCTACTGTTGAATTAGAATAACCTCACTAATCTGCAAGTAATGGAGCCACAAAATTTTTGTGGCTCTTTTTTTACTCAATTTTAGATAATCGACAAGCCTACCCTACAGATAGTATAATCTTTTAGAATCTGCCATAAAATAAATTGTCATTAGTAAACAGATGGATTACTCTTCTTTTACATTATGGATATTAGAAAATGGAGTCTCTAGACAAATTTTGGAATTACTCGTAGCAATAACTTTGCTAGCCACAATAGTAAGTGTATCCAGATATATCCTTGGATCTAAAACATACGGAATATATGCTCCCATAATACTTGCAATAGCATACTCATACACCGGTCTTAGATACGGTCTTGCTATAACCGTAATTGTAATATTTACTACTCTCTTTTCTTACTCATTTCTTAGAAAAATTAGAATGCACTACATTACAAGAATCGCTATAAACTACTGTCTTCTTTCAGTGGTATTAGTATTAGTATTTTTAATAATAAATAGATACGGTTTTGGACTAGATAATATGGCTAATATACCTCCTCTAGCAGTAATATCAATAGCAGCACTTTCTGATTTTTTCATAACCTCCTATGTAAGAAAAAGAGTAAAAACAAGCTTGATGACCCTTGCAGCAACAATATTTGTATCTACAATAGGATGGTTTGTAATAACTAGAGATGTAATTTCTTCATATATTATCAATAACCTATGGATAGTGCCCTTATTAATATTAACAAATCTCTTAGTGGGGCAATTTAAAGGGTTAAGAGTAAAAGATCTCGCTAGATTTACTACAATAGTTAGCCAGAAAGACAATGATGGTAAGTAGAGAATACAGAAATATATTAGGTTTAAACAGAAGGAATCAGGAATATATTCGTCCTTACAACTCCCCTTCTGCAAAAAATATTGCTGATAACAAGGTTTTAACTAAGAAAATACTAGCCAGAGAAAATATTAAAACACCAGAGATATACAAACTGATTAAGAATAAACAACAGTTAAAGTTTCTAGATTGGGACTCTTTACCTAAAAGTTTTGTTATTAAACCAAACAAAGGAACTGGAGGAAACGGTATTCTTGTCTTCTATGGAAAAAGAAAAGGTGAAACTGCATGGATAAGGTCAAACGGTCAGGCAATGAGTAAAAGAGATATTGTTCTACATATAGAAAATATACTAGAAGGAAGATTTTCTATGAGTTCAAAAAGCGATATTGCAATAATAGAGGAAAGGATAAAGACTGATTCTCTTCTAAAACAGTATTCATACAAAGGAGTACCAGATATTAGAATAATATGCTTCAACAACGTTCCAATAATGGGAATGATCAGATTACCTACTAAAAGGTCTAATGGTACTGCCAATCTGCATTCAGGTGCCATATGTACAGGAATAGATATAGCTACTGGAATAACCACCTACTCTATGCATATGAGCCCTAAATCTTTAATGAGTGATATATATGAAGAAATAGATTCTACTATTGATTTAAGAGAAAACAAGAAACTAAGCGGTATTCAGATACCGGAATGGGATGAGATATTAAAAATAGCCTTAATATGTCAAAGAGCTAGCAAACTCGGATATGTTGGAGTAGACATCGCACTGGACAGAGAGAAAGGACCTGTTGTTTTTGAACTTAATGCAAGACCTGGATTAGGCATTCAAGTAGCAAACAGGACTGGACTAAGATGGAGATTGGAAAAAGTAAAAGGTTTAGAGGTAAAAAGTATAAAGCACGGAATAAGGGTGGCAAAAAACCTTTTTGGAGGGGAGATTGAAGAGAGTATTGAAGCTATTAGTGGTAGGAAGGTCGTTAATATTCAAGAGAGAATTTTACTATTTCATAATACAGAAGATGAGAAGAAAAAACCTAAAACAGAGGTATGTACTGCTTTTATGGATACTGGAATATTAACATCAAGAATAGTAAAGAGTTGGGCAAACAGAATAGGATATCTCTCTACAGTAGAGTTTTTTGATTCTTTAAATGTTCCTAAGAGTTTCAAATCATTTAAAGAAGCACAGGAATATATTGATAACAATCTGAAAAGATTGACTCTTGATAGCAATGTTAAAAGAATCGCAAAAGTAATAGAGGGTGAGGAAATAACTATAAGACCAGTTATTGAGATAAAGATTAAAATATCTGGAGAGATAAAGAATATTGAGACCATAATAGTAACAGATAGTATATACCCTGTAGTTTTAGGCAAGAATGATCTAAAAGGCTACCTAATTGATACAAGTAAAACGTTTAAATAATATGAAAACATACGAAGAATACCTAAAAGAAACTGGTAATATTCACTTAGCATACTATGTGCAAGCTGCAGATAAACTAGGTATTAAATATGAAATTTTAGTAAAAAGTCTCCTAGCGAAATTTCAAGATAGCGGAAAAAGCTGGTATATCATAAATACCGCTACCCCACTAACAACTACCACCAGCACAACAATATGTAAAAGGAAACATTTAACAAACCTTGTTCTTAGAAAAGCAGAACTACCTGTACCCAAGCAAGAAAATCTAGAATTCCCCATAGATGCAATAAAGTTTTTTGCACAGTATAAAGATATAGTGATTAAGCCCACTCAACAGTTAGGAGGTATAGGGATAACAATACTGCCTCAAAATGAAGAGCAAGTACTAAAAGCTTTTGACAATGCTTTAAAACACTCCAAAGCACCTACTAAGTATAAAGTTTTAGGAGAGGAGTTCATATCAGGGGATAACTACAGGCTTTTAGTATTAGGTAACGAAATTATAGGTGCTGTTCGTAGAAAAGCTGCACATATTGTTGGTAATGGGAAAAATACAATAAGGGCACTAATCTCACAAACAAATGAGATTAGAAAAAAGACCCTTCTAATGCCAATTCTCATAGACAATGAAGTAATTTTGAAATTACAAAGAAATAACTTAAACCTAGAATCAATTCCTGAAGAGAAAGAAGAGGTAATATTAAGATATAACTGTAATCTTACAACAGGAGGAACTACAGAGGAGTGTATGGATGAAGTTCATGATTTCTATAAACAGATGGCTGTAAAATCAGTAAAGGCTGTAGGCGCAGAGTTTGGTGGTGTAGATATAATCACGGAAGATATTTCTAAACCAAGTAAGTGCGCTATTAATGAAATAAACTATAACCCTGGCTTAAGATTGCATTACAAAGTAGATAAAGGAGAAGTAACAGATGTAGCTGTGTTAATAATGAAATACATCAAGAATAAATATATAAATTCAAAGTAAATCAAATGAGTAAAGTACAAATTCTACAAGGACTAAATCTAGAATCCGAGATATCAACCATTATTATCAACCTACAGCAGAGTGATTCGATAGCAGAGATACTAAACCTAATTAAAAGTTTCCACCCTGTATTTATGGAAGAGTATAAATTTAATAACGATAGATTAGTAATTAAATCCAAAATGACTTTTCTTTGGAGAGAGATGGCAGATACTTTAATTGAGCTCTCTGAAGAAAAAATTTCTTATGAGGATGCTAAAGAATATGTCCTTAATACCCTTATCAAACAGAGAATTAAATCTATGTCAACCATCCCTGTTCTACACACTGCATATACTCTACTCTATGAAGTGACTCCTAGTGTAGTAGAAAAAGACTTGGTATCTTCTGTTAAGGAAGGGTACAGCTATGCATGGAATAGATATTACACATTAGGTAGTGGTAAAAATTCTCAAATTACCTGTTCCATTGCAAGTAGCAAAGATTCTGCCTTCTCTGTTAAAACCCAAAGAGATAAGTGGAGTACCAATGTATACATGGAAAGAATAGGTCTCCATATCCCTAAATGGGAAGTTGTCAAAGACAAGGAACATATTAAAAAAGTTTGGGATAATTATGAAAAACCTGTTGTAATTAAACCGACCGGTTTAACTGGTGGGTCTGGTGTTACAGTAGGAATACATACTTTAGAAGAAGCATATACCTCTTTTGATCATGCCAAAGAAGCTACAGATAAGCATAGAGGAAAGCAGTGGCAACAAAAGGTTATGATACAAAAACAGGTAGAAGGAGATAAAAACGGAGCAGATTACAGGCTGTTAGTTATTGACGGTTCTTTTCAGGTTTGTACCAAAAGAATTCCTGCATTTGTAATCGGTAATGGCAAATCAACCATAAGAGAATTAGTAGAAGAAGAGAATAAAAATCCCCGCAGAGATCAACTAAACCCTGCACATACATTAAAGCCGATAGAGATAGATGAACCTCTAACAAGGTTACTTGAGAAGAAAGACTTAACTCTCTCCTCTATTCCTCAAAAAGAAGAACAGATTTATGTAAGAAATGTTGCCAGTATGAGTAGAGGTGGTATTACAGAAGACTATACCGACAAAGTAGGACCTGAGATAAAAGCAATCGTTGAATCTCTTGCTCAAAGTATGCATGCATTTGTACTAGGCATTGATATAATAGCCAATGATATATCTAAACCTCTAACAGAAGATAACGGTGGCATACTAGAGGTTAATACTATGCCTGAATCATACTTAAACTTCTATCCTGAAATAGGTGAAAAAAGAGAGGATGCTTTAGAATTCTTTGTAAAAAGACTATTAAAAGGCAACAAAACAAAACAGATAGTTACAATTGGATATTTTGAAAAAGATATCCCTACTCTACTTAAAGAAGGAATTATAGGGTCATATTTAGAAAAAGATAGTACGGTTGGTGAGTACAAGAATGAGGAAATAATAATAAATGGTTTAAGTGTAAACAAAGAGATAGAAAAATCAAAAGCTATTGAATCTTTAAAATTAAACGCTTCCCTAGACGCAATTATTATTCATCATCGAGATTGGGAAGATATAGAGGAAACAGGATTAGGCTTTGACAGAGTAGATATGTTAATAATTAATAGAAAATTAAAAGAGTATAATGGATATTTTAAAATTATGAAAAAATACAAAAGAAAAGGATTAATAGATAATATTAGGATAATTTAATGTGAAATATTTAATAATTGATAAGAGACAGAGAGTAAAAGTAGATGGTATGGGAGAGATTCCTACAGGCTCAGCACGTTTAATGGAGGAATTAAAGTTGAGAAATATAGAATGTGATTTCATATATAATGATCAATTAGAATTTCTTTTCGAAAATGGGAGTATACTCATTACTGCAAATGGAAGAGACATAAAGGAATATAGTAATATTATCTTCAGAGGTCATAGTTTGGACGATGACAAAGAGTACCAATATAAGAGATACATTATAGATTACACGGACGAGTACAATAAGAATAACCCAGAGAATAGGATTTTAGTACAAAATTCAAAGGCTATAAAAAACTTCCCCTACTACAATAAGATAGCAATAGCTATGTTTTGTTCTAAGAACAGTATCCCTCATTTTAATACATACTTTAGAACTGATGGAAACTATTTATCAGAGAGAAAGATGTTGAAAGAATATCCACTAATCATTAAAGAGTACCGTGGTAAAAATCGATTAGAGAATATTGATGGAAAGGAAAAAGTAAAAAAGAATGTTTTTAAATTAAATAGTAATGAAGATCTACAACAGAGAGAATTAACTACACAAGATTTAAAAGATTTCTTCCTACAAGAGTTTTCTGATCAAGCTGAAGATTACAGATTATTTGTAAAACTTGGAAAAGTAATAGGAGGGTGGAGAAGAAAAGCTTCTGATGGTTTTATGACTGTTAGTAAAGGCATTTATGAGATGTACAATAACCCAGATGAAGAGATGAGATTAATAGCTGAGAAAGTCTCTTCTTTACTACAGGCTGATTTTATAGCAGTAGATTTTATGTACATTAGAAACAAACCTCATATTCAGGAATTCAGTTTTCATCCAGGATACAAAGCATACGAGACCAAAATAGAAGGAGAGCCTGTTAATATAGCAGAGGCTATAATAACTGCATTTACTGAATAGCTATAATCCAACTTTTCTGAAAACCTCTTCCCACTTCTCTTTTGAAGGAATTCTTTTTGGTCTTGGTAATAGCCCTTCTCTAACCCACTCTGTTTCTTTAAAACCAATCTTTCCTGCATAAAGCAATTCATACAGAGAGGAATCTTTCTTTAATCTATTTAAAACTCTCCTAAAACCTCTAAAATAGGTAATATCTTTTGCATAAATACCTGGAAAAGATGTATCTCCCAACCCTCTTTTTACTCTATACACTGTATTAAAAGCAGAATATTTAGGCAAAATACCTAACACACAGTTATACAGCTGTCTAAATGACATCTCTTCTCCTACATAGAGAGCATATACTAAAGCAGCCTTTTTCCTTAACCACTCCTCACTTAGAAGTCCCATATCGTGCTCATTCCAAGTAGCTAATCCCTCCTCCACATCAAGATATGATGGGTAATTAGGTTTACTGAAAACTTCAAACCCAGACTCTAGGCCATTAACCCCTCTTAATACATGTGTCCCTACCTCATGTACCAAGGTTTTCTTTAACTTAAAACGACTTCTCTCAATATTCGGATCTACTAAGACCTTCTTTGTCTTCATACCCACCTTCACACCATTCTTTGTAATATTCATAGATTTATCTACAGCCCAATCTTCTAGATCAAACTCTTTAAAAACCTCCGAAAAGATTCTCTCTATTTCATCATAACCTAGGTAATCTCCTCTTAACTTTTTAACAGTTTTAGGACCTAAGACATCGTAAGAATCCATCCTACCTCTTAGAACCTTACTGGCATTTCTAAACAGTATAGAGGTTGGCTTCCCATATCTTGAAACAGAAATTTCTGTGACTGCCTCATTGTTACCTACTGCATTCATCATTTTATCTGCCTCCTTTTTTGCTTCTATTAGCCCTATGTAAAAGTCTGATATCCTTGGATCTACATCAGATACCAGTTCAATATCTGATAGCTTTTCAAATATTTTCTTGTTACTGTTCTTAACAATTCTGTATTGAAATAGTGGATTATATTTTTCAGAGTTAAAAAACTTCTTTTTTTCAGACTCTAAATTTATAGGGGTAAAGACTAAGGCTGTAGGGATTCTAAGTTCATTTAACAGAGAGGTTACATCCTTTAAGCTCATACTGTTTTTTCTCTTTTTCAATATTGACATACTCTGTATTCTACATAAATAATTACTTTTATACTACCTTCTAAAATCTTTATTAAATGAAAACACTCTCTCTCCTATTGCTAATAGTTCCAAAGCTATTCCTGTACCTTTAGCAACACAGTAAAGAGGTTCATCTGCAACGTGTGCTGGAACTCCAGTAGCTTTTGAGAAAAGTTTATCTAAATTTCTCAACTTAGAAGTACCTCCACTCATAACCATTCCCCTATCAATTATATCTGCGGAGAGTTCAGGAGGAGTTTTTTCTAGCACAGTTTGAATACTCCTTATTATACTTCTTAAAGGTATTTCTACTGCTTTTGCTACATCATTTGAATCTATAACTATCGATTTTGGCATTCCTGCCCCTATATCTCTCCCTCTCACCTCCATCTCTTTAGGATCTTTTACCTCTACTGCTGATCCTATCTTAATTTTAATACTTTCTGCTGTCTGTTCCCCTATTAATATCCCCTTTTTCTTTCTCATAAATGATATTATTGCCTCATTTATACCATCTCCTGCCATTCTTAAGGATTCGTACTCTACAATTCCATCTAAGGACATAATGGCTACTTCTGTAGTGCCACCACCCATGTTTACTATCATATTTCCTGCTGATTTCTCTATCGGAAGACCTGCTCCTAATGCAGCAAGCAGAGGCTCTGGCAAGAGAGTTATACTTTTAGAACCAACCGCATTACCTGCTTTTAATACAGCTCTTTGTTCTACTGTCGTTATCCCAGCAGGAACACTGATAACTACATCTGGTTTGAAGAACCTAGACTTCCCAAGTGCCGTATCAAAAAAATGTCTCAGTAATGCTTCTGTTACTCTAGAATCTGCTATTACCCCATCCCTAAGAGGC
>JBAYOB010000023.1:0-8462 GCA_041678505.1 Candidatus Dojkabacteria bacterium | reverse complement strand
ATCTTCTGATATTTCATTAAAAGATGCCTCCGACATGTTCTCCAAATTGTCAGGGATTAAGGTTGATGTAACAAAAGAGTAATTTCACTAAGTACTCTTTGATTTTTTCATATTTTTTGCAACAAAAAAGCAAGACGCCGGACCTACACCGGAACTCTTATCATCTAACAACTCCGAAGAGAAGATAGACGTCCTACAACCCGAAGGAAGTAAGAAAGAGGAAGATTCTAATAATCTACAACATCTTGCACAAGCAGGATGCTGGACTTACACCAGAACTCCAAACATCTAATAACTCCGAAGAGAAAAAAGACGCCCACTGTCCGAAGAAAGTAGAAGAAGGAAGGTTCTAATAACCTACAACATCCTGCACAAGCAAGGCGCTGGACTTACACCAGAATCCCAAAAACATGACAATCCTGTAAACAGAAATGAAATGCACTACAACCCGAAAGAAGTAGAAAATGGAAGATGGTTCTAGTAACCAACAACACCTTGCACAACGTTAAAGAGCGTGTGCCTGAATATATAGAATTAATTGAGGTATGTCAAGTCCTAATCTGGCTTATAGTAAGCCTTCTTTTTGGCTACTTCAGGGTTACCTTTACCTCTTCTTTTGCTATCTTAAAGACACCATCTGGCTTTTCTATACTATCTACAAAAAGTACTTTACTAGAATGCATTTCTTTTTTGTTCTTTTGTACAAAATCTTTTATAGCATCCCTTACCTCCCCTTCACCTACTGATATATTTAAAACCAATAAATCATCTATTTTTAAATTCTTTTTCTTTCTAATATCTCTATACTTTCTTAAAAATTCATTTATTATTCCCTCTTCTCTTAGCTCTAGTGTCAGATTGGTATCTAAAGAAACATAGTAATTACCCTCCCCAAATGATAATACTCCCTCTTCCTTTACAGCTTCTTTTGAATACTCAATATCCTTTACATTTAATTCTTCTTTTACTATCTCTCTTAAGTATTCATCTTTTAAACCTACATATGCTTTAGCAAGAGGTTGTCTTAAACCAATTCCTACTGATTCTCTTACTTTTAATCCATTTGAACAAACCTCTCTTGCAATCTTCATCTGTTCTATTAACTCTCGTTCTGTATCTTTTAATGCGTATTGAGGATACTCTTCTAAAGAAACAGAATCTTTAAGGTTATTTATATTTAGATTAACAACAATATTTTGATAGATCTCTTCTGATATGAATGGAATAAATGGAGAGAGTATTTTTGATAGCTGTACTAAAACATAGTGTAGTGTTGTTAAGGCATCTTTATCACCCTTCTTAAATCTATTTCTTGATCTCCTTATATACCACTGTGACAATTCTTTAACAAACTCTTCTACATCTCTAGATGCTTTTGCTATATTGTATTCATTCATTAATTTCTCATTTTCTATGAATAAAACCTTAAGTTTAGCAATTATCCATCTGTCCATCTCCTGTTCTAGTTTCTCCTCATTTAAACCTGTATACTCCCAGTTGTGTAATTTTGCATAAGTAACAAAGTAGTTATATGAATTCCACAAAGGTAGATAGAATTTCCTCCGTATATCTTCTAAGATATTGTAGCTAAATCTCATATTAGTTCCTAAAGAAGATGTTGCAAAACTCCATCTAATAATATCTGTTCCAACCTTGTTAGCAGCTTCATCAAGAGGTATATAGTTACCCTTTGTTTTACTTACTTTTTTATTGTTTTCATCTCTTACTTCAGCAAACCCTAAAACATTTCTGTACGGAGCTTTTCCTTCAAAGATTACTCCAAACACAAGCATTGAGTAAAACCATAATCTAACCTGCTCAATCATCTCTACTACAAATTCAGCGGGATACCATTTTTCCCAATATTTTCTATCTTCCAGATATCTTAGTGTTGAAAAACCCACTACTCCTGCATCTAACCAACAATCTCCTACATCTGTAATTCTTTCAACAGCCTCGTCACATTTGGGACACTTAACCTTTATCGTATCTATCCAAGGTCGGTGTAAGCTAGGTAACTTATCTACATCCTTTGGATTGATTGCTAACTCTTTTAGTTCTTCCTTACTACCAACTACATGCAAGTTACCACATTTTTTACATTCATAGAAAGGAAGGGCTAGGCCATAAAATCTCTTTCTACTGATCATCCAATCACCCATATTATCAAGCCAATCTTGCATTCTTTTCTCGATAAATTCTGGTATCCATTTCACTCTTGAAGCTTCTTCTTTGAGTTCTTTTCTAATATCCGTTATTTTAATAAACCAGTTATCCTCTAACCTAAACAGACATTTAGTACCACATCTCCAACAGTGAGGATAGCTGTGCTTGTACTCTTCTGTTTTAAAAAGAAGGCCTTGCTTCTCTATCTCTGATATTACTTCATCTGCTACTTCATGGGCATACTTCCCTGTTAAATTAGAGTAACCTTTTTCAAAATATCCTGCACTATTAAGAGGGGAAGGTGCAGGAACTTTTAATTTCTCTCCTAACTCAAAGTCTTCCTGTCCACATCCAGGAGCAATATGAACAATCCCAGAGCCACTCTCAGAATCAACTAGATTCCACTCCACAATGTAATGATCTAATTTCTTTTGTATATCATTATCAAGTAAAGATTCGTACTTCCTTCCTACCAAATCTTTAATATCTGCTTCCTCAAACTCACCTATTCCTAATCTCTTAGCGGCATCCTTTCCTAGAAACACATTTTTCCCATCTATCTTAGTTCTTACATATTCTAAATCAGGATTAACAGCTAAAAGTACATTTGCTGAAAGGGTCCAGGGAGTAGTTGTCCATACTAATACGTACTCACTATCTGAATCTTTTAATTTAAAAAGAACATATATTGCTTTATCCACTATATCTCTATATGCATCTGCTTGTTCGTGTTGAGAAAGACCTGTCTCACATCTAGGACACCATGTTGTAGATGATTTATCCTTGTATATTAAGCCTTTTTCTTTGCATTTTTGTAAAAATTTCCAAATATACAGATTGTTTGTTTCAGACATAGTGTAGTAACTATTCTCCCAATCCATAAACATCCCTAATCTTTTTGATTGTTCTGTTTGAATTTTAGAATATTTGTTAACTCTTGCAATACAAGCATTGGTAAATTTATCCATTCCATATTCTAAAATATCCTTTTTACTATTAAATCCTAACTCTTTCTCCACCTGAACCTCCACCCAAAGCCCTTGACAATCAAATCCATTTTGGAATCTCTGTTCAAAACCTTGCATATTCTTGTATCGTTGTACAATATCTTTGTATGCTCTACCCCACGCATGATGAACCCCCATGGGATTATTTGCAGTTATTGGGCCATCTATGAAAGAGAAATTTTTATCAGAGTCTTTGTTTTTATCAATATATTTCTTAAGAATATTTTCCTCCTCCCAATACTTTAGTATATTCTCCTCCATCTCTACAAAATTTTGATTTGGTTTTACATCTTTCAATTTTTCTATACTCATTTTTAAAGTTTTTAAAATTAAAGCCCCTTCGTTAAAACTAATATCAGTATATATTAATCTCAACTAAGGGGCGAACTATTAGTACGCGGTACCACCCTATTTATTTTCTCAACCACAATAACTTATGGTTTTAGTAATATTTCGATTACTAATCGTTGGACTTTACTTATCTTTAAATTAAGACTTTCTTTCCACCACTCCCCAGAGATTGCTGGATCTTAGCGTTAAATTATTATATCAGATATTTACAAAAGAAAATATCTCATTACATACCACTGAAGTAAACATAGTCAAAAAGAGCACTATATGCCCTATGTGGAATTACCATCTCTTTCCCTCTGTATACTCCAGAGCAGTTTGCAGTGACTCTCATCTCATACATATTTACTATCTCAGGGCACTTACCATCTAATCTGTACGACACACCTATTCCCGGAGAACCTGTTCTACCTAAAGCCTTAATCCTTAATTCACTAGGAGGATTCATATTTCCTCCTAGGTCTACTGTTACTGCAGGATTCACCTTGCTAGGCTCCATCTCTATCCAATTATGTTTATCTTCTTCATAAAAACTTGGATGGTCATCTCTTGCATCAAAAAACATGTACTTTTTCATTTTATACTTCCCCTGATTATCATATTCATCATAATCTATACATGAGATTGGCCTGTCTTCTACATCATATTCACAATATAGTCGTGTCTCTACAAAACCTGCAAATGAATCTCCTATCTCTGACACATAAACATTTAATTTACAATCTGTGTCTTCATCATATACTACTAGTTTTCTAGTAGGAAAAGACCAAACATGACCAGGTCTAACCTCATATACTGTATCCTTATCCACTCTCTTAAGTGTTAATTGGTATTCATTAGGCTTTATATCAATAGGACAAAGAGGGCTTAGAAAGCTTGATGTTGTAGTAGGGCTATTGAAAAGTTCTAATGTCTGAAATAATTCTGTTATTTCACTCTTTTCGCTATTTTCAATCAGAACTACTCCTTTTTCTTCATCGAATCCATTTAAATCTCCTACATGGTATGTTTTATTTATAGCCTCAATAACCTCCTCTATCGTAAAAGTAGTTAAACTATTTAATATCACATCAGAGACTTGTAAAGCTTCTGCAGAAGCCCTTTCTTCTAATGTTATAGCCTTATCTTTTCTGGTTCTTGAATACATAGCTAATCCTAATAAGGAGGAAATCACTAATACTAACATGGCTATTGCTAAAGCCTGTCCTGAATACTTATTTTTTAGAATACTCTTATTCATATATTAATATATTAAAAGACTTTAAATCCAACTTCCTGCTTATAAAGATTAATATTTTTACCAAAGAAATACTCTGATAGTTTCCCATATCTTATATCCCACGACATAACCAATACAGGATTCGTAACGTTTTTTAATCCAAGACTTCTGTTATTAAAAATCGCCTTCGAACCGTTAGATATCGCACTACCAAATGCTACCATTCCTCCTTTTACTTCTAGACCATCAGACACTGATTTCTCTCTATCAGATGTCGCCTCAGCTATATTTATCTGATTCTCGGAGATTAAAAATCCAGCTATATAGTCATAACCAACAACCCCAGCGTCCTCAATATTTAACGGATCAAGAGGGGGTATGCTTTTGTAGTCTCCCTCTGTAATAACAATATTTTTATTTGATAAGAAGATACAACCTACAAATTGTTCCTCTAGTGTCTTAATATCTGGATCTATTATTATATCGCCTTCTGCCATAATTAGAGCTCTTCTATCACACAGAAATACATCTGTCCCTTGAGGTTTCTTTACAGCTATATCTCCTTTTTTGTATATAACACAGTTTTTCGAAGAGTCACACATAGATAAATCTTTTATTTCACTACCATCGTAATCAATATACAGTAGGTCTTCTCCTTGTAACTCTCTTTGTTTTTCTAAATTAAACTTAAAATGATTAAACCAATAATTCTTTGAATTGTTATCATCTTGTATACTCTTCGCTCTAACTACTGGCACTACATCTCTATGAGTCACTGAATTAAGAAAGTCTTGTCTCGACATTAACAATTCTGTCCCCGTAGTCATTCTATCTATAATCTCATCAAGTGTATGAGTTTTAAGAGTATTACCAAAAGCATATAATCTGGCGAAATCACTCTCTATCTCCGGACTCTCTCTTACCGATGTAAAGTCTTTAGCTTCGGGACCAAAATTAGTGGCTGAATACATAATTCCTCCTTTTGTAGCTATCCAAGATCGTAAATCAAGTACACTGTATTGTGTAATATAATTACACGCATTATCAAAAGCAGTCACATAAAAAATTATTGATCCCTCATCGTTTTTACCAATATTAATCTGAACTATAGAAGGCCACTGTTGCAAATTAAATGTCCACCCATGCTCTACCCCTATATGTCCCACATCATCCTCAAGAACTGTAGTTCCTTTCTTAGATGGCATAATCTCTATCGGATAATCAGGTGCCATTACAGGCTCTTCTAATACAATACTCGATTCTACAAAGGCTGCATCTCTGTAAGCATCTACTACTATGTGCTTTATCGCAGTCTCTCTGTCAAGAAGAGTACTTTGTTCTAACCTTAGTCGATATGGAGGATATAATATTTGAGATACAGAATCCATTTCAGGAGAGTCAAAATCAAAGACCCAATCAAAGTTATCCTCTAAACCATGTGTCTGATCTACTCTTTCGAAATCTTCATCTTTCCCTTGAAAAGTCATATACTCATCAAAAACCATATTTACCACTTTGTAAGTACCATTTAGAAATTCAGCACTATCTTTATCTTCTGAGTCTGCATAGTGAAACTGTAATTTGAAATTAAACTTCACTCTTTCTTTAGCTTTCTTGTCCTCTTGTAAACTATCCTTTACTGTTTTTACTTCACTAATAGTCACTATGTCATTGCCGTTAGAACCTTGTATATTTCTAGAACCTTGTATTTCTCCAATAAGAGCCCAATTTCCTTCCTGATTGGTCACGTAAAGATTTGGGCTTTCCCAAGTTTTCCCTTTTTTCCTAATCATTATTCCTACAACATCACTATTTGTGCCACCATTATAATTAGAGACAAATTTCTTGTTTTCTTTAAGAGATGGATATTCTTCTCCTCTTACAAAGTACAGTATTGCCCCCTCTATTTCATCGGCATTATCCTCATCTATCGCATACATCTCGACTTCAATTTCATTGGCAGAAATTGTCCCCGTATGATTGTCCAATGCTGTACAATTCTTTTTTCCTCTTGGATCAGTTTTAAATACAAAACCAGATACCGAAGGCTGTTTATTTACAACATAATAACCCGTCACACTATCGGAATCTTTTCTAGTAGCATTCTCTGCCCCATCTCCAGGGCAACCACATCTGTTACAAGTAAAATAATTTCCCGAGACTTCTCCCTGACTACCCTGCACAAATACTTCAGAGAAAGACAAGGAAGACGGAATGAATTCCTGTACAGATTGCTTATATTCTTCTATACAGTAATCCTCTGCTCTTGTACATCCAAATGCACTCCACTCTGTGTATTTCTCTTCATCTACCACTCCTTTGTTATTTACCTCAAATCTATACCCATATTTAGAACTGTGAGCAGTAGCTGGAGGACTAAACTCTTTCAATTTTATCTGAACATTTTCAGACTTTGCTGAAGGGCTTTTTACTTTAGTTGGCTTAGAAGAGTCTTTTGTCTCTAATGAATATTCTACTCCATCTACAGTCATGAAAATATTTTTAGGTCCATTTACTTTTTCATTTTTCTCTACAGAGTAAAATCCTACAATCTTGTTAGAATATCTCCTCTCATCATCACAATGATTACCTACACTATATGAACCTGATACACTCCCTTTAGAGCCTTCGATTACTAAATTTGTCGAGAAAGAGTCTATCTTTGCCTTGTAGGTCGGATGAAGTGACTGCTGAGAACCCAATGAGCCTGAATAGTGATAATATGTATCTTTCGCCCCTGGGATGTTAACTGATGGGACGTAAACTTTAACCTGAGGATCACCTGTTTTACATATTAATGGCAATGGATTTTTAGCAGCTTCCTCTGCAGTATCAAGAAGAATATTCTTTACCTCATCTACCTCAAGGGTTATCCTTGAAGAGTCTCCTAAAGGATATGCATTTAGTTCATTACAGTAACATGTCCTACTAGAAGAAAAAGTCCCAAATGAGTATTTCTTTGTAGATTGAGTACATACAGGGGTAAAACAGAACGAATCAAAGCATTTTGTCTCTTCACATTTGTTACTTGTGTATATGGAATCTAAGGAGGAACAGTTAGGTCTGTAACAGGCTCTACTTCCATTATTAGCATAGGTGAAGTTTTTAGATTGAGATGTCCAATTTGTTTTGCTACAATCACTTGTATTACAGATATATCTTGCTGGCTCTGTTGTAGAAAGAGAACCACAGTTAGGTTTGTAACAGGTTACCTTACCAGAGCATTTATCACTAAAAGATTTAGACTCGCATGTACTCCCTTTAGGACAGCTATTTAATGTATAATTCTTTGGACTTAGCACACTACAATTTGTAACAGGAGTACATACATCATCATCACCACCGCCGCCACCACCACCGCCACCACCACAACCATTAGGGTCGGGACAGTATCGCCATATATAATTTTTACTACAGTTTATTACACAAGAATTTCCTACTAAATAACATTCTCCATATGTCGTACCTCCTCCATGGGGAGTACAATTTGCCTCATACTCACAACTTCCACTTTTACAATCTTGCTGATAAGATTTTTGACATGACTCATCACATGCTGGAGGATTAGCCATAATTTTCAATCTGCTTGATTCTAAAGACAGAAAAAGCAACAAGAAAAAGAAAGCTCCTGCGATTCTCACTAACAAATATTCTTTATTACTTACCCTCATAGTCACTAAAACCTACATATAGAGTCATCCTCTACAATAAATGTTATT
>JBAYOB010000022.1:0-8603 GCA_041678505.1 Candidatus Dojkabacteria bacterium | reverse complement strand
TAGCTCAGTCAGGAGCAATCAAGGTCGAAGGGTTCGCTTCTTTGGGAACTTTAAAGGATTTAAATAGACATAGAAGTATGGAAAGATTCATGCCTCTTTTACATGATCAAATAGACATGGATCAAGAATTAGGAAGAAGAAATGATCAATGTTATTTCCTGTGTAACTATTTTGAGATACCATTCTTTTCTAAACTAAAGAAAGAGTATGAAAACAAACTAGAAAGTACTTACAAGAGAATAAGGGAATGGAGAGAGAGAGCTGGTAAAGTTATTTCTAAGGAGGTTTGCGATGAGTATACAAAATATCTTCTTCCCTATGCACATGGTACGAGATATATATATTACGGTTCATTTGATGATTTGCAGTATGTAATTAATTTAAGAAGTAGGAATGGTGGTCATATATCCTATCGAAAATTAGTATACGAATGGCTAAGAAATCTCTCATATGTTGATCCGGTATGGCGGCCTCTTTTAAAGAAAGTAATAGAACCTAAGATTGATGATAAACATCAATTTGTAGATAGAAGCTAATTAAATTGTTAGATACAAGAAATGATCCTCTCCGATAGTAGTATTAAAGAAAAAAGAGAAAAAGGAGAAATATATATTGAACCGTTCTCTGAAGAATTTTTACAACCAGCTTCTTATGATTTGCATCTAGATAAGTATTTTTTAGTTTTTAACAAAGAAAATATAGGAATGATAGATGTCAGAGAGAAAGCTAAAGGGTTAATGAGGGAGATAGTAGTGGAAAATGTATCTGATGGTTTTGTGATTCATCCCAATGAACTTGTATTGGCTAACGTTAAAGAAATAACGGGTGTAGACTCAAAACATGTGGGGAGACTAGAAGGAAAGAGTTCTCTCGGTAGGTTGGGCTTAGTTGTGCATGCAACAGCAGGTTTTCTAGATCCTGGGAATAAATTAAGATTGACCTTAGAGTTAGCTAATTTTTCTCCTTTGCCCATTAAAATATACCCAGGTATGAAGATAGCACAGATAGCATTTGAAGAGTTAGATAAGGCTTGTAATAGGCCATACGGTAGCAAGGGACTAGGTAGTAAATATCTAGGAGACCTTAGAGTAAAAGGTAGTAATATGTGGAAGAACTTTAAGTAATTCTCTAACCTTACATAGTTGGAGGTATAGGAGGTAGTTCTTCTGTTGTAGGTGGTGTTGTCGTAGGCTGTGTAGGTGTTGTCTGTGGTTGTTGTTGCTGCATCCCATTTAATTCTTCTGTGACAGTACTAGATAGTATATCTTCAGGAGTTGGTGCTGGAGATGGTTGTGTGGGTATATTGGTTGCTTGAGGTTCCATAGTTTCAGGTTGGATAGTAGATTGTACAGGAGGAGCATCAGCAGGAATTGGAGTAGTATCTATTCCAGCGGAAGATTCACTTCTCAATATGTCTGCTAAATCTTGTTCCTCAGTGGTACTATATGCCTGTGGTGTTGGTTGTGCAGGAGCAGGAGTGACAGAGACAGGAGTATCTTGTACAGGAGGAGGAGTTTGGACTACAGGGGGGGTATCTTGTTGTACTGGTATTGTAGTAGGGACAGGAGTATCTTGCTGAACAGGTGTTGGACTATTAACCATATCTTTTAAGGTGCTATCTGCAGGAATAGCAGTACTATCGGTAGGAGTAGAATCATCAACAGGTGTATCAGTATCTTTAGATTTCTTTGAAGAGTCTTTTTTACTTAATAGAATTGCCACTATACTTATTAGTAAAATAACTGATCCTCCTATTAAAATATATGGAAGGAAATCCATAAACCCTCCCTTTTCCTCAATTGAGTCTGTCTCATCAGATATTACAAAAGGACTATCGCCCATATCTTCCTCGAAAGGAATCGCAGTATCTTCGTCATCCATCATAACATCGCTTATAGGCAATGGGATAATATCATCAGACCCTATATTCGTAACTATTCCTAAATCCAAACCTCCGATGTCAAAGTCTGAGTTGTTTTCTAAAACTTTAAATGAATATTCATCTGATGTAGATGTAAAATCTATTGTTGCTAGAATACCATTCAAAGATGAGGGAGAATCTAGTTCACAAGTAATTGTTAAAATATTATCATCTTCTGAAGAATCAAATTTATTACAAATAACTGTTCCTGTACTTACTTCTGATATCGTTACCTCCTCAGAAAATTGAATAGGTAAAACAATGGAATCTAAGGTATCACCCTCAGTATCTATCGATATGGAAACAGTATAATCATCATTGGTAGAGGTATCATTCATAGTAATATCTACAGCAGCCATAACGCTTAGGGGTAGGAGAAAGGAGAACAGTACAGTAAAAAATATATGCAGTTTTTTCATATTTATGGACAGTTTATATTATATCTATACTAAGGTTATCATGGGAAAGTAACAATATCAATACTTTTAAATAATTGTAGTTGACTTAATTAATTTGTAAATATACACTTTAGATGTAATTAAATCTGCCTAATATGGATAATTCTAATCAAAATACAAATAGAACAGGATTAATAATGGATGAAGGACTTAGAGAGGTCTTAGAGCTTGAGAATAAGCTTAAAACATCTAGAACACCAGATGGGTTGAAAGAGGAAGCTATGAGGAGTGTGAGTAGACTTAAGAGGATGTTTAAGATGGGTGCATACAGTGCTGAATTTGAGAATGTTAATAAATATGTTGATTGGGTAACAAGAATTCCTTGGGGAGTGTTATCAGAAGATACTTTAGATATAAGTAATGCTAGGAAAGTTATGGATGAGACTCATTACGGTATGGATGTAATAAAAGAGTTAATCTTAGATTATTTGGCGACAATGCAGTTAATGAGGATGGGTGGAGTTAAGAAAGAAAGTTTGCCAAGTCAAGTATCTGTTCCTTCTAATCAAGAATTTGTTAGAAATCAGGAAGTAGGAGTGTTGAGAGGATCCTCTGCAAATGCCCCTGTGTTTTTATTTGTTGGCTTACAAGGTGTTGGAAAAACCTCTATCGCAAAATCGATAGCTAGCTCAATGAATAGAGAATTTGCAAGAGTCTCTTTAGGAGCAATAGGTGATGTTAGAACAATAAGAGGTACTCCTAGATATTCCATAGATGCAGAACCAGGACAGATAATCAAAGCTTTAATTCAATGTGGTACTATGAATCCTGTAATACTACTTGATGAAATAGAGAAATCTAGTGGCAATTCTGGCCTTTTAAATGATGTAATCGCTGCACTTCTAGAAATTTTAGATCCAGAGCAGAATAGTACTTTTGTAGACCACTATATTGATTATCCGGTAGACCTTTCTAATGTGTTTTTTGTATGTACAGCAAATAATTTGGGAGGTCTCTCTGCTGCATTACTTGATCGAGTAGAAATTATAAGGTTTACCAGTTACTCAGATGAAGAGAAAGAAGTGATAGGTAAACAGTATATTCTTCCTAGAGTGTTAAAAAGCTTAAACATTTCTACTGAGTACATTCAAATTCAAGATGATGTATGGCCTTTGATTATAAGGCCAGTGGGTTTTGATGCTGGTATTAGACAATTGGAAAGAAATATAACAACGATGGTTAGGAGTGCAGCAAGAAAGATTATAGAAGGAGAAAGACTTCCAATAATTATAGATAGTAGCAACCTAAGAGATTATGTTCTTGCTGATCAGGGTCCTTTAAGCTAGTTTAATATCCTTTAAAAGGATTGCTTAATTTAAGAGCAGAGACAGCTCTTTGAACTTTAGGGTTTTTGATACCTTTTGTTATATTTGTTTTATATGTAGTTTTCTTTTCTGCTTCATTTAAAGCATCTAAGTCAGAACTTACTTTGCTCTTGTCTATCTTGTTAGGATCGACAGCCTCTGTTACATGATAGATAGACATATCAATTGTTTGGTTGTCGTTACTGTTCATTATCATCCTCCTCCTTTGATGGATAACTCTCAACAATCCCTTGAGGTGTTAAGTGTTTTTTCCCTTTTTGAATATTCTCTCTGGCTTTGATTATCTGTCCTGACAAGGTGCTTTCTTCAAGATGGTCCTTGTATGTCTTCTTAAGATTCATTTTCTCAGGGTACAGTTCTTCTTCTCTCTCTTTTAGTCTTTGCTCTAATTCTTTGTGATATTGAGATCTTTCTTTTTCAAGGATTCCCCTCCTATCTTCTGTTTTTTTAATAGCGTCCTCTATTATCTGCTCTTGTCTACTAATTGTAGCTGCTTTTTGTATAACTTGTTGATCTGCAGGAGCTTCATATATTTGCGAAAGGTCTTCTGTTGTTCTAGTATCAGTCTCTCCTTCTCTTAATTTCATTCGTTCTAAATCTCTAGGATCAGATGTTATTAATTCGTGTTCTGAAACGCTTGATAGTACCTGTATACCGACATGGTTTGTTCCTGCGAAAAATAGTCCTTGTCCCTGTTCGCAACTAAGTAAGAAGTTTTTTTCTCCATCAGATAATTTAAAGGTTTCTTGTAGTTTTTCCACTGCGGTTGGACTTTGCATCATAAGTAGCTGTATTGAAGAGTTTGATATTATTGCTTTCCCCATGTCTGTATTGAGGAAGTCAGCTACATCCTGTGTAACTGTAGAGAGTCCCAGATAGTACTTTCTTGCTCTTTTGGCAATGGAGTAGAGGAATTTAGCAGAATCATCTGATTGCATCATATACCAAGCTTCATCTACAATAAGAAGTCTTCTCCTTCTATCTTTTCTGATTTTTGTCCATATGAAATCAAGCATCAGATACATAGCCATTGGTTTTAATTCTTCCTGAAGGTCTCTGATACTAAATACTGTAAATGGGTTAACAATTTCAAAATTACTTGCCTCATTAAATACGCCAGCACCGCTTCCAATAATATATTTCTCTAATCTCCTAGCTAATCCATGAGCCTCTGTCTCTGCCATACCTTTTAGGACTTTGTAAAGATCCTCTAACATGGGAGGAGCATTTGTTTGAGTTCTAGGATCAAAATTAATACCTTTCTCTCTGTATGTTAGGATCAAGGCTCTATCTAATATGGAACTTTCAATATTTGTTATCTCTCCTAACATTACTTTAAAGAAGCCTTGTAATGCAAGGAGTTTCATTCTTAGTTCATCATCTCCCTCTTCAGTTACTCCAGAAAGTTCGAAAGGATTCATTTTATTCCCTTTGTCTTGAGAAAATGAAATATATGCTCCATTAACTGCTTCAGCCAAGCTTTGGTACTCTCTTTCTGGATCTATTATAATGATTTCAGTTCCTAACATTAGACTTCTTATAGCCTCTAATTTAACAAAGTAGCTTTTCCCAGCACCTGATTTAGCAAAAATAACGGTATTAGCATTCTCTAAATCAAATCGATCAAATATTACAAGACCTCTGTTGTGCAGATTTATTCCATACATAATTCCATGATCCATTGTTAATTCAGATGTAACAAATGGGAAAGTAGTGGCAAGAGAGGTAGTATCCATATTTCTTGTTATATATAGATTGTCTAAACCTAGTGGTTGTGTACTTAAGAAGCCCTGCTCTTGTTGTAATGTAGCTGGTTTGGCTGTTACATTGATGGCGGCAAGTGTCGAGGTTATATTTCTTCCAATTCTTTCTAACTCTTCCTTATCATTAGCATACATGGTTATGTACATAGAGAAGTGGAAGAATTTCTCTGTACCTTCAGCTATTGAATCTTGAAGCTGCTGAGCATCAGATAGTGCTACCTTTAATGAGGGATCTACAACTTTCCTTTCTTCCATCTGAGTGTAAAGGGTAGCTTCCATCTCTCCTATTTTCTTTTTTAATTTTTCTAAAATAACTTTTGATTCTACCGGATAGTAAAAAGTACTAATTCTAAGGGAATGTTCAAAGTTAATTATTGGGGAGAGCCAGTTTGGTCCAACAAACCTAGGATAGCCACTAACAAATAGTGTTTTGAAATAATAATCTCCCATTTGAAGATGATTAAAATCTACCTCTAAATCTATTGGTGCAATTATGTCTTGAATGGACATATCTTCAGATAGTTTACTTCTGACATTATCTTCTACATCTTTCTTTTTCTCTAGAGAAGACTCTTCCTTCTCTTCTTTTGCTTTTTGTTTCTTTTCAAATTTCTTTTTATATTTCTCTAATAGTCTAAATATGGGGTTTTTATGCTTTATTTCATCTCCTTCGACTGTTTTTGCATCATCATATCTTCGGTTACTGTATTTCTCTTTCTTGTCATCGTCTTTTAAGTTTTCCTGCAATTCAGAAATCTTCTCTATGGGAGATTTAATTCTCTCAGCCCTCTCGTCTAACATTTTAGAAGCTTTACTTTGATAGGTTGTTGTTATAATGTCATCTTTCATTTTATTCTTCTTCTGGGTTATATAATGTGTAAAATTCAGAGATTAATTCTTTGTTTGTTAGCTGGTGTCCAAAGAGTCCCATTCTTCCTAATTGTTTTAATATGTGATCTCTTTTAGGGTAAAGATACATTTTCGCCTTTTCAACAAGTTGATCTTTTTTCATGTCTTTGTATTCTTCCTGTTTCTCTTTATTCTTTTTAGCATCTAATATATTAGCTCCGGGTAGGGGAACACCGGGGCTGTAAGGAATTACTAGGAAAAAACTTTTATCCAAAACATCATTTTCTAATATCAGTCTCTCTATAAAACGAGTGTATATTTCTAACTGTTTCTTTAATCCTTCACTCATAGCCTTGTTTTTCTGGGATTTAAGATAATCCACATAATTTGTAATATCTATCCTTCGTGTTCTAATCAGTACCTGTATCCTAAAGTTTAAAGAGTTTAACAGACCAGCAAATGCATATATTTTGTTATCCTGTTCATACTCTGCTAGTAAGTCAAAGTTTATAGAGGATGTTTGAATCACCATGGATACACTTCCATTCTTGTTAATAATCAAATCATCCATAATATCTCTTATGGAAAGATGTTCCTGTGTTGATGCTGTAGCTCTTGCTCTAGCTTTTTTATCCATTCTAAATACTATTTATTTTAATAGGTAACTTATCTTCTTTTTTAGTAAGTTTAATTTGTACCTCTGGGAATCTATATGTAGAATGATCAAATTCTAACATATATATTCCAGGATCCCATAATTTGCTTGTAAGGAAATAACCATTAGTACCTGTCTTGTTTGCATACAAAACTTTTCCAGAAGAAGATTTAAGGTATGTTACTACATTAGGTATCGGTTTGAAATCTTTTGTACATAACCAAACATTTATATTCCCAGGTAGCTTATCTGCACTTTTTATCTGGAATTGATAACTACTTCTGTTCTCATCAGTTATGACTATTCTGTTAGGTGTAATAGTGGTAGAGAGATCTGTCTTAAGTAATTCTTCATCTATATCTAAATTTTTCTCATCTAATGGATCTTCTATTTCCTCTTCTTCTTTTTGGAATGGTAATGTAACACCTATTATTTTTTTCTTTTTTAATTTAACATCTTTGTGTACAATCTCTCCTTCCTCTGTAGGTTTAACTTCTGGTTTTAATCTCTCATCTTTCATTTCTTTGTTTAACCATACTCTTTGTGTAGGATTAGTAATGGCAAGTATGAAGTTTTTAATAAAGACATCTGCATCTTGATCATTGATAGGGACTAACCCTAAAACAATTCCTATTGTTGAGGAGAGGATAAAAACAGGTATTCCTATAATGCCAGGGATATCTTCTCTTACTGTTAGATAAATCATTAGACCACCAAAACCTATCCCTATCGCTAAGTAGGCAAATTCCTTTAGAGTAAATTTCGTAAAAATTTTAAACTCTATATCTAATATATTGTGAGGAATGGCATGTTGTCTCATATATAGGAAAACCTCATTATATTTTCTCTTTAAGTTTAGCAGAATATTGAAGAAAGTTTTAGTTGTTACACATATCCTCTATAATATGCTATGCGACCAACGACAGAAATCCTTATGATGTTAATTAAATTTAAGTCTTTGATGAATGCCTCTTTGTCGGATAGTAAGGTTAAATATATATGGGGAAAGAAATTCTTTAAGAATTTAGATAAAGATATACTAAAAACTCTTAAGGAAAATGAAAACGAAAATATTGAGGAGAAAGTAAATATTGCCAAAAGCAATATTACGAAATTAGAACTTTTCAAATGGGTTAAATTTGTTGGAATATCTGGTTCTGTAGCAGCAGGTTTTGCAAAAGAAGAAGATGATATAGATCTCTTTGTAGTAGTTCAAGATGGCACTATGTGGTTGTACAGAGCTATTACTACTTTTAGGAATCTTTTTCATAACAAAATAAGAGCTAAAAGACATAAAAACATTCAAAACAAACTCTGTATTAATTTAATATGTGAAGAAAGAGGTTTGAAATTTGAAAATGATATTTTTAATTTCCATGAACTTATGTTCTTAATTCCTGTCTACAATAAAAGATATATAAATAATATATATTCAAAGAATGAGTGGTTAATTACAGATTATGGAGTTAAGAAAGAGTTGTTGAGAACAAGAGAGGTTTCTAGTAAGAAAGCAATATTACCGATTAGGATACTTAATAAACTTTCTTTTTTTGCTCAATTAGCTTTTATGAAGTTAGCAAGACATAACCCTGATAAGGAAAGATTGATTAGTAATTCTAAAAAAGGAAAGAT
>JBAYOB010000021.1:0-8782 GCA_041678505.1 Candidatus Dojkabacteria bacterium | reverse complement strand
GCAGAGGACTATTACAAAAAGGCTAGGGTAATATACAGAAAGTGGAAATTAGAGGAACAAAGAACAAGTGCGACATTAGATATAGTGAAAATACGTATAATGGAGGGAAATTACATTGAATCAGGCCTTTATCTATCAGAGAAACTATTGGATAAAATAGAGAGTAAGTGTCCAAGAATTCTTTACAAGTATTACTTGGTATTAGGGAAGTTGGAGGTTGAGACAAAACAGTATGATTCTGCAAAAGAAAACTATGAGAAAGCGTTAAACTCTGCTAAGAATCACTACGGTGAGAGATATATTCCTGAAATATATGAGGCAATGGGTGATTTAGCTGTAATAGAGGGAGATAATGTGAAAGCCAAGAATTATTACAACAAGGCTTTAGATTACTACCAAGAAAGAAACCGTACGCCACACATAGAGAGAGTGGAGATAAAGGTTAAACAGACAGAAGGTTAATTTTGTCTTCTTCACGCTATTTGGTTGACAGAAGGGATCAATATATATAATATTTAGGTGTTGAAATTTTAGTAGTACTGTCTGCTTTTTATGATTAAAAAAACTGCCCCTAAAATATTTGTTTTCCTCTTGGTTTTACTCTTTGTATCTTTAAATGCTAATCATACATATGCATCTTACAGCTCTTTATCTTTTCTTCCGAAAGAAGGCACAATACATAGTGATGCTACAGAGATAACGATAGAGGTTGATAGTGGTATAGAGGAATATTTGGGTATAAGTATGAATCTTTCTTTCGCAGGTCCTGTGAAATATATAACAGCTAGAGCACTTAGATGTAATGAATTAAAAGTGATAGAGATAGATTCTTCTTCTTTAAGTATTGAATGTCTGTACGAAGGGAGTGGATTATCATACAAAGGTCCAGTAGTGTCATTGTCTTTTAAAGCGCTAGAGGAGGGTTTTTCTACATTTACCATTTCAAATGTGGAGCCAGAGGTTAATACTGTTGGTGCAGTTACATACAAGCTTTCTACAACTTCTGATTCTCAAGAAGAAATATTGCCAGAAACTGCTGTGCTAAGTAAGAAAGGAATGATTTTTTTCGGTTTTGTAATTTTACTTTTAGGTTTCTTTTTAGATCGAGTATTTAATGGTTACTCCTTTCTTACTGAGATAGTAAGAGATGGGATAACTCAAAGGAGAAGAAGAAAACTAGAAAGAAAGTTTTAATATATTAACATTATCTAGTAGGAACAATGATTGAGAAAGGTCAAAAGGATGATTCATACTCAAAAAGATATATAGCACCAAAGGGTTGGAAGCCTGAGAATGCAGATGAGGACTATGTAATAACGTATCTTGATATTGAATTGGCTGATGGTATCGGAATGGATCAGTTTGAAACTGTTGTTGCTGCTTGTGCGGCAGAAAGCTCTACTGGTACATGGACTAAGGTGTATGATGGTAAAGACTCAGGGGTTAAAATGGCAGACAAGATGAGGGCTGTAGCTTTTGATTTAGAACCGGA
Source organism: Candidatus Dojkabacteria bacterium (assembly GCA_041678505.1). GTDB lineage: Bacteria > Patescibacteriota > Dojkabacteria > SC72 > SC72 > UBA2177. The sequence goes on along the minus strand of JBAYOB010000021.1, from coordinate 7,290 downwards.
ATACAAGACATTTAAGATAGCGTACAAGGTAGGTCTGTTCGAATTAGATAATATGGCAGGTCTCTTAGCAGGCGTAGTGGGGAATATAGGGGGGATGAAGATGCTTAAAGCCATCAGATGTCTGGATATTAGGTTTCCTAGACCTATGGTACAGGCATTTCCTGGGCCTCAGTTTGGTATAGAGGGAGTTAGGGAGATGTTACAAGTAGAAGAGGGTCCTTTACTTCTGACAGTAGCTAAACCTAAGATAGGAAGGACGGCAAAGGAACAGGCAGAACTAGCGAAAATTCTTTTTTCAGCGGCAAATGGAGGATATCATGGATTAAAAGATGATGAAAACCTTACTAACCTTTCTTTTAACACCTTTGACGAAAGGTGTGAACTAATACACAAAGTAAGAAGAGAAATTGAGGAGAGTACTGGGAAGAAAAAGTTCTATCTATGTAATGTTACTCATTCAAACATAGATACAATGATATCTAGGACGGATAAGATTAAGGCACAGGGAGGTAGGTGGATGATGATGGATGTTGTTACTACTGGCTATACAGCAGTGCATAGTATGAGGTTAAAGAATCCAGGGTTAGCAATACATGCACACAGAGCTATGCATAGTCTTTTTAGTAGAGAATCAGGTCCAGGAGTACACGATAAGGGAGAAATTTTTAGTTTCTCTATATCTATGGTAGCTAAGGCTAAGATAATGAGGCTTTTAGGTGTAGATGCTCTTCATGGAGGAGCCCCTAAGACAAAAATGCAAAACTATGGGGAACCTAAATTAATAAGGGATGCCTTGCAGCTAGATATAACTCCAGAGACATTTATAACTCTAGGACAGAATTGGTACGGTATGAAGCCTGTTTGGCATGTAGCATCAGGAGGTCTACATCCAGGAACGATACATGAATCACTGTATCAGCTTGGGGAAGATATTATGCTTCAATGTGGAGGAGGTGTTTTAGGTCATCCTTGGGGTATTGAGGCTGGTGTTGAAGCTGTGGTACAAGCAAGAGATTTGGCTTTAGGTAGAGGGAATATAGGTCAATGGATAGTAGATAATCCCAACTCAGCACTTGCAAAGGCTGCAGAACATTGGGGCTTTGAGCCAAGGATAGTTTAATTTTCTCAGTCAAATAGTGTAGAATATTCGTTATGTCAGATAAAGGTATAACACCAAGAGAAAAAAACTACTCTCAATGGTATCTTGACATTATTGAGAGAGCAGAATTAGCAGAGAACTCTTCAGTTAGGGGTTGTATGGTTATAAAGCCATATGGATACGCTATATGGGAAAAAATACAGGAAGGATTGGATAGGATGATAAAGGAGAGTGGAGCAAAAAATGTATATTTTCCTCTTTTTATCCCAAAGTCATTTCTTTCTAAAGAAGCAAGCCATATTAAAGGGTTTGCTAAAGAATGTGCTGTTGTAACACATCACAGACTTAGAGATACAGAGGATGGAAAGGGAGTAGAGGTAGATCCAGAGTCTAAATTAGAGGAAGAATTGATTATAAGGCCTACGTCTGAAACCATTATGTATGATACATTCTCTAGATGGATTACATCATGGAGAGATTTACCTCTTAAGATAAACCAATGGGCAAATATTGTTAGATGGGAGAAAAGAACAAGGCCGTTCCTAAGAACTACAGAATTCCTCTGGCAAGAGGGTCATACAGTGCATTTAACCCACAAAGAGTCTAAAGAGGAGGTATTAGATAGGTTAAATATGTATGTAGAGTTTGGAAGGCAATATTTAGCTATGGATATGTATTTTGGTAAAAAATCTGATTCAGAGAAATTTGCGGGAGCAGTAGATACATACGGTGTAGAAGCGATGATGCAGGATGGTAAAGCATTACAGTTTGGAACATCTCATGATTTAGGTCAAAACTTTTCTAAAGTTTTCCATATCCAATATGCTGATAAAAAGGGAGAACTTAAATATCCTTGGCAGACCAGTTGGGGTGTAAGTACAAGGATGATAGGGGCATTAGTTATGACACATAGTGATGATGATGGTTTGGTTTTACCACCAAGCATAGCTCCAATTAAGGTTGTTATTGTCCCTATATTTAAAGATTCTAACAGAGAAAAGGTATTAAGATATACAAAGGATGTTTACAAAGAGGTATCTAAAAAGGTAGAAGATGTAGAGATAGATGAAAGAGATTTTGTATCTGTAGGGTTTAAGTTTAATGAATGGGAGAAAAAAGGTGTTCCTATACGGATAGAGATAGGGGAAAAGGAGATGAATGAAGGCTCTTTGGTTGTTGTAAGAAGAGATACTCTTGAAAGGAAGAGTATCAAGTTTGGTAATGCTTCAGATGAAGTAATATCACTCTTAGAACAGATTCAAAACTCTCTCTATGAGAAGTCTAAAGAATTATTAGTATCAAAAACCCATAGAGTGAAAAACTACGAAGAGTTTAAAGAGCTTTTTGAAAAAAACAAAGGTTTTGCATTGGCATATTGGTGTGGTTCAGAGGAGTGTGAAGAAAATATTAAATATGAGACAAAGGCAACTACTAGATGCCTACATAGGGAAGGAAAGAGTATCTCGGGAGAGTGCATATACTGTAAAAACAAATCAACGGAGGAGTGGATATTTGGGAAATCATATTAGTGAAACTTAAGGAAATTTTAGAAAAATTTCAACTCTCTTTTGTACAAGCAATATATACTCATCAGACTAAATATTTAAACAGAAGAAGTTTGTACATCTGAATAACTCTATGCTAACAGGTAAAGTTTTTGTGATTAACTTTTGAACATTTGGCTTTTTGTAATATTTGTAAAATCTTTCTTAAGATATTTGTAAATGTTTCATACAGCTGGGAATTTAAAGGTTACATAAAGTTAACGATAGATGTTAAAAGGCAGTGAAAGAAATCCTTTTAAAGGGTATCTTTTAGATACTTCTTTAAATATTGCCCTGTATAACTTGATTTTTCATTAATTATGTCTTGAACAGTTCCCTGTACAATTATTTCACCTCCTTTATCACCCCCTTCTGGTCCAAGATCTATTATCCAATCTGCAAGTTTAATTACATCTAAATTATGTTCAATAATTACAACGGTATGCCCATTATGTACAAGATCTTTTAGTATGGTCATTAGTTTGTCAATATCATAATAGTGGAGTCCTGTAGTAGGTTCGTCGAGTATATAGAAGGTGTGACCAATCTGTCTTTTTGAGAGTTCTTTTGCAAGTTTAATTCTTTGTGATTCTCCGCCAGAGAGGGTTAGAGCAGATTGACCTAGTTCAATATATCCTAGCCCAACTTTCTTTAATATATCAAGCTTTCTTTTGATGCTAGGGATATTTTTAAAGAAGATTAAAGCATCATCTACTGTCATTTTTAGTATATCATCAATATTTTTACCCTTATAATCTATTTGTAGAGCCTCTTTGTTGTATCTACTGCCTCCACACTCATCACAGGTTATATACATATCGGGTAGGAATTGCATCTCTATTTTTAGTTGACCATCACCTTTACATTTTTCACATCGGCCACCTTTTACGTTGAAACTAAATCTGCCAGGTTTGTATCCACGTGCTTGGGCTTCTTTAGTGTTGGCAAAAATTTCTCTGATAGGATTAAAAAGTCCGGTATATGTAGCAGGGTTAGATCTAGGAGTTCGGCCTATAGGGGACTGGTCAATACCTATTACTTTGTCTATATATTCAAGTCCTTCAATGTCATCATATATACCTTCAATCTGTTTACCCCTCATAATCCTGTTTGTTAACACAGGAAAGAGAGTATTGTCTATTAAAGATGATTTCCCACTACCAGAGATCCCTGTTATTGAAATAAGCTTACCTAAAGGGAATTCGACGTCTAGGTTTTTAAGATTATGTGTTTTTACACCGCTTATTTTTACCTTCTTGCCGCTTTCTATATTTTTATCTGTTTTTATATTTTCTCCAACAATGAAGTCTTTCCTTAGGTATTTTGCAGTTAGAGAGTTGGAGTGCTTAATATCGTCAAAGGTTCCCTCTGCAACAATCTCACCTCCTTTTTTACCTGCTTTTGGACCTATGTCTATAATCCAATCAGCATGTCTCATAGTTTCTGCATCATGCTCTACTATAATGACAGTATTGTCTTGATCTCTTAGATCTTTCAGAGAAGAGAGTAGTTTAGAAACATCTCTTTGATGTAGCCCTATGGAGGGTTCATCTAAAACATACAACACACCTGAGAGTCCTGTTCCTATCTGTGAAGCTAGTCTAATTCTTTGTGATTCTCCACCAGAGAGAGTATTTGCTTTTCTTGATAGTGTTAAATAGTCTAAACCTACATTTGATAGGAAATTTAACCTTGTTAATATCTCTTTTACTATTGGTTCTGCAATTCTCTTTCTATTTCCTTTTAAATTAACATTTTTAAGAAAATCTTTTGCTTCTGATATAGGTATCTCCGTTATATCATTGATGTTCTTCCCGTCTATAGTAACCTTTAATGAGTACGGTTTTAATCTCTTCCCATCACAAACAGGACATTTATCTTCTCTCATATATTTCTCAATCTCCATCCTAGAGTATTCAGATGTAGTCTCTTTGTACCTTTTCTTTAATTCTTCAATAACGCCATCATATTGGGTTTCATATACGTTTGTTCTACCAAATCTGTTTGTATATATTATCCTGTAAGAATCTTTTCTGTTTTTCCCATAGAAAATTAAATCAAATATCTCTTTAGGATATTTACCGATAGGGGTAGTAAGATCAAAATTATGTTGATTTGCAACCTCTTTTAATATTCTTGTAGTCCATGAATCTTTTGTAGTTCTGTTTCCCCAAGGGAATATTCCACCCTCTAGAATAGTTAATCTAGGGTTGTAGAGTAGATCGATATCTATCTCTTTTAGCGTTCCAATACCGGTACATTCAGGACATGCTCCTTCAGGTAGGTTAAAAGAAAATGATGCAGGAGTTATCTTAGGATATGATATTTCACACTTAAAACATGTGTTATTCTCAGAGAAGTATAGCTCCTCTTTTTCAGTAATAATTTTAACTTCACCATCCGATTGGTTGGTAGCAAGTTCTATAGCGTCAGTTAATCTTTTCTGAAAACCTTTTGTAGAAATATCTTTAGAGTCTAGTCTATCTATTACTAAATCAATTGTGTGCTTTTTGTTTTCATCTATTTTAACATCATCAATATCGTCCAATATGTATGTATCTCCATCTAGAATGATTCTTAAAAATCCTTGGTTAAGGAGTCTAGAAAAGAGTGAAGAGAACCTACCTTTACGGTTTTTTACTATTGGTGAAACTATCTGTATTTTTTGCGTGGAACCTTTTAGAGTATTGATCACTTTTTTTGTTATTTCCTCTATAGTTTGAGATTGGATTTTAGATCCACACTTGGGACAGTGAGCCTGTCCTACATGCCCGTAGAGTAGTCTTAGATGGTTGTATACCTCTGTTATTGTTCCTACGGTAGATCTAGGGTTTGTGGAGGTTGTTTTTTGGTCTATTGATATAGCGGGAGATAGTCCTGTAATGGATTTAACATCAGGTTTTTTCATTACACCTAAGAATTGTCTGGCATAGGAAGATAGGGATTCTACATATCTTCTTTGTCCCTCTGCATAGAGGGTATCAAATGCAAGGGATGTTTTACCACTTCCTGATACTCCTGTTAGTACTACCAGTCTGTTTTTTGGTATTTTTACATCTATATTTTTAAGGTTATGCTCTTTTGCACCTATTATTTCAATGTAATCCTGTTTCATAGCGACACCCATTATATCATGAGGAGTTGATATGATGCATTAGTAATAGGTAGGTCTTCTACTGTATTTCTAAACCTAAAAATGATAATATTATGTGGATTGCTGTGCACCCGTAGCTCAATTGGATAGAGCAACGCACTCCTAACGCGTAGGTTGTTGGTTCGATTCCGACCGGGTGCGTTCTTACTTAATCTTGTATTGATTAATACTAAGAGAGAAACCTTCTTCTAAGTCATCCTCTTTCTCTAGAGTTACAATATATTCCCTAGAATTCTTAATGGAATAGAGTAGGAGATTCTGTGTAGGTATTAACTCTTCTCTGTTTTCCCCATTATCTTCGGAGATAGAAAGTCTTTCATCCTCAATATATGAAATATGTGATGAATTTGATAACCAGTTTAATTCTGAAATAGTGTCTTTTTTCAAACTATCAATCTTTAATGATCCTAATATCTTTGTATGATCTCCCTCCTCCTTATCAAATCTGAAAGTGTGGAAGTTTTCACCATTAACAAAGAGTAATTGCTCTGAGTTAGGAGAAAAGCGTAGTAGCTCTACAGGGTAAGGAAATATCATTCTGTATTTTTGGCTTTCCATACTATACCAGTAAGATGAAGTTGTTGTTTGTATGAAAACTCCCTTAGCTGATTGATTTACATTTAAATTTGTAATCTGTCCTGTAGTTTGAGTAGATTGAGGAGAGTTTGAGAATTCAGGATAATTATCACCATTTTCTCTGTAGTGCTGTATGAACTGTTCATCCTTTTGGAAATATATCTTTTCAATGGTATATCTCTCATTATTTCCATCTAATCTTCTCTGCTTTATGGCGTAGATATACTGTTCATCTTTCTCTGTATGTAATGTTTCTACAGTATAAAGGAAACTTTCCTCATCAGTAGTCCATATGTACTGTTCTTGGTTTTCCTTCTCTATCAAAGGATACAGTATATTTCTAGATGTATCCAAGGAGAGAATCTCTTTCTCATTTTCAAATATTACATATCTATTATCCATAGCCCAAGAGATTTCATACTCTTCATCTGATAGAGGAGTGTGTAAAGGGGTAAGGTTTTCTAAAATATTTGTTTTCTGTAATTCGATAATGTAAAAATCATCGGTTTTAAGTATTGCTAACTGTCCATTCGGTGATATTTGTAAATCAAAGTCATCACTATCTATAGTTAACGTCTGTATTGGATTAGCAGTTAGATTCCAGATGGGAGAATTAACACGATATGTCCAGAGAGTAAATGTCTCATCTTCATTCTGAGTTAAGAGTATGAAGTGAGAACTATATTTGTTAATCCAGTATTTCTCAACAGCAGACTCTAATTCCCAAAGAGTTGTTCTCTCTATATCCTCAAGCAGTAAGAATGGGAAAATGGGGGTAGTTTTCTCTTCCAAAACCTCTATCTCTTTCTTCCACTCCCTGTATCCTTTCTTCCATACAGATACTGTATGGACTCCCGTGTCCAATGTTCTACTTCTTGGAGTTCTGCCTAACTCTTCTCCTGCAATGTAAAGGTTTG
>JBAYOB010000020.1:0-9439 GCA_041678505.1 Candidatus Dojkabacteria bacterium | reverse complement strand
TACTATTTGTGAATATATGGAGTGTTCCAAATTCATATTAGGACAGTATATGTTTATGCATAAAGGATATCACAGCAATGAGGATATATCAAAGGGTTTTAGTATTTAGAAGGGACGGGCTCATTATTTATCTTACCTCGCATAATCTCTAGAACAGGGCTATTTGATTCTCTCGATAATGGGAAGCCTTCACTTACTTTGGTAGAAGCCCCTACTACCTCATCTTTTACTGATTGGGATGGAGCTGTAGGAACAGGAATAAAAGTCTCTGGGCTTGGAACTGCTAGCTCCACTGTTTCTCTTACTGGGTTAATATCTTCTATACTGGAAAAATCCGAAGACTGGACCTCTCCTTCTACTGCTCTAATTGGTTGTTTTTCTATCATATTTGCCATGACTAGTTGTCCTATAACATTATACCATATACTTCCTCTTTTCGTACAGTAACTCTCTGTCTAGTTCTCTCTCCTTCTCTCTAGCCTTCTTCTCATGCTTCTTTCTCCCCTTACCGTACCCCACTTCCACTTTCACTTTACCTCTAGTAGTATATACCGAAACAGGTATTAATGTAAGGTTTTTCTGCTTTAATCTACTATCGATTTTTACCAATTCTTTCTTCTTAACTAGTAGTTTTCTGGATCGCCTAGAGTCATAATTTAAATTACCATCATATATATATCTCGGTATCTCAGCATTAACTAGCCATAATTCTCCTCCAAGTATCTTAACAAAAGCATCAGAAAGATTTATTCTTCCTCCTTTTACTGATTTTACCTCTGCCCCTGTCAGTACAATACCCACTTCAAAAGTATCTGATATATCGTAATTGAAAAAGGCTTTCTTGTTCTTTATCTTCATACCATCATTATACTACAAGGACATTCTCCATATTACAGAACCATCTAAAATATATGCATTGGCTTCATCTCTATCAACTACAAAATTTTTCACCTTACTCAAAACAGATTTCCTCTCTCCTCTGTACATATATTGATTGATTAATGATATTTGATTAGGATGTCTCATCCCCTCACCAGCCTCTATAGGTTTTTGGAATTTAAATATACTCCTCTTCCCTTCATCAAAGAAGTAAAGGCCGTAGTCCAAACTGTCTCCAGTGAAGCCTTTTGTTAATTTCCCAAAATTACCATCAAACCCTATAATCCCTAAAGGTGCTTCATAATATTTTGATTCAAAGTAACTGTAATTAAATCTCACAATATGTGGCTCTCTCTCTATTACTACATATATACTTAAATCAGCTATTACATCCGTTGCATCAGCTATACTCTCATGGTCAAGAAATGAATACGGAAGTCCATATCTATCTGAATATGCTGCAGATGATCTTAGCAGTACAGACCTATCTCTAGAGAGAAAATATATATTTTCACCATACCAGACAGTCATCTTTGCAATATCCTCAGCTTTAACATCTCTTACATCCAAACCTGAAAGAGAAGAAAAAGCACTAAACCATCCAGTATCATCAAAGCTTGCTTTCAACATCCCCTCCCTTTTGTCCCAGACATATACTCCCTCTGTACCTACACGTACAAACTGAGGCTCTTTAATCAGCCCCTCATTATCAGGCAAAGCCTTTACAGATCTATCATACAGAGATACTCTAAATATTGTTTTCCTACCTTCATCTGCGACAATTAAGAACTGACTTCCTGTATCATCTTGATACAGAGTCATATCAACTGTACTAGATCCTTCTCCAAATGCTAGTCTTGCATCTAGAAAAGTCTCAAATTTACCATCCTCCTCAGAGAAGCCTACTCTCTTGTATAGCGAATCTCCTACGCTCAAAACTTTCTTCTTTAAGTCTTCAAACTTTTCTAAGTCCTTTGTACCTAACTCTTCAGGGACCTCCCCTAAAGCCTTCTCTGCTTGATAGTGATATGTTTCCGCAGCTGCTCTGTCTGCAACAAAATTATCTTCACTTTTTCTTAAATTATCCTCTACCTGCTCAAAAACCACATTTGCCTCCTTACTTATCTCTCTTGCATTTTTAGCTTTAATGGTTGCATTTATACCAACTACCAAAAGTACCGTAACAGTAACTGTTAGAAACAAAATCTTAAACCTCTTACTTCTTAAATCTCTTGTTTTGTAACTATCTATCTTCATACCTTGAACTCCCACAGGCTTTCTTTTTTTGAGATTTAATTCTGAAAACTTTGCAGCTATCCTCTTGTACCATCTCTTTCTCCCTACACTCTGTACTATTTTTTCTTTCAAAATATCCCACTTCTCTCCTAAGAATACTTTTAATTTTTCATAAAACTTAGTAAGTTTTAACCATACTTTAGACAGTAAGGACTTAATCTTTGAAAACTTTTCATCCAAACGATATCTCTCTGCAAACTTTATAAAGGGATTCTCCTTAGGTTTACTTTCTTCTTCCTTCGGCTTCTTTATTTTCTCTATTCTAGGAATCGGTTTAGCAATATTTTTCGCCTCCTCCTTTATACTTTCAAGACCTGAGAGTATCGGCTTCTTTCTCTTTTCTGTTTGAAAACTTTCTTCTTCTTTCTCTACTCCCTGTGTTAGATAGAGTAATGCTCTTGTCCCTACAAGAGCTCTCCCTATTGCATCTAGACTTCTGAGGAAATCTTTCTTCTGTTTGAAATTAGCAAATCTCTTTTCATATCTTGCCAATACATCTGGGGAGGATACCATCAAAAGATCATTCTTCTCTAAGTTTACACCTGCGGTGCTTGCCTTCTTCTCTTTTAATATCTCTGATATATTTACTAAAGAATTATTCTTAAAAACATAAATCTCATTCTCTCCAAATACTCCTACATATATTCCTTCTTCTTTTACTAATACTATTGTAAAACTAACATATATTCCTTTCTTTTCTAATTCTTTATCATTTGTTATTAAATCTTTTACTTTCTTAACCCCTTCTTCAATAGCTTCCTTAAGAGATTCATTTGTTGTTTTGGAGAGTGAGTAGAGATATCCATCTACTATACTATTCCACACAAATTTAGATACTCTCTCTGTACTTACCTTTTCTTCCGAGGATATCCTTATCAATGCATATATATCGCCCTGCTTGTTTACTCTTCTTTCTGTTTTACTGTAGTAGTGCTTAAAAACAGTAATGTAAGAATTATCACTCTTACTGTTTGATATATATTGTCGAGCAGTAGTTTTCATATCTATGCCAAAACTATTAGTAAAATAGTTACCAGAGATGCAACTATTGATAGAGCTATATGTGCCTTTAGTATTAACTTGATTAGTTTACTGTTAGGACTACTAAATGTATCCGCAAGTATTTTGATTCTGAGATAAAGGAGGACTATGAAAAAGACATTTCCTAAAATTAACAGAAAGAAAGGTATTTTAAAAAGATTAAGGATTGAAAATGAAAGCCCTATCCCCTGGCTGTCTCCTAATATATTTAATATATCATTTCCACTATCCATTATATTCTTCCTTTCTTTCTACTATCTAAAAGTTCATAAAGTATATCTTGTACCTCTCTTGGTCTTGGTATTTTTGAAAACACTATTTCAGGATTACTGCCCGCTGTCTGGATATGCACATCTCCCACATCAAAGATTGTCCCTCCTATCCCTTTCTGCTTAAGAGTAATATCTACTATCTTCTCCAACCTAGCCTCTGCTAATGAATGAGATATTATATTATGGAAATCAAGGTCTAGCACTCTCTTATCCGTAATTATTCCCACATTGTAATACCATCGCAAGGAGGCATATATTACAAGAGATATTGCAATTATAACTGATGTTATCATCATAGCTATCATGAAAACAGCAGCTCCTTTTTCCTCTGATATGGGCAAGTAAATTAAGATAGGGAACAGAAGTACTAGGAGTGTACCCGCTATTTGAGGTGTATATCTAATAAGGGGGGTTCTTACCATCAATACTATATTCTCATCTCTCTCTTTATCAACAAAGTTTAGTCCTTTAGGAAATGATCTAAAAGAATCACTGTTCTTTTCTTCTAGCTTTTTTAATACATTGCTTTTTAAACTTCTAAATTTCTTTGGTATTTCATTAGGATTTTCTCTCTTTGCCATATGTAAAAATAACATAAAAAGAGGGAAAATTAAAGGGTTTAGGGTTAGGACTTCTTATCTCATAACTATATTAAAATGGGAAAAATCTTTTTGCGGGATACTGTAATGACCTGGAGCTCTAAGACTAAATACTTTCTTAAAACTGTACGGATCTATATTTACACGTCCTGCATTTGTTTCAAAGACAATAGATTGTGTAGATCCTCCAGAATTGGAAACATAAACAGCAGAGATGGAGGTAACTGGGTTGGATACTAAAGATCTCATCTCCGCCATACTATATGGATTCACATTTCGATTAAAACAAACTCCACAATCAATTGAAATAAATCTCTCATCAAGTCTAGCGCTAGAACTACTAGTCCAATACTTATAGGCATTTATTATATCCGCCATCTCCTCTTGTGTTAACCATGGATTAGGATGGGAAGAGCAAGGAGTATAGCTACCTGTCACTGTATTATAGTCAAACCAATTTCTGTAAAACCAAGTAGTACCTGACAAATTATCCCATGCTCTTGAAACCCAATCCCCTTCACCATTTCCATTTGTCGTATCCCAACCAACATTATTTACCCAGCCTCCATGTACTGCAGCATATTGTGTTAATGCTGGAGTACCATCTGCATTAGCAAGAATCACTCCTCTAGTTGCATTAACTGCCTCTACCCACCTTCCTGTTTTAAGGGGCAGATTAAATACCTGACAACTCTGAGTTGTACATATGGCTGATCTTCCATTATTTGTATATCTTACTGCATATGTCCTTGCAGCTATTGCTTGTGCTTTTAGAACCTCTATTGGCCAATCTTCAGGAACTTCCTTAATTCCTAAGAGATACGTTTCTTCAAAATTAATGGTTCCATGACCAGTAACAGGAATATCCCTCATAATATTTTCCCGTACTCCATTCATCACAACGGTTCCTGTATTCAAACTTGTACCCGGATAGTAAGAGCTTAGGATCTGGTTAACACTCTGTCCCGCATCAGCTCTTGCTTTAGCACCCCACTGACTCATACCGTTTCTATGTGTAAATGCCCCAAAAGAAAAAATCCCGAAAGAACCAGAAGGAGCAACACTAAGGAAATTCTGATAAGAACCTAGAGAATTTGTCGCAACTAAAGAACCTGCTGTAATTACTGTTCCTCCAGACCTTACAATCATTAAGTAATTTTGAAGTTCTGATAACTCTTTCTGTACTCCTCCTATCTGTACAGTCAAACCTTTCTTTGTTGCCACCTCCTTATTTAGCTCAGCTTGCACCTTAGCTTTCTCTTCTGCAAGTAACTTATATGCTTCATCTAAACCCTCTTTTTGCCTATCTAAAGCCTTCTTCTCCCTATCTAACTCTGCCTTACTCTCTGCCAAAGAACTAAACTCTCCCCCTATCTTCTCTACCTCCTTTTTTAAAACAGAAATAGTACCTTTTTTAATATACATACTCTCTACAATAGTAGACCAATTAACTCCATTTAGAAAAAAATTAACTAATTTATACCTACTCTGGATATATAGATCACCCGAGACATCATCTATTAAAATCTTCGTTTTTTCTAACTGCCCCTGTTTTTCCTCTATGCCTTTTACCTTCTCCTCTATCTCTTCCTCTGTCTTTTCTATATCCTCTTCTAAGAGAGAGATCTCTTCATTCAAAAGATTAATCTTTTGAGAGAGAGAGTAATTACTACTAGATATCTCTTTAATTCTTCTTTCTACTCCCTGTAATACTGTTTCTTTTTCTGCTATCTCTTGTTCTTTTTTTGTAATCTCATCTTGTAATTGTAATAATACATTTGAATACACTGGATAATGAAGAAGAGAGAGTAGATATATACCTACACCTATCCCAAAGATTGTACTTTTGATTATTCGGGGCATTTTTATCATATGAAATTATACCACTACTGAGTAATGTTTTTTATTAACTCTACTATGTAAGGTACAAATACGATTAACCCTGTTATTACAGAAACCAATGCACTTACCAATACTGCACCTGCACTTACATCTTTTGCATATTTAATATTTACTTTGTATTCAAGTGATACTGTATCACATAGTGCTTCTATTGCACTATTTATTGTTTCTGAGATAAAGACCATGGAGATTACTAAACTAATCGCTATCCAATCTGTATGAGATATTTTAAAAAGAAAACCTAATATTATTACAACTATTGCTACAACTAAATCTATTCTAAAGTTTCTTTCATTTTTAAATATCAACCTAATACCACTTCTAGCATGTCCTTGGCTTTTAAAAAAGTTTGTAGCTTGGTACTTAATATTTTTCATTATTTATACAAGAATTTAAGGAGTACTGTTAGTATACCAAATACTGTCATTGTCAATACTAAACCTATTATTGCCCAAGTTAGAGTACCTTGTGCTTTTCTCACACTTTCTGGATTACCTGCTGATACTATCCACATATATCCTCCTTGTATTATGAATATGAGACAGATAAACCCCGCAAGTGGAAAAAGATAATTAATTACCTTTGTTACTATACCGCCCAATCCTCCTATTTCAGGTGGGTCCTCATCTTCATATTCTTCAGTTATCTTTCTATCTGGTGGCTCGTATTCGTTCGCCCACGCAGGTCGGTCATCATCCTCTTCTTCTTTTGCATCTGGATTATCGTTTCTACAACAATTTAAACCAGAAGGACATTTCCCAGGAATTGAAGTATAGCCCTCTGGACAGAGTTTGTATTGTTGACCAGGTAAGAGAGTGGGTGATTTTTTACATGATCCTGGACAGTCTTGCTCTATCCGATTACAACAAACCATACCCTCCACGCCACACGACTCTGTTTGATTCCTCATCCAACCATTATTGACATCACAGCCTTTCTCAAAGCATTCTCCAGAACAGTTATTCACATTACATTTATTATGATGATCATCAGATTCACAATGCCACCGTGTCCCCCCCACAGACCCAGTTGGGTCCCACAACCACACACAAACTGTCCCTTCAACACAGCCAGCTGCTTTACCACAAGGATCTGGCAATGGATTACACTCAGAGAGAAAAGGCTTACTGAACTTGCAACATACTTCTTTTGGTTTCGCATCTCTGTCACATCTTCCTCCTTTATTACTCTCTCCGTCCTTATATCTGCTATATCCTGAAGGACAGCTACTTGTAAAACAGTATCCATCGGCATCTCCAGCATCACCCCAAGAACATTCCTTATAGGAGGCAGCATCAATACCGACAGGACTCACACTACTTATAAAACCAACTACAAAAACAAACAAAAAAATCTTTTTTAACAATCCTTCCATTATTGTGTAACTAATATATTTTGTATTATAAATTCTATTATAGCAGGAGATATAAATACAAGTATTAGTCCTAATAACGAGTAAGCCATAGATCTAGTAGCCTCTTTAACCTTATCCTCATTTCCCATAGATAATATATATTTAAAGCCAGAAATTATTATAGAAGCCACTACAATTACAACAGAAAGTGAAATTGCTAAATTAAGGAAACTAACAACAAACTCAGACAAGTCAGAAAAACTAGTATTATTCAAGATACCTATATCAATAAACATGATAGCAATTATACCAAATTAAACAGAAGCTTTCATAGAAACCTTTAAGAGGGTTGCTATACCAAAATTTTCTTTAAAACAAACTCCACTAAGATTACTGATATTACACATATGACTAAACCTACAACAGCATAAGTTATTGATTTTCCAGCTTTTCTCACTTTCTCTTCATCTCCAGCAGCTGTTATATACATATACCCACTACCTATCAATATCGCTATACATACCAATGCAGCCAAACCAATCGCATACTGCAAAACTTCTGGTACCCATACCGCCAAATCAGTTGGACCTCCTGGTTTAACTTTACTAGCCCAGTCTAATCCAGTTGGTGCAGCATAAGCAGGAAGAACAAACAACATCGAAGACAGAGAGTACAACTTTTTTAAGATCATCTTTTTATTTTGATAAACCTTAATTATTTCCCAGGTACTAAAACATTCTTAAGTACAAACTGTACTAATATTACAGATATGAAACAGATAACCAAACCAATAATTGCATATGTCAATGATTTTGTAGCTTTTTCTACTTTTGTCTCATCTCCCGCTGCAGTAATATACATATATCCACTACCTATTAACACAGCCACACATACCAATGCAGCCAAACCTATTGCTAAATTCAATACCTTTGGTAACCAAACTGCTAAATCAGTAGGTCCTCCTGGTTCTGGTAAAGGAATAATAGATCCTACTACGCCTTCCTGAGCAAAAACCTTAGTTGTCAGAAACAGAGACCCAAGAACAGGTATTGATGAGATTGCAAACTTTCTATTCTTCTTCATTTAATATGTTATTTAAATATTATATTATGAATTAATTATATAGAATGATTTCCTAATATGCAATATGAAAGATAAAATCAACTCTGTTTCAAAATATTCTCCAACACAAATTTTACTAACACTGCAGATATCACAGAAACTATTAAACCTACTACGGCATAGGTCATTGCCTTCCCTGCCTTTCTTACTTTTTCCTCATCTCCCGCTGCCGTTATATACATATATCCACTACCTATGATGACTGCGATACTTACTAGCGCAGCAAACCCTATTGCATACAACAAAACTTCAGGCAGCCAATCCTCTAACTTATCTCCTACCCCCTCATCTACTTCCTCAATCCAATCAGTTATCTGTCCTTGTCCTAAAACAGCTGAGGTTAAAAAGAAATATGATACTGTTTGAGGAATCACTAAAAGTTTTTTTGCTAATTTATTCATACTGTTTTGTACTAAATTAAAGATTTCCTAAATCTACTACAAAGAAAACTATAGCTCTTGCAATAGATACAATTATTAACCCTACTATGGCTGCAGTCATAGCTTTCTGAGCCTTTTCTACTTTTTCGGTATCACCTGCGGAGGTTATGAACATGTAGCCTGCAACAACAATCATTGCAATTGCAACAAAAGCAGCAAACCCTATAAAGAATTTTATTAGTTCCACACCCTTTGTCTCAATTAAGTCTTCTAAACTGTTAATTCCCTCCCAATTAACCAAAAGCTCTCCTCCAAGTTCTCCGATATTTACTTTCATGTGCGTTTTAGATAATATTAACTATATATATTCAACCCTAAAGATCCACTCAATAGTATAAGTATAACAACCGAAAGGAGTATTACCAAGAATCCAATAATAGCATTTGTTAAGATCTCCTTTCCTTCTTTAACCTTATCTGGATTTCCTTGACTTGAGGTAAGAAGGTATGCTGCATATATAATTAAGACAATCACACATATTACTGCTAAAGGTACTGCTATTTGAACAAGCTTTTCTACAATCCACTCCTCCTG
>JBAYOB010000019.1:0-9596 GCA_041678505.1 Candidatus Dojkabacteria bacterium | reverse complement strand
CTCCGTTGGATCTTCATTAGAATCAAGAACCTCTAACATTCTCCTAATTCTCCATGACTGATTTAAAACCTCTTTACTTAAAAGAAGTTCTTCATTTCTTGTCCCAGAGTTCATTACATCAATTGCGGGATATATCCTTCTGTTCGCAAGCTTCCTATCTAAGTGGAGTTCCATATTACCAGTTCCTTTGAATTCTTCATATACTAAATCATCCATTCTACTGCCTGTATCTACCAATGCTGTCGCTATTATAGTAAGGCTACCTTTCTCTTCAAAATTTCTAGCAGCACCAAAGAATTTCTTAGGAGGATACAAAGCTACAGGATCAAACCCTCCTGATAATGTTTTCCCTGAAGTTGGCATAGTAATATTATATGCTCTTGCAAGTCTGGTAATACTATCCATCAATATTATTACATCCTCTCCCCACTCTACCATCCTCATGGCTTTCTGTAGGGCCATCTCTGCTACCCGACAGTTATGTTCTGGTAATTCATCAAAGTTAGAAGCATATACATCTCCTTTTACAAATCTTCTCATATCGGTAACTTCCTCCGGTCTCTCAGCAATTAATGCCACTATTAGCTTTGCCTTAGGGTGATTTGTAGCTATACCCTCTGCAATATCTTTAAGTAATATTGTCTTACCTGCTTTTGGAGGAGATACAACCATAGATCTTTGGCCAAAACCGATAGGTGCAAGCAAATCTATCATCCTTGTAGATATTGGCTCCTTATCCGTTTCTAATTTAATCTGTTTCTTAGGAAATATGGGTGTTAACTTTCTAAAAAGCGGTCTTTTTACAGCCTCTGCCGCAGGTTTCCCATATACAGTATCTACCCTTAAGAGACTTAAATATCTCTCTTTATTTTTAGGAAGTCTTGCTGGACCTGATACCTCATCTCCTGTCCTAAGACTAAATTTCTTTATCTGAGATCCAGAGATATATACATCGTTATCACTTGGTAATAGTCCATCTGTTCTAATCAATCCATGAGTACCATCTTTGACTACCTCTAATATACCCTCAACTAGCACATATCCATCATCTGTTGTTGATTTTTTAAGTATTTCAATAATTAATTCTCTCTTATCTAACTCCATAAAATCTTCTAATTTTAAATCTTTAGCCACAGAACGAACCTCTGCAAGATTCATCTGCTCGTACTCTTGGATAGTTTTACTCTTTTTAACCATTGGATTAATTTGGGAATTTAAAATATGGGGCTTATACAGCCATATGATATTTGAAGTATATTGAAATCACTAAAAGATGTCAAATATTATCAAAACCGTATGGAATAAGAAGAAAGGGATCGGTACTGCCCCAACCGACCCCGGATTCTTTCTCCTAATACAAGAGAAAGTCTCGAAGAGCATAAATTAATATGCTTTGTCCCCTTCTTCTTCTCTCTCTGTTCATATGTATAAGCAGAAAGAGAAAGAGAAGGAAAGGAATCCTGATCTCTTCCTCTTGCCCAGTTGTGCTTGTGACACCCCAGACAAAGGGAAGAAATCAAGATATCCACATATGCTTAAAAGATCTGATAGAATTATATCCTTTGCCCAAATAATTGTCAACCCTATATAACTAATCCACACTCTCGCCGACCCATGGCTGAACTCTCCGGAACAGATGGGTTTTTACAATACCAAAGGGCTTTAGCCCTCTTTTATGCTTTGTTAGACTTCCACATTTCCTCTGCACTCTGGTGCATGTTACGCTCTCCTTCCCCGTTACGTATCTGGTGGATATCTATGGTTCGGAAACAAAGGTTAACTCAAAAAAACACCTCGTTCTGAAGGAAATTTCTATATCGAACTAATCTTGTAAACTTTCTTTACCTTTAGATTTTTTGTCTGACCTACCCTCATCCTTCCAACAAGTAACTCCTCATAACCTGCCCTTAAAGCCTCTGCGATGACAGACTCTACACCCCAAGTCCCCCTAATCTCTCCTGTTAAGCCAACCTCACCAAAGTAAATTTTAGACTTAGATAGGGCTTCATCACTGACTGAAGATTTAATAGCAGCACATATAGCTAAATCTAATGCAGGATCATTTACCGTTAAACCACCTACCACATTCACAAAAACATCCTTATTCCCTAAAAACACACCTCCTTTTCTTGACATTACTGCACACAACATATCCAATCTAGGCTTCTTTATACCATTTGCAACTCTCCTTAAAGGACCAGCCTCGCTCTCCCTTTCAACAACAAGAGCTTGAACTTCAACAAACACTACCCTTGAACCTTGTATAACAGCACCTATAGCACTACCAGAGGATTTCTCTCCAGACTCTAAAAACACTAAAGATGGGTTACCCACCTCCTTTAGTCCATCACCCCTCATTTCAAATACACCTATTTCATTAGTAGAGCCGAATCTATTTTTAATACTTCTCATTATTCTATACTGATTGTACTGATCTCCTTCCATATACAGCACACAATCAACAATATGCTCTAAAACCTTAGGTCCCGCTATATCTCCTCCTTTATTTATCTGCCCTACAATAAACATGGGTACCCCTGTAACCTTAGAAATTCTTGTTAAAACAGAACCTGAAACTCTAACTTGACTTATACTGCCTGGATAACCTTTTGAGTTAATATATGTCATACTTTGGATTGAGTCTATCACTACAAGACTAAAGTTATCGCTCTTTATTAACTCCACCACTCTCTCTACTTCTACCTCCTCTGTCAAAACAAAATTCTCCTCCACCTTCTTACTCATACCTTTAACACCCAATCTGTTTAGCCTCGATCTCAACTGCATTGGCGATTCCTCACCACATACATAGAGGACCTTACCGGTTTTCGCAAAATTAAGGACTATCTGCATTAGAAGAGTTGACTTACCTACACCAGGCTCTCCACTTAACAAAACTACCTCTCCAGGAACAAGTCCTTTACCTAAAACTCTATCAAACTCCTTATACCCTGTACTTATCCTACCTAAGTTTTTAGCAGTAGTAGAAGATTTATCATCAAAATCTTTAATTGATTTATAGCTAGCCTTTACAACAGAGCCTCCTTTCTCTTTACTAGTTTCTTCTTTACTCTCTTCTAATGTCCCCCATTCATCACAAAATGGACATTTTCCTGACCATTTCAAAGACTCCATACCACAGGAAGAGCAGATATATTTCATACTATTTGTTAATTATAATTATATTATCTTCCTTAACACCCATCTCTATCTTTATCTTTTTCCCTTTTTCTAATTCATCAGAGTTTTCTAACATCCAATCTGCTAACAGATTCTCCACCTTGTCCTGTAAGAACCTTCTTAAAGGCCTAGCTCCATACTCTTCACTAAAGCTATTCTTAATCACATATGTGATTGCTTTACTATCAAGTGAAACCACAACTTTCTCTTCTACCAACCTCTCATTTAATTCTTTTACTAGAAGTTTAACTATCTTCCTTGCATCTTTTCTGTTCAAAGATCTAAATATGACAATATCATCTAAACGATTTATTAATTCTGGCCTTAACTCTCCTCTTAATTCATCTAGAAGCACTTTCTTCATACTAGAGTAAGCGCTATCTATTTCACTATCTGACTTGCCTTTCCCTTTACTACCAACAAAACCTAGTACCTTATCCTTACTTATCTCCTCGGCCCCTATATTAGAGGTTAGTATTACAACAGTATTTTTAAAATTAACCCTTCTTCCCCTCCCATCTGTCAAGTGACCATACTCAAGTATTTGAAGTAATATATTCAGTACATCCCCATGAGCTTTCTCAACTTCATCAAAAAGAATCACTGAATGAGGCTCCCTCCTTACCTTCTCTGTCAACCAACCTCCCTGTTGAAAACCTATATATCCCGGAGGAGAACCAATCAATTTAGAAACACTGTGCATCTCCATCATTTCACTCATATCTATCTGTATTAATCTCTCTTCATTTCCAAAAAGCTCTCTAGTTAAAACCTTGGCTAATTCTGTTTTTCCAACACCTGTAGGTCCAAGGAAAAGGAATGATGCCCACGGTCTTTCCGCATCTATGATGCCTGTTCTAGCTCTTTTAATGGCAAAAGCTACCGAAGAACACGCATCTTCCTGCCCTATCACATAACTATTAAGCGTATCCTCTAAGTTCAAAAGAGCTGTTCTTTCTTTACCACCTAAAGTATTAAGTGGGATTCCTGTCCATTTTGAAATAATATTTCTAATATCTTCAGCACTAACCTCATTTTTAGTGCTTTTCTTACTTCTAGAACACTCTTTCTCCATTTTTGCTATTTTTCTTTCCAATCTTTTCTCTCTCTTTTGCATATCTAAAGCACTCTCCATCTTTCCTTTTAATATCTCACTATCCTTCTTTGATCTAATATCGTGAAGCTCTGCTATCAGTTCTGATAATTCCTTAAAAGAAGACTCTATCATTAATCTTTTTGATGCAGCAGCCTCGTCAAGCAAATCAATAGCTTTATCTGGTAAATATCTGTCTGTAACATATCTATCAGACAGAGTAACAGCTACCTTCAAAGCCTCATTTGCTATTCTTAGATCATGATGATTCTCTAATATTGGTTTAATGTTTTTCAAAATCTCTAACGTGTCCTCTATTGAGGTTTCTTTAAGAAATATTGTCTGAAACCTCCTATCCAAAGCATTATCTTCTTCAAAATACATAGTGTATTCTTCCAATGTTGTAGCACCTATACATCTAAAATTATCTTGCAAAAGTGCTGGTTTTAATATGGAAGCTATATCAGAAGAACTTCCTGGTATCCCTGGAGATACTATGTTATGAATTTCATCAATAAAGAGGATTGTATCATTAGAGGATATTACCTCTTGAACTATCGCCATAACTCTTTCCTCTACATCACCTCTCATTCTACTTCCTGCCATTATACTTGCTACATCAAGTAGAATTATTTTCATGTTTCGTAAAGAAGGAGGAACATTGCCATCTGCTATCTGTTGTGCCAATGCCTCTACTAAAACACTCTTTCCAACACCTGCCTCTCCTACTATCAGTGGATTGTTCTTTTTCCTCCTACTTAATATATTTATTAAATGAGAAATCTCTTCATCTCTTCCAATTACAGGATCTAGTAAACCTTCTCTTCCTAATTCAACCAAATCTGTACCTAGCATATCAACAACTTTCTCTCCTTGCATCTGAGCTTGCATCTCCTCTGGTTTTGCCAAAATACCAACAGGATACATAGCCACTTTTGAAAGATCTCTTCTAAAAGTAGCATAGGTTAAATTAATTTCATTTAATCTATCTAACTTTAAATTCTTAGATCTTAAAATTGCTAACATTAAATGCTCTGTCCCTACATACACATGAGACATTCTTTGAGCATGATTAAAAGCCTCTCTGAATACTTCTTGAGCTTCTACTGAAAAAGAAAGCTCTCTTTTAACAGATGTGTCACCAGTTATTTCAAAAACCTTTCCCTCAAAAAAAGATTTAAGTATTTCTCCCCTATCAAGTCCCATACTCTCTATCACTTTAGTTGCTATACAATCCTCATTTAGAAGGATACCTACAAATATACTAACTACAGAGATTTTTCTCTCTTTTAATCTGTCTGAAACCAATGAAGCATTTCTTAAAGCTACATTTGCATTCTCACTTAAACGATTAAATATCGATTGTTTTCTCTTCACAACCTTCGTTCTCATAATCAATTATACTATATGTTTATGGACAGTTACTCTTCGGAAGGAGATATTTCCTCCTCTATTGCCGATTCTACCTCAGATGCCAACTCTTCTTTTGATATTTTCTTAGGAACTTTAATCTCAACTTCTTTTCCAGCTGTTGCTTTTAAGCTTAGGCCTAGATGCCTTTCTGTAGATGAGATGGAAAGAATTTTAACCTTAACTTCATCCCCTATTTTCACAATATCAGAAGGATCTTTTACTAACTTATCAGATAGTTCTGAAATATGGATTAAACCATTAAGACCCTCTGCTATTCTTACAAATGCTCCGTAAGGTACAACTTTCTGAATCTCTCCTCCCACTATATCTCCTACCTTGTACTGAGCAATGGCCTCAGCCCAAGGATCTTTCTGTAATCTTTTAACACTATATGCAACTCTTTTTCCTGCATCAGATACTCCTATCACAATAACCTTTACTTTTGTTCCTACAGAATACATACTTCCAATATCTTCAACCTTGTCCCATGAAAGCTCGGAAAGATGTACTAAGCCTTCAAGACCTTCGGCATTAACAAATATTCCAAAAGGTGTAATTCCACTTACAGTTCCTTCTAAAACATCTCCTTCTTTAATTTTACTTAAAGTTTTCTCTCTCTGCTCAAGATCTCTAGATTGTGTTACCATCTTTTCAGAAAGAATAATTCTGTTCTTCTCTCTGTCCAACTCTATTATTCTAGTAGATACTTTTTCTCCAATCATAGAGTTAAGTCTCTCTTGAACCTTTGAAGATATATCCTTTCCGACCTGTCTTACACCACTTACATAGACTCTTGACGCATCTAGTTGAGAAGTTGGAATAAAGCCTCTGATGTCCTTTCCTATCTCTACAATTAGTCCTCCATTATTTGACTCTACGACCGTTGTCTCTATAACATCATTATTCTCTTTTGCTTTTTCTAAGTTAAGCCATGCTGTAGCCTGTTGTGTTCTCCTTATAGAAAGGACTAACTGCCCTTCATCATCTTCAGGTTTAACAACATAAACCATCACTTTATCACCCTCTTTTAACTCTCTCCAATCCAAAAGATCACTTTTAAGCTCTTTTCCAGCTACTATTCCTTCTGATTTATAACCAATATCTACAACTAAAAGACCTTCCTGTACATCCATAACTGTACCTTCAACAATATCTCCACGAGAGAATGCTTTGATCTGGTTTTTATCATCTGAAAGAAATTTATCTATCTGGGCGTATGAATTTTTTTGTTTGTCTGTTACTGTATCCATTAGGATTCTCCTATTGGTGATGTAGCGTATGCAACCTACAACCACATACTACTAATATAAAATGTTGCAGGCTGATTATAGCATGTGTATTAATTACTTTCTACTTTTGAAGTCTGGAATCAATTTCTCCTTTAAAACTACTTTATCCCAATCAGGTTTTCTTGCTTTCAAAACATATCTTCCATAGAGTACAAAAGCTGAGTTTATCTTGTACCAGTACTGTTTTGGATAGAGAGATTCTAAGTCATGTGCTATTTGAGTTGCATCAGATTTTGTTGATAAGCCGTAAGCTATTGCTACCCTCATTACATGTGTATCAACCGCTATACCTTGATTTTCTCTGTAAAGATGATTTAAGAAAACATTTGCAGTCTTGTAACCTACGCCAGGTAATTTCATAAGGCTCTTTAGGGCTCTGGGAGGCTCGCCTTTATACTTACTCTTTAAAATCTTAGATGTTTCTATAATATGCCTAGATTTTGTTTTGTAGTAGTTAATACCCCCAAGGGTATCCTCTACCTCTTCTATTCTTGCTTTCGCCAAGGCAGCTGCGGTTGGGTACTCTTTAAACAGAACTGTTGTTACCTTATTCACCTGCTTATCTGTTGTTTGTGCAGAGAGAATAATGGAGACAAGAAATTGGAAAGGGCTTTCCCAGTTCTCAAGCTCTGTAATGACCTCAGGGAAAAGCTTCTCCACTTCAGATAGTAGTTGTATAGCTAACTGCCTCTTATGCACCTTTAAGCCCCTCCTGTAGCTTTAAAATATACTCTTCTCCTAAATTATACTCTAAAATATAACCTATCTTCGGATATCTGCCTAAAACACTTCTAAAAGCAAGCCTCACATCCTCATTTCTAAACCTTATCTCCCCATACGAAGAACAAATTTGTTGCTTCACCCTCTCAGCAGTCTCATACATCAGTTCCTTATCATTACTCCTAATACTGTTTGAATAGTCATCTAGGAGATCTACATCCACTTTTGAACCTAAATATACAGAGTCCATAATCTCCCTAATCCCAATCTGTCCTCTTTTTCCTTTTCCACTTCTAGACTCAAAATCTCCAAATCTCTCTAGTAAGAAACTGTAAATATCATTAAATATATCATCTCTGTCCCTCCACACTCTCTTACCTTCTCCTTTATCAAATTGCTTTGTAAAAACAACCTTCCAGCCATCTCCTACATACTTTTGGTAAATGGCGTAGATAGCAGATGCAAGGTTTTGAACTTGAGGAACTTCATACAAATCTGTATCTTCCCCTCTTGCACTCTCCCAAACCTCTTCTCCTGTATATAACTGTATTACACACTTTTTGAGATTTAATTTCTCTACAAAAAGAGAGTCCAACCCCAAGGCAATCTCAACTAAAGAGTGGATTTTCTCTTCTTCTACATTTTCCTCATTTTTCATTCCGTAAGCTATTGTAAGGGCATTACTAAAAGGACTTCTATCAAAAAATATTAAGGTGTCATTACTAATATCTTCCAAAAGAAATGCTTCTAAGAATTCAAGCCTATTAAGGGCAAAAAGAGACATTTTAACTTCTAAATCTTCCTGGACAGACAAACCAAACTCCTCTCTCTCTTTTGTTAACAACTCTCTTATGGTGTTACCTATGGGAGTCGCATATATTGGAAAAGATGTGGATAGTACATCTACACCTTTTTCTTCCAGGTTGTTAAAAAAATAATTTAGGGCATCTCCCTTCCCCATATGGTCTCTGCCCTCGCAGGAAAATAACTTATAGTCTTGCTGTTTTTCCAATTTAAAGTTTTAGGTTGATTTTAGAGTAATTCATTATACTACATATAGAGAGGGGCACTTTTTGTTCACTTTTTTTAGTCAAAACTTTCCCCTGTCATAACAATGCTTTTCTCTTTCAAAAACATTTTCCTCCTTCTGTTTCAAAACTGTAAAACAGATCAGAGAAATTATTGACTCAGAAAAATCTTAAATGTTACAATCTTTCCTAAACCCTTCCTTTGTCTTTCTGCTTTACTTCTTTTTTATAACTTTTTGATTTCTTTAAAACTTTAGCTCGCCTTCAATTCCAGAGCCATTTTAAAGCTTAATAGTTTATTCTACAAGATTGTCTTGTGGGAAAGAAAAACCCACTCTTAGTATGAGTGGGTTTGATATCGATAAGTCCTGGCAATGACCTATCGTCCCAAGACCAAAGGTCCAAGTATTTTCGGCGCTAGAGTGTTTTACTTCTGAGTTCGGGATGGAGTCAGGTAGTTCCACTCCGCTGCAATCGCCAGGCATAAGAATTCTATAAGTAAAAGTCTTATGCCTGACGGCCTTTCCAAAGAAAGACCAACAGGACTTTAGTTCTTAAAAGAGCGAATGGTGTACATTGTACACTCAAAACTGAATAGAAAAGTTATAATCAAAAAAGCTTTCGGTCTATTAGTACTCCTTGGCTTAACACATCACTGTGCGTACACCTAGAGCCTATCAACGTGGTAGTCTTCCACGGACCTCCCATCCCGCTAACCTGTAGAGCGAGCAATTGTTTGTAATTACAATATTTCACACCACAAATTAGCGGGACTAGTATATTTAATCTTAGGAATGGCTTCGTACTTATATGCCTTCAGTACTTATCCAAAAATAACGTAGCTACTCAGCAATGCACTTGGTAGTACAGCTG
>JBAYOB010000018.1:0-9756 GCA_041678505.1 Candidatus Dojkabacteria bacterium | reverse complement strand
GTAGCCCACTTCCTAAGATCATGTACTTCTATTTCCACTAGTTTTTTCTTTAATGCATTCTTAACAATGCCTGTATTTATATACTCTTCTACTATATTGGGAAATATTGTAATTATGTCAAATTTCACGCTGTATACTTATTATATTAAAAGATGAACAAGATAATATGGTACCGCTACGGGGAATCGAACCCCGATTGCAGGATTGAGAATCCTGTGTCCTAACCGTTAGACGATAGCGGCACATAAACAATGATTTTATCATATTAACCTACTCTTTTAAACAAAACTACAGGTTTTTTCTTATTTGACATTAAAATACACAACATATATCATCATGCGCCTAACTTTAAATCATAGCTTATGTCAGACGAAAAAAGACATAAAACTACAAAAGAAGGATTCAAGAAACTAATGGATGAGCTTAAGCATAGAGAGAAGGTTTTGAGATTAAAAATAGCCAATACTCTAAGTGAAATGAGAAATCAAGGAGATCTTAGAGAGAATGATGGGTACTCTATGGCAGTTGAAGAACAAGATATTAATGAACAGAAGATACTGGAATTAAAGGGGAAAATACAAAATGTTGAAATAGTGAAAGTAAAGAAAACAGATAGGATAGAGATGGGACATACCGTTACATTACGAAACAACAAAGATATTGTTTATGAAATAACTAGTGAGGAAGAAGCAAATCCACTAGAGGCAAAAATATCTCCCAAGTCCCCCATTGGTAGTGCAATAATGGGTAAAAAGATCGGAGATAAGGTAGTTATTGAAACTCCAAAGGGTAAGAAGACATATACCATTAAAAAAATCGCTTAAGGATGAATAAGGGTTCCTTCTGTCAAGATATTTTTTATTGACTCTTTTTCATATATTGATCTGCCACCTGTAATCAAGAAAGAAATATCTTTTTCTGAGCAAAACTTTGCACATCCTATATCTATTGGTATATTGTCATTTGCTTTATGAAAAGAATCTTCAAAGATATTAAACTGCCCGAAATAATCACTCCATGAGAGGTCTTTTACTATTGGTGCATTAGGATTAATGTTAGGATCCTGTTCGTATATATAATTTATATTAGAAATCTTGTAAACTCTATCCACATCTAATATATTTGCAAATACTGCAGCATCCATATCTGTACTCCAGCCTGCCTTCAACCCCCCACAAACTATAGTCTTCTTCTCATTTTCCCATAGACATTCGTAAGCTTCACCCAGTCTGTTAGGTTGAAATATATTT
Source organism: Candidatus Dojkabacteria bacterium (assembly GCA_041678505.1). Lineage (GTDB taxonomy): Bacteria > Patescibacteriota > Dojkabacteria > SC72 > SC72 > UBA2177. The sequence goes on along the minus strand of JBAYOB010000018.1, from coordinate 8,506 downwards.
GGATCTTCAAGAAATGCTTTTACTAAAGCCGCATTTGTTTGAGTAGCATACATGCCCATGTTGTGAAGATATCCTTCTCCTCCTACATACTCTGCTATTTTAGTCTGTAAATCTCTTGAGAGAGTCCCCCCACCCACAATAATTACCACTTTGTCATACTCTTCTGTAATTTCATAATACCAATTCTTTATTTTATCCAACAAAATCTTATTGATATTCAAAAGGTTATCATAAAGGACTGAACCTCCTAATTTTAAGACAAAATTCTTTTTCATAATTAAAGCGTTAAAATTAAAATAATTGCAATTACAACATAAAAAAATGGAATTAAATAATCAAGGAGTTTTATTTTCCCTGCAAATCTAACATTCCAAAGAGATATGATTAAGTAAAAGGCCAATGTACCCACAGCAGGTATAACAAAAATATTATAATTCCAGAAAAAAAGATTAAACATCGCTATAAATAAAGAACTAAAGATAGCAATCAATAATTCAAAAGGACCTAACCTATCATGAATCCTTAATACAAAAATCAAAAGGATAAGTGCTGAAATACTTAGTAGTACAGTAAATATTTCCATACTTACCCCTATACGAACAAAAGAATTAAGTAAAAGATAGAAAATTGTAATACACATAAAATCAAATACTGCTCGTGTTGCGATAGCAAAAGAGTAAATCCTATTTAGAGAGCTCTTTACATTCAGAAAAAGAATTAAGAGAAGAACTGTGCATACTCCTAAAACAACATGTCCCAGCAACATATTCCTATTAAAGTAAAGAAATATTAATAAAGATATGTAAAATATTGCTGGAAGAATAAAATACCCAAAAAATCTTTTCTTTAGTGAAATCTTAACAATAACATCACTGTATTTAGAAATTTTCTTACTAGAGTAGTCTCTAAAAGTCTTAATAAACCAGGTCTCCAAAAGCATTAGTCCTAAAAACCCTAATATCAAAAGGAATGAGAAAGAAGAGCTCAATACTGAATGATTAAATATCTGTGTTATTAACAAAATTACAAACAGATAGAAAAGATCATTTTTTAATTTTAGTTTGTATTTCATTTTTAGGCAGTTAGAGCATTAATTAATTACACCTGCAAAACCATTAAATATAGCTATTGTTAAAATTAACCACCAGGCTCCAATAGTAAATATCTCTCCTACAACATCTTTTAGTCTTCCTCTTCTCCAATAGACTACTATCTCTATTATTAACAACAATAATACAAATCCTACGATTCCTATACTCACCCCATCCCTTAGACTCAGCCCTATTAAAGGAAATATCTTTTTCGCAGATTTTTCTTCCTTTATAAAATATTCTGAAATATCCAACTTAGAACTATTACCGTAAGAATCAGACAGTATTATCATTACTACCCCTTTAATCTCACTTTCATCAATTTCAAAAGTAATATTTCCACCTTCTGCTTTATGATCTATCTCCATTATTTGAGAACCGATTAACAACGTGAACTCATCCCATTCTCCTTCTACCAAAAACGACACTCTGTATTTCCCATCTATTTTCTCTACAAAAATACTTTTTGTATCAATAAAAGGAGCTTTCGAGGCTACTGTAAAAGAGACTTCTTCGGAGATGATATCTTCATCTTTTAATTTCGCCTTTATTTTATGTTCTCCTTCTTCCCAATCACTATTTTTATCAAATTCCCAGTTAGGTGAGTTAGCAGGAGTATCTCCTACTAAATTATCTTCTTGATATATTTCAACTGTATATTCTCCTGTCACATTGGTTGTTTCACCCTTTATATTACTTGATGCATCTGTAACAACTGTGCCATTTTGAGGTGATGTTATCCTAATAGCTTTTATCTGTCCTACTTCTCTGTTAATAATAACTTTTTTTTCAGAAGAGGGCTGTGATTCTACAGGAGGAGGAGATTCTGGTATCGTAGCGGAAGACTCTATGGGAGGTTGTGCTGCTCCATGAACTTCACTTGTTAGATTACCAAACATCTGCACTACAAGTGTTGTCTGTTTACCCAACAGTACTCCCTCAACAACTGCTACACCTATATCTTTATAGTTACCACTTATTATATTCTCCTTATGTGTAGGACTGGCCATCCATGCTTCATGAATCCCTTCAGCTGTCCTAAACCCTTTAGCTAAGTTTTCTCCAGCATAAACATAATCATATCCTGCACCTCTTATAAATTGCCAAGGAGACTCACCTTCAGGACCAAAATGATCCCAATACTGCTTTTCAAACATATGATTTGCTTTAGCCAAAGCTGCTGCAGCTAACTGAGAGTTAGGTTGTAAAGTATTTAATCCCCATGCAACTCTTTCACTGTTAGTTAAATTTATTACATTCTCTGGAGTTATTGTACTAGCTTGAGCATATCCTATCCCTAATAATCCTCCTAAGCTATTTACTGCTACAAGGATAATAGAATAGCTTACTATTGCGATTTTTCTGAGAAGGTAAGGTTTTTGATTGTTTCTTTTTGTAGGAACAAAAAAGCTCAAAAGTGTATTCATATCTCATACAGTTTAAGGTATTTAACCAAAAATGTGAAGAAGTTTCCCTATTAAAAAGAAAAGGACTCGCTGGAGTCCCTTCTTCTTTTCATTTGTACTTCTTTTTACAAAGAAATACCGGCAGTTTATTACTTCACAGCAGCTTTCAAGCTTTTTCCTGCTTTAAATGCAGGTACCTTTGTCTGTGGAAGTCTGATCTTCTCAAGAGTTTTAGGATTAATTCCCATTCTTGATGCTCTTGTTCTTACCTCAAATTTACCAAATCCTGTCAAAAGAACAGAATCACCTTTACTTAAAGCTCCTTCTATTGCTTCTAATGTAGCATCTAAAGCATCACTAGCTTGTCTTTTTGTTAATCCTGTTGCTGCTATTTTGTCTATTAAGTCTTTCTTTAACATTTCATGTTGCCTCCTTTCTTTGAGATACTATACATCAAAAACCTTAAGTTAAAAGAGTTTGAGTATATCCAACTCTAAAATAATTTAAATAAAAGGTTTCGTCAAGGGCGATTTTCATTATAGGCTAGAGCTCTAAATGAAGGAAAAGTAGGCTACTAAAAGCTTTTTTAATGAACTATATTTCTCATCAACAGTTAAACCCTTATATAACAATATCTCCTCACGCAAGCACATCGTAAAACCCTTCCCAACAGCATTCTTAGACCCTCTTTTTAAGAATAATACCTCTGTTCAAAATTTTTGTAACCTATTGTGCAGCAACGTTTCTAAAGAAAGGTAAACAAGTCTCTTTTCCCCTATAGCAATTATTACTAGAAGACAGGCAAAAAACAGCTATTTTGCCACCTCACTAGCTCTAGTTTCCCGTATTACCGTAACTTCTACATTACCTGGATAACTCTGATTTTTCTCTATCTCTTCTACAATTTTCTTAGCCATAATCTTTGCTTCATCATCAGATACTAACAAAGGTTTAACTATAATACGTACCTCCCTACCAGCTCTAATGGCATAAACTTCCTCTATACTATCTCCTCCTACCTCTTTAGCAGCACTCTCTATCCCTTCTATCCTTTGAATATACTGCTCATAACTATCTTTTCTTGCCCCTGGACGAGAGCCTGATATTGCATCTGCCAAATATATTACTATGGCCTCAGGAGTTTGGGCATCTATATCCAAATGATGAGCTTCTATAGCATTAACCAACTTATCATCTAAGCCATATTTTCTAGCAACTTGACCCGAAATATGATGATGAGGGCTATCAACTTTATGAGACAATACTTTACCAACATCATGTAAAAGTGCTGCTCTTTTTACTAATTGAACATCTGCACCTATCTCCGTAGCCAAAACCTCTGCCAGTCTGATAACTTCAATAGTATGGTGCATCAAAGACTGTCCATAACTAGACCTATATTTCATCTTCCCAACCAGTTTCATCAAGCCAATATCTATGTCTGGCCAATCAGCTTCATCCGCAAGAATCTGACCGTTCTTTTTAATCTCTTTTGATATCTCATTTTTTGCTCTTTTAACTGCATCTTCAATAGAACCTGGGTGAATCCTTCCATCTGCAATTAACTTTGTCATAGCTACATAAGCTATCTCTCTTCTAAGAGGGTCAAATGAAGACAAACCAATAGCATCAGGGGATTCATCTACAATAATATCTACTCCCGTTAATTGTTCAAAAGCTCTTATATTTCTACCTTCTCTTCCTATTACTCTACCTTTTACCTTATCGTCCTCGACTTTTATCGTTTTCGTAGTCGTTTCTCCTACATAATCTGTCGCTACCCTCTGCATAGATTCAACTAATATTTTCTGAGCATGCTCATCTGCAACCGCCTCTATATTCTTCTGTGCTTGTCGTATTTTCTTTGCTTCATACTCTACAAGATCCTGATCAATCTCTTTCATTAACATCTCTTTTGCTTCATCTCTTGACAAGCCAGATATCTTTTCTAACTCTTTCTTTAACTGAACCCTATTTGTTTCTAATCTTTTAAGACCTTCTTTCAAACTACCTTCTTTGTGTTCTATATCCTCCGTTTTCTCATCTAAAATCTTAGATCTCTTATTCAACTTTCTTTCCCTCTCTATCAATATCTCCTCATGCTCTGTGCTCTCTTTTCGCATCTGCTTTATTCTGTCTTCCTGCTTTATTCGCATTTCAGCAATTTCTCGCTCAGCAGCCTCGAATTTTTCTTTCATCAATTTCTTTGCTGCTTCCTCTATATCCTTCTCCGGAATATTATCTACTTTCACCCAGTGAAACACATATCTCAAAACAAGCACTACGACAACAGTAGATACCAAGATAGCAAGCAAAATTAACAATACCGTTTCCATGTATCTGTAAATTAAAATTTAAATTGTCCTTTAACTAGACTTCCTTTGAATAAAAAGCGGTCGTACAACCAGCTCTGTTGCAAAACGTTAAAAATTTTCTGTTTATTATAATTTCCATTTTAAAAATAAAATTTTTCTTAAACTTTTAATAACCAAAAGAGTCTTTAAACAAGGACTTTTGTAATGATATCACTTTTTAACCTTTCTTACCAGACAGCACCTCCCCCCCCTCTTTAGGGTCAGACCCACCTCAGACACTGTTAATCTAAATTTAACCTTTGTCTGATATATTAAAATATGCCTAGACCAAAGAGAAACTTCCAATCAAATAGCTTCTATCATATCTACAATAGAGGAAATAACAGAGACACCGTTTTAAAACTAGCCTCTGACAAGCAAATCTTTGTCAATTTGCTCTATCGAAATAAGGATAAATGTCAAATTAGACTAGTAAATTACTGTATTATGGATAATCATTTTCACTTAATCGTAAAGACGGGAAAAGATCCTAAAAACCTTTCCAAATTCATGCAAAGAGTTTTAACTAGCTTCGCAATACAGATAAACAAAAAACATCAAAGAATAGGGCACACATTCCAAGGAAGATACAATGCTAATCTACTTCTTTACAAAAAAGATCTTGTAAGAGCTATAAATTATGTAAGACAAAACCCTGTACAAGAAGGATTGGTACGGAAGCCCTCCGAATACCCTTGGACAAAGGAATAGTTTGATCGTCTAAAACAAAATAAGGGTCAGACCCGGGTCAGACCTCGCATAAGATTTTGATAGAAGGTAAGGTTATGAATAGTTGTCAATACCATTGCCGTTGCCTCTCCCATCTTCAGCATATGATGTATATACGCTCTCGTATAATTCCTACAGCATTCACAATTGCAATTTCGATCGACTGGATTTTGATCCAAAGCCATCGCGCTGTTTTTGATTTTGACTTCACCTTCTGATGTATAAAGAGTTCCATGCCTTGCATTACGCGTTACCAACACCGTGTCAAATAGGTTATACCCCATCTCGACAGATCTCAAAATATCTTCTGGCTTCCCAACTCCCATTGCATATCGGATTTTATCTTTCGAAATATTTTGAATTACTGCTTCCATTTCATCCTCAACTAATTCTCCATCTTTATCTATCAAGTATCCGCCGAAATTATATCCATCAAAGCCTATCTCCACCAATTCATTAGCACAATATTCTCGCAAATCTAAATGGTTTGCCCCTTGCACAACACATGTTAAAAGTTTTCCCGTTTCTTTTGTACCACCATACTCTCTTTCAAAATGTTTTTTACACCTTAGTGCCCACTTTAACGTTCTCTCAACAGACTCTTTTGCTTTATCTTTTTCTAAACCTGTATCTCTACAATCATCTAATGTTACTAATACATCTGACCCTATTTTCATCTGGGTATCTATTGAACTTTCAGGTGTTAAATCATAAATATCACCCTGCTTTGGCGATTTAAAAGTTGCCCCGTTTTCATGAACTTTCCCTTTCCATTTTTTAGAATGAATTAATGAAAAAACCTGAAATCCCCCTGAATCAGAAACAAGCAAACCTTTCCATCCCATCATTTTCTTAATACCTCCTAATTTCTCAATAATTTCAGGTCCTGGATGTATCAAGAGATGTAATGTATTTGTCACCAAAGCCTTCGTACCTGTTTCTTCTAATTGTCTAGTTGTCAGATATCTAACTGCCCCTCTAGTAGCATCAGGCATAAAATAATACTCTTTATTTATATCTTTCAGTAACTTGTTCATGATTTATTCTATTAAATTATCTCCGATTAACATACTATCTCCATAACTAAGAAATTTATACTCTTTGTCTATTGCATAACTGTATGCCATTTTAACATTATCGTTTCCCGCAAAAGAGTTTACCAAAAGTAATAAAGATGAATCAGGCATATGAAAGTTTGTTACTAAAACATCAACTATTTTCCATTCATACCCCGGATATATGTACAAATCAGTTTTCATTTTCATTGCTTTAACCAAGTATTTACCTGTTTTTTCATCTAAATAAGCAGAACTTTCTAAAGCCCTAGCCACTGTAGTTCCAAAAGCCCATACTCGATTACCATTTCTAATTGCTTCATTTATCTTAGAAGATGAGTCCTTTGGTATAGCAAAATATTCCTCGTGCATTCTATGTTCTTCAATATTCTCCTCCTTTACAGGTTGAAACGTCCCCCATCCTATTTTTAGCTCTATTTTCACTACGGTAGCTCCTTTGCTCTTAATCCTTTTTAAGATATCTTCTGTCAAATTTAGACTGGCTGTCGCCGCTGCTACCGCACCTGTTTTTTGAGAAAAGACCGTATTGTATCTAATTTTATCCTCTTTAGTATCCTTTCTTTTTACATATGGAGGGAGAGGGGTATGTCCATATTTCTCAAATAGTTTATTTGCATTTCCCTTCTTAAAAATAACTTTAAAACCCTTCTGTGCTCTCTCAACAACAGCTATTTGAAAAGAATTACTCTCTTCGTTTACTAGGATATCTCCTATTTTCACATCTTTTGCTCTACCAATAAGTGCAAACCAAGTATCTTTTTCTATCTCTTCTAAAAATAGAATCTCTACCTTCTTCCCTGAAGGTGTTATAAAAAAGGTTCTACAACTCATCACCTCTGTCTCGTTTAAGACCACAATATCTCCCTCACGAACATATTTTGGAATATTGAAATATTTATCATCTAAAATTTTCTTTTTACTCCTATCTAAAACTAGCAAATTAGAGAAGCCTCTTCTAGAAGAAGGATGTTGTGCTATTAATTCCTTTGGTAAGTTGTATCCAAATTCTGACATTTTCATTTCTGTTGGTATTATAGCAATTTAGAAGAGAATTGAGTAAAATAATGCATATGAAGACAGTATTTTTAGGCACATCATGGGAATCAGTAGAAGCATTAAAAGTTTTGCATAATGATCCCTACTTTGAAATTGTATGTGTAATAACCTCTCCTGATAAACCTGTTGGACGCAAACAAATCCTTTCAAAATCGGATGTCAAAATCTTTGCAGAGAAAGCTAAGATCCCTGTTGTTCATACAGAGAGTAACAGAGAGAAATATAATGAGGTTTTGAAAAAATACAAACCTGAGATAGGGGTGTGTAAAGCATTTGGAGAAATTGTTCCGAATGAGTTTTTGGAGAATCTAAGATACGGCTGTATAAATATCCACTTTTCAATTCTCCCGAAGTATAGAGGAGCTGTTCCCATACAGAAAGCTATTTTAAATGGAGAGAAAGAAACTGGGATATCAATAATGTTAATGTCACAAAATCTTGATGAGGGAGATGTCTTAAAAATATCTAAAGAAAAGATTAAAAAAGATGATACAAATATTACTTTAAGGAAAAGACTTGTTAATAGGAGTAGTAAGATCTTAATACCTACTTTAAAAGATTGGATCAACGGTAAGATAACACCTCAAAAGCAAGATCATTCAAAAGCTACATACTGTTGGCAAAAAGATATATCTAAGGAGAAAGCCAAGATTCTTTGGAATAACTATGAACCTGAATATATAGAAAGGATGGTGAGAGCTCTGCTTCCTTGGCCAATAGCATGGACCGAATGGAATAGGAAAAGAATACAGATTTTTGATGTAGATATTGTTAAGTGTGATGAGCAGGGTAAT
>JBAYOB010000017.1:0-11707 GCA_041678505.1 Candidatus Dojkabacteria bacterium | reverse complement strand
TAATTATATATAGATCTCTAGGATTAATTAAAAAGCAAGCAGATAACAATACCATACTTAGTCCAAAAGTGGAAAAATTAAGCAATATACAGGCTTGCTTACTACTAAACCAATTAAAAAAGACAGATATGTATAATAGTCACAGAGCCACTATTGTAGAAATATATAATAATTTACTAGAGAAAGAGTACAGATACAGCACAAACTCTAAACATCTTTTGAGATACCCTATCTTAATTCAAAATGTCTTAGAAGTTAAAAGAAAACTACTCGATTTAAATGTAATATCAGGGAATTGGTATAAATATCCTATCTATCCGTTAAAATGTGATTCAAAGACATTAAATAAAATAAGCTATGCTGTAGGTTCCTGTCCAAACGCTGAGTTTTTAGGAAAACAAACATTAAACCTCCCAACGAATATAGAAGTCTCACCTATGTTAGCAAAAAAAATCTCTAGCACTATCAATAATTTTGCTAAACCTATAAATATTTAACCATATATTAACCATGTTGACATTTAGAGAAATAGAGGATGACAAAAAATGGGACGCTTTAGTTCAAAATCTTCCCAATTACACCTTTCTTAACAGTAGCGCTAGATATAGGTACTATAAAGAAGCAGGCATAGATGCCTTTCGGATTGCTATTTACAAAGGAAATGACTTTTTAGGAATAATTACCTGTATGATAGGAAATTCTAAGCTTTTTGGGAGATTTTTAGAGTGTAAACATTCTCCTGTTTTAATTGAAAGTAGGGAAGAGTATTGGAAAGGAGTATTAAAATACTGTAAAAAGATTGCAGAGGAGAACTCCTGCTTTATGATTAGATTTGCTCCTCTTTATACAGAGAACCGCGTCTTAATTGATTTTTACAAAACTTACTTTTTTAAATTAGCTCCTATACATAACGTGGATGCATTAATTTCTCAACATATAGATTTAAGAAAAGATATAGAGGAATTAAGAAGAGAGATGAATAAGACAAAAAGAAATCTTTTAAATAGGCTGCTAAAAGATGAGAGTATAAGAGTAGAGATAGTTAATAATAATTCTAAGTTTGACCTATTTAAAAACCTACATAAGCAGACCGTCAAATTGAAAGGGTACACAGATAAACCTTCTTCTACTATATTAAAAGAACTATCCTATCAAATTAAAAACGGTATGTGCTATATGCTAGTAGGTTACTACAAAGAGAGACCAATAGGGATATGGCAATGTACCCATTACGGAGACAATATTCACCTCTATCACGCAGCTACAGATACAGAATTTAGAGATAAGAATATAAATATAACTTACTTACTGTTTTGGGAATCTCTTAAATTAGGTAAGGATTTAGGCTGTAAAACATTGGATCTTTTTGGTGGAGTAGTTCCTAAGGGGTACGAGAACAGAAAGCATCCTTGGAGTGGAATAGGGGCCTTTAAAGAGAGCTTAGGAGGTGAAAAAATTACGTATCTACACAGTAGAGACTATCCTATGAAGAGACTAAAATATATTATGTATTATATCTACTCTTACATAAGGACTAGATTGAAAGGATATACAATTGATTGGTAACTTACCAACTACTACCACCTCCTCCTCCAAACCCACCTCCACTACTACCACCACTAAAACCGCTTCCTCCACTACCACCATGGCTAGAAGAGAAGCCTCCAGCACTATTGGCAGCTCGTGTTTTATTTTGAATATTCTGCTCTATATTAGATACAGAATTTGCTAAAGTATACGCATTAAATGTAGAGATATCGCCCTCATACCAAGATGGTGGCTCTTTATATATATCTTTAAATTCATTAGCCCATTTTCTCTCTAGACCAAATATGATTGCATACGGTAATAACTGTTCAAAAACTCCTTTGTATTTCTCAGGATCGTTATGAAATTCTATCCTATGTTTCTCAGCTGTATTAATATATAGTTTCAGGCCTTCTAGTTCATAATAAATTTCATTCCCTTTCTTTCCTCTAACATCAACTCTTGATGAAAATATTGTAGCTAAAAGAGATGAAATAGCAAAACCGTAAGACCATCCTGTTGCAGCATACTGGGATAGGGGTCCTATGGACATAAGTGAAAGGATAAAGCCAAGGAATCCAAATAGAACAAGATTTGTTTTTAAGTTTTTCCTTGTTTTACTAAATACTTTAGAATCATACACCTCACTATTTAACCTACCCTCTACACTTCTAACTGTAAGATAGAAATCTGAAGGAATCTTTTTAGTGTTAATGGAGCTTCCATTTTTAAACAGACCTAAAAGAAGAGAATTAGAGTAATCTTTTAACACTTCATCATCTAAACTTTGTTTCTCAAGTACATACTGTTTTTTCCCTTCTTGTACTATCTTAATATGACCATCTATAGCCATTTGAATAATCTCTGCTGTAATATGTTTGTTATTTAAGACTTTTTTGTAAATATATCCTGCAAGAAGAGGATTAATATCTTTAATAGGTTCATAGTGAGCTATTACTGTTCTTTTTTTGTTCTTTCCTTTTTTCTCTAAGAGAGATATAAGGAAAACAAAGGTAGGGATAGGGAGTAATAATCCAAGATTACTAAGTATAAAGGCTACTCTTTGCTTTCCTCTAATATCATCAAGGGTTCCCTTAGGCATCTTTAATGCAACTGTATACCCTTCAAAGCTATTTAACAGAGAGTTAGTCAATAGTTTTACTTTTCTTTTATTAATATCTTCAAAGGAACATTCGGACTCGGTGGAACCACTTGTACCTGTAAAACATATCTTGTCTGTAATGTCTCCAGGGATCTCTATATTTGCATATGCATCCATAATAGGAACACTCCATCCGTTCCCTGTAATATTAAGGAAAAGTTCATCATGATCCTCAAAGTAGTTAATAGCATTTTTAAGTTTATAATCTATAACATATACATACTCTCCGGTTATTGTAGTATCGGGATTTCCTATTTTTATAACAATATAACCACTTTTGTAAGTTATCTCATAATCAGAGTATTTTAATTTAGGACTATTTTCACTGTAGTAGTAAATTTCATTTACCTTTAAAAGAGTAGGTCGCTGTAAACCACCCTTAACCTTGTATTTTGTTGGAATTTCTCTAATAATACCTCTTCTGGGTGTAGGGAAAAAATAGTGGATTTCCTCTCTGATATTAATATCAGTATTTTTCTCTAAAACAATATCTGATTTAAACAAGTTAATCTGTTCATTAGCATGTACCCCGCTAATTAAAAAGAAGGGAAACAAAAAAAGAGTAAGTATTAACCCTTTGAGAAATTTCTTCATAATTTAGAACTTTATATCTACATTCTTCTTCTCTTCTTCGGTTGCCTCAAAGAAGACGGCCTTCTTAAAACCAAACACTCCTGCTAAAAGGTTGTTTGGAAATACAGCAATCATTGTGTTGAAATCTCTTGCAGCGCCATTGTAGTATCTTCTGGACTTTTGAATATTGTTCTCTAATTCTTTAAGATTAGTTTGAAGCTCTAAGAAATTAGTATTAGCTTTTAACTCAGGATAGTTCTCTGCTACTGCAATAATTTTAGAGACAGCCTGACTAAGCTTGGCCTCAATATCCATCTTCTGTTCTAAAGTCCCAGCTCCCATTGCTTTTGCTCTTAATTCTGTAACCTCAGTAAAGGTGCTTTTCTCATGTTTTGCATACCCTTTTACAATCTCAACAAGATTTGGAATCATATCGTATCTCTGTTTTAGAAATGTCTCTATATCAGAGGATGCTTCCTCTACTACAACTCTTTGCTTTGCGAGCCTGTTGTAAAGTGCTACTAGAAGAATTGCTAGTAGTACAAGAATAATAACTGCAATAATCATTATTTTAAATGCTTAACTTAATGTAAACATTTTAAAAGGTTTATGAAAGATTTGCAATATCTTTTTCTATCCTTATAGCATTTTCATTTATTAATGCATTTGTTAATTTCTCTAAAGCTGTCGTTATATCTCGTTGATATTGACTTTGAGAGATATTCATTTTCTTTGCTGCTTCTTCTTGATCAAGTTTGTTAATATATCTTAATCTTAAAGATTCTAATTCTTCAAATGATAGGGCAGTTTCGGTAAGAAGATTTAAAGGTATCCCTCTTGGTTTGAAATATGTTTCTTTAAATCTGTATCCTATTCTTCTTCTTGCTCTTCTTCTCATATTTAGCAATAATCTCCTGTTAATGGTGTTTTACATTTTGGGCACTGTATAGTAGAGCAGGGCGCTCCTCTTTGATGTGGTTGTTTGTGGCCACAAGAGGGGCAAGTACATACAGACGTGCCTCCTAAACCTCTTGGTCTAGGCATATTTCCTCTTCTTCCTGTTCTAGGACCTTGTCCTATAGGTCCAGTTCCATCTAAATTTGGCATATTATTTAACTTTAAATTTAATATGGGTATATACCCATTACGATATTACTATCTTAAACTAAAAATGTCAAATATATCTAACAGTAAGAAAATTAGAAAAGAAGTATCTTGAATTAGTCTCTACTCTAGAAAGTTAGATGTACAGCTTGTACAGACATTGTAAGTTGGCGGAATCGGGGAGACAGGACTTGAACCTGCGACCTCTGCGTCCCAAACGCAGCGTTCTAGCCATCTGAACTACTCCCCGAGGTCATTGAATTCTATCACAATACATTAAAAAAGGGGAGATGTACTCCCCTTTTCAATTTCACACATAACTCTATTTTATAGAGATCCCATTAGTTTTAAAGCCCATTTTGAAACAACAGGGATATCAAATCTCTCACCTTTGGATGCTTTTACCATACCAACAACTATTAATACTAATACTATGAGTGTAAATGGTCCTGAAAGTGCCCAACCAATAACAGGGATAATACCTAATACCAATTGAATCGCACCTATTACTGTAAACTGTGCACCCATATATCTAACAAAATTATCATTTTTTTCTACAAATAGAAGAATAAAACCTACAACTGGAATACAGGCTAAAATAGCCATCGTCTTATTTTCCGCGTTAAATTTTATCTCTTCAAGTGTAAAAACTTTTTTGGCTTTTTTCTCTTCTGCCATAAATAATGTATTAAAGAATTTATATGATACACAGTATAGTATCTGTTTAATATTTATGCAAGTATGTATACTACAGGTACTTGTATACTCACACAAGACATGGGTATACTATATTGTTAATTTTACTAATTGATTTTATGAGTAGCGTACTTACTAAAAAACAAGAGTTGGTCCTTAAGATTATAAGGAATTGTTACTTAGAGAATGGTTATGCTCCTTCTTTAGGTGAGCTACAACAAGCTTTACACATATCAACTAAAAGAGGTGTGGTAAATCATTTAATAGCTCTTGAGAGGAAAGGTTATATATTTAGAACTAGTAAACCCAGGGGTATACATATGATTGATGGCGATGATGAGATAGTATACGACTACTTGGTTGGGATTCCTGTTTTAGGGTATGCAAATGCTGGCACACCTCTTGTTTCTACCGAAGAAGAGCATATTGGAATGTTAAAAGTTGACAGATCACTTGTTGGTAAGAAGGATAATCTTTTCTCATTAATTATAAAAGGGGATTCAATGGATAGGGCCAATATAAATGGAAAAAACATACAGGAGGGTAATTATGTTATTGTCCAAAGAGACAGTGAGGTTAGAGATGGAGACATAGTAGTAGCTATTATTGAAAATAGTGCAACGGTTAAGAAATTTAAGAAGATAAAGGATATGATAGTTCTTTATCCTCAATCTAGTAATCCTCAAAATCAACCCATATATCTAGATAGAGATACGGAGAGTATTATCAATGGTAAAGTAATCAAAGTATTAGAAAATCCCTCTATCTAATATATACTTTTTTAACATACTTGAGCATAATCTTTTTGATTTCTAATAATTCTTTCCTAGAAAAAGAATTCTCATCACTCAATGAGGGATTAATAGTATCCCCAGATCTAAAATTTTGAATGTAGTACTTGCTAGCTCCTTTAATGATCTTTCCTATCTCTTCTGCAGACTTTAAATCATGTATAAATTTTACATATGTTGTTCTGAATTCATAATCAAGTCCACTTTTCATTATAATATCTATACTCTCAAATACTTTGTTAACAGAGCCATCCTTTTCAGTTAACTGTATATATTTGCTTTTAGGATACTTAACATCCATTGCAATATAATCAACTAACCCTTTATCTACAAGGTTCTTTAATCTATCGGGATAGAATCCATTTGTATCAAGTTTGATTAAAAATCCAAGCTTCTTAATCTTTTTAATAAAAGACTCTAAAGTATCATGAATCAACGGCTCTCCACCTGTTATAACAACAGCATCAAGTTTCCCTACCCTCTTTTTCAGAAAGTTGAAAATATAACCATGAGGTATTGTACTCTCTCTAGGTAGTTTACGAATAACTAGTTCTGGATTATGACAGTAAGGACATCTAAGATTACATCCATATGTAAAAATAATAGCTGCTACCTTCCCCGGATAATCAATAAGGGTGTTTTTTTCTAAACCTGCAATTCTTAGCATCAAGAATTATTATGCACAAAACACCTTACGATCTTCCCATTCTGTTTTCTTGCCTACATTCCATTGTGCAACAGGACTTAGATATCCTACTACACGAGAGTAGACCTCACACCTTTGTCTTGTAACTTTCTTTTTAGCCATATGTATAAAATTAAAATTTATATATTAATATACTTCATTAAAGGACATACCTTCCATATATCCAGACTCCTCATCACACTTAGGGCAATATTTATGCTCACCCTCTAAATAACCATGTATTGGACAAACGCTAAAGGTAGGGGTTATCGAGAAGTAGGGGAGTTTGTAATTAGTAGATATCTTCTTAACTAGGTTTTTAACTGATTCACCATCTGATAATTTCTCACCCAGAAATACGTGAAGAACCGTACCTCCTGTATATTTGGTTTGAAACTCATCCTGCAGATCTAACGCTTCAAATATATCATCTGTATATCCAACAGGAAGATGAGTACTGTTAGTATAGTAAGGAGGCATATCATAATGACCACTTATATCATTTGCCGTAATAATATCATCTCCAAATTTCTTCTTATCTGCCTTTGCAAATTTATATGTTGTCCCCTCTCCTGGTGTTGCTTCAAGATTAAAAAGATCGTTAGTGTCTTTTTGATACTTCATTAACTTCTCTCTCATGTAATCCATTATCTCTAAAGCAAATTCTCTGCCCTCTTTAGATGTAATATCCTTCTCCTTATCTTTAAAGAAATTAATCATAGATTCATTCATACCTAGTATTCCTATCGTATTAAAATGATTCTTGTAATATTCTTTAAATCTCTTCTTAATATCACTTAAGTAGAACTTAGAATATGGGTAAAGACCTAATTCAATGTATTTTTCAATAAATTTTCTCTTTATCACAAGACTCTTTCTTGATAAATCCATCAACTCTCCTAATCTTTTGAGATACTCCCTTTTATTTTTGCTAAGATAACCTATCCTTGGAAGATTTATAGTAACAACACCTATACTGCCTGTTAGAGGATTAGAACCAAACAATCCACCACCTCTCTTTTTCAATTCTCGGTTATCTATTCTTAATCTACAACACATACTTCTAGCATCATCAGGACTCATATCAGAACTCACAAAATTTGCAAAGTAGGGAATTCCATACTTTGCTGTCATCTCCCATATGGGTTTGTAATCAGCATTATCCCAATCAAAATCCTTTGTAATATTGTAGGTAGGTATAGGCCATGAAAACAATCTTCCCTTAGCATCTCCATTAACCATAATTTCACAAAATGCTTTATTAATCATCCCCATCTCTTTTTTAAAATCTTTGTATTTCTCTTTTTGAATCTTACCTCCAATAATTACTCCCTGTTCTGCTAGTTCACCAGAAGGAATTAGATCCATAGTAACATTAGTAAAAGGGACTTGACATCCAACTCTTGTAGGCACATTCATATTGTATATGAATTCTTGTAATTTCTGCTTAACCTCTTTGTAAGTAAGGCCATCATACCTGACAAAAGGAGCTAAATATGTATCAAAACTAGAGAAAGCCTGTGCACCTGCAGCCTCATGCTGAAGAGTGTAAAGGAAGTTAACCGCCTGTCCCAGAGCAGTACTAAAGTGCTTAGGAGGACTAGCAGAAACCTTCCCTCTCACGCCTGTAAATCCTTTTAACAAAAGATCCTCTAAACTCCAGCCACAGCAGTATGTTGCTAACATACCCAAGTCATGAATATGTATATCCTTATCAATATTGGCATTTGTAATCTCTTTTGGATAAATACTGTGTAACCAATAGTTAGCTTGTACCGAAGAAGATATGAAGTGATTAAGTCCTTGCCAAGAGTAAGACATATTTGCATTCTCATTTACCTGCCAATCTAACCTATCTATATATCCACGAACTAATGAATCAGCATCTATAAGTGATTTAATATTCTTCACTTTGTTCTTTAAATCAACAAAAAGTTCAAAAGCAACAGAAGTTTTACCATGTCCCATATCCTTTAATGTTTGAGAGGTCACCTCTGCAATTACTTTTGCTCTAACATATTCTTTACCTGAATACTTCTTTTTAAGTCTTTTAATTACCTCATCTGCTATTTCATCAGCTCTTTTCCTGTCTTCTCCACCAACACTCTCAGCAGCTTTAAAAATACCTGTAGACAATCTTTCCTTTTTAAAAGGAACTATTCTACCATCTCTCTTTTTTACTTTAAACATCTTGGACGTTTTTCTTTTCTGGGCAGCCATTTATACTAATTTTTAATATTAATTTTTTGTAAGTTTTCTATTTCATCAACAATTTCATCAACCCTTTTAAAACCTTTATACACAGAGGCAAACCTAATATATGCCAATGTATCTCTTGTCTTCAACCACTCTAATGTCATTAAACCGATCTCCTTAGATGTCACTATATCTTCTTTGTTAAGAACATATTTCTCAACCTCATCAATAAATAACTCAATCTCCTCATCTGTTATTTTTTCATCATCAACAGCCTTCTTTATACCTTTTCTAATTTTGTCGGTATCAAATTTTTCCAAAGAGCCATCCTTTTTTTCAATACTAAGATCCGCTTTTTCTATCCTTTCATATGTAGTAAATCTTTTACTACATCTTAAACACTGTCTTCTTCGTCTTGTAGAACTATCGTCTCTGTTATCTCTTTTATCTACAACTTTTGTAGAGCCACTGTCACAAAATGGACATTTCATAAAAATATATACAACATATTGTATGTGAGTATTACACTAGTACAACCACTAGTGGGGAGTCAAGAACCTGTAGTAAGTAAAAACAGGGTTATTACTTTCACGACAATGGAAAT
This sequence comes from Candidatus Dojkabacteria bacterium, assembly GCA_041678505.1. Lineage (GTDB taxonomy): Bacteria > Patescibacteriota > Dojkabacteria > SC72 > SC72 > UBA2177. The sequence continues at coordinate 2,369 of JBAYOB010000017.1, read as the reverse complement.
GTGTAGATAATTAATGACTATGAGGTAGTATATATTCCTTATAGGTGTTAATATATGTTAATATATTTTAATTAAAATGATTTTTAATATACATGATTATACCTTTAGAAGATTTTCCTAAACTTAGAGAAACAAAATTAAAAGGAAAAAGTATTGTTTGTACATCAGGTTTTTTTGATCCCCTTCATCCAGGACATGCTTCCTGTATTGTGGAATCAAAGAAGTTTGCTGATATATTAGTTGTTGTGGTAAATGGAGATATGCAATGTATTACTAAAAAAGGAAAACCTTTTATGCCTGCTATTGATAGAGCAAATGTAATAGATTATCTAAAAGAGGTAGACTATGTTGTAATATATGATCACCCTACAAGATATGATAGCTGTGAACCATTAGAAATTATTAAACCTGATGTTTTCACAAAGGGTGGAGATAGAGATAGTAAGAAGAAAGTACCTGAGGCTGAAGTAGTAGAAAAATATGGTGGTAGAGTAGAGTATAATGTAGGAGATCCTAAGATGTGGTCTAGTTCAAATTATTTGGAAGAGTGGGCTGAGTATACAAGAAACAGAGATTAAATATCTTCAACTTGATCTTTATTACAATCATTTACCAACTTTACTACAGAATCGAGAGCTTTATATTCATGCTCTAGGTGTTGGAATATGAGGATATCCTCTGATTGTTCTATTGGTAATGTAAAAGTGCGGAGAGAGGATATATTATTCTTAAAGACATCTAAATCTTCAAAAGCTTGTTCTTCTACTAATAAATCTAGATATGGATTTAAGATAGTGAAAATTCCTCGTTGTTCACTTAAGAAAAATCCATTTTTTGTAAAAACAGATGAAAGAGCAGAACACAGTTCAGGAGAATGTTCCATTACATAATGTATGTGAATATTTTCTTCAAATTCTGATAAAACATTGGGACTAGTAGCATCATCTAAATTATAAAACACTACTTGATAAGCTTCCTCTCCTTTTTTATCCTTAACCTTATTTAAAGCATAAGGATATTCTTCTCTATATATATTTATAACTTCGATATTGACCCCATACTGCATAATTTCAAGATGGTCAATTTCTGGTGTAGATTTTAAAGATATAAGGTTCCTTTCCTTATGAGGAAGTTCTGTAAATGTTCCAGGAGGGTGCTTAATAAGACGATTAACAGCTTGAGCGTAAGCCTTCCGGTTCCAAGACATATCTCCTGTTGGACGTTTACCGTCTTCAAAGGAGAAATATTTAGAACGTTTGTCCTTTTCATGATAGCCTATGAAACTGTGTTTTCTTGCCATTAATATATTAATGAATAGTTTATATAGTAATATATTATTATACCTAATTATAGTTTATAGTGAAAATACCGTTTTAATTGTTTTAAAACTACCTATTACTTTTTAAATAGGAATATATTGAATTTGCAGCAACAGCTCCTTCTCCTACCGCTGTTACCACCTGTCTAAAGCCATTAGATGCCGTTGTAGAGTCTCCTGCAGCCCATATGCCCTCCATACTAGTACTTTGATCTTTCTTTACCTTAATATATTGTGTCTCATCTAAATCTAGACCTAATTTCATAGGTAAAACAATATTAGGTTCAGACCCTATTTCAACAAATAGTCCATCTACATCTAAATATAGAGAGTCTTTGTAAGATCTATTTAATTTAACTCTTTCTAATTTACCCTCTCCCTCCAAACCAATTACTAATGTTTCAAAAAGCACTATGATATTATCCTTACTCTCTGCAATCTCAATCCATGCAGGCTCACCTCGTAACTCTTTCCCTCTATATATTATATATACCTGTTTTGCAATATCAGACAGCATAGAAGCTGCCATAGTGGCTGCATTACTACCTCCAATAACACCCACTATTTTATCTTTGTAAAACATTCCATCACATGTAGCACAGTATGATAACCCTTTATTTAAGAATTCATCTTCTCTAGGAACTGCTAATTTATTTCTCTTTGTCCCTGTCGCTATTATTACTGTTTTAGAGTAGTACTTTTTATCAGCATCTGTTATTAATTTAAAGACATTTCCTTCTTTTTTAATATCTTTAATACTCTCAAATGATGTTTCTGCACCCTGTTCTTTTGCTTGTTCATATACTCTTGTGGCTAGTTCTAATCCTGATATATCACTAACCCCTGGGTAATTACATACCAAATGAGTATCTGATATGGTACCTCCCGGCTGTTTGCCAAATACAATATTTCTTAATCTGTATCTACTAGCGTATATGCTAGCAGTTAATCCTGCTGGTCCAGCCCCTATTATTGCAATATCATATATATTATCCATATCTTTATATTCACACATATTAACAAGGATATTTTAACATAGAGTAGGGCTTTT
>JBAYOB010000016.1:0-12179 GCA_041678505.1 Candidatus Dojkabacteria bacterium | reverse complement strand
TCCCTACCCCATTCTACTAACCTAGGAAACCTTAAAGAATATATATCTGTATCTTTTTTCTTAGTAACCTCATCAGCCTCTACTGTAAAAACAATACTAGGCTCTACCCAAACATCAGGAATTAAAATATCCTCTACCTTAACACTCTTAGGTTTTTTCTCTAACACTAAACCCTTCAAAGAATCAAATATACTCTTCAACTGCTCATCACTAAAACCAGTACCCACATTACAAACACTCTCGAAGATATCTTCCTTTTCATTGTAAAGACCACCTAATACAGACCCTATACCCAAACCACTTCTTCTTCCAGAACCCATATTGTAACCTAGTAATACCAAATCTATACTATCAACCAACCTCTTGTTCATAGATTTCTTAAGCTTTATCCATTCATAATTCCTTACACCTGGTAGATACCCTCCCTTTTTACTCTTAACTATAACTCCCTCATGCCCAAGATCAATCGTACTGTTAAAAATCTCACTGAGTTCATCTAGGGAATTTACTGTTTTTGTATCCTCCATAACTATACCCCCATTGGTACTAATATCTCTCAGTACATCCGCTCTTTCTCCTGTATCTCTCTGAGAAAGATCTCTTCCATTTAAATACAAAATGTCAAATACCATCGCCTTAACAGGGATGGTAGTACTCATCTCCTTAACCTCATACTTCCTTCTTCTTTGCATAGTCTCTTGGAATGTAAGAAATTTACTAGCTCCTACATTCCAACCCAATACCTCTGAATCTAATATGAGGGACTCCTCTTTCATATCCATAACCTCTCTCACTATCTCAGGAAACATCTTGGTAACATCTTCTAAATTCCTAGTAAAAAGCCTTACAGTACAATCACCTTTGTTTACTGTAAAGAGAGAATTTTCCTTCTCTTCAACAGTATATTTCTGCCATATATTCTTACTCTCAACTAAATCCTCATGCCTAAATTTATGTATCTGACATCTAAGACCATCATACTTGCTCTGTACAAGAATTGAATCTCCTAATCTTTCAAAAACCTCTTCAAATGAAGAGACCCTCTCTACTAACCTTGGCTTAACAGGAATACCTGGTTGCATTCTTACACCCTTCAATGCTTTCAATACCCTCTCCTTCGTACCCTCTACTACTAACGAACATATGTACCCAATATCTGCATACACTCCATATGCCCTATCCAACTCATCTCTCATACCTTTGTCTTGCTGTATTACAAATGAGAATACATCTAACAAAGTCTTATCATTTACCCCAAATCTAAGAGTACCACATACTATTCTAGAAAAATACTTAGCTTCTAGAGGAGAAATTCTACCTAATATGTCTGCTATTATTCTGTTTTTAATATCAACAGAGCCTGTACCAACAGTATTCACTATTTCCCAAAATATCTCATATATTTCACCTAAAGTGATCTCTTTTGATGTATATCCAAGCTTTTCAGTAAAATACTGTACTGTATCACCTATATCCCCTAACTCTTTCCTTTTTTCATTAATACTCTCTTTGAGCTCTGCTACTTTAATTAAATCCTTTAACAGAGACAGAAAACTCTTCTCAGAATAGTTGAATTCACTACTTACAAAAGAAGGTGCCACTCTACCTAATATGAGATATGAAAGTATTTGAGCCTCCTCTTTACTTAAAGTTTTGTAAAGATCTGAAAGAATCTGGGTTATTTCATTACGAGAAGGTGTTTGTTCAAGAACATCAAAAACCTTAGATATTTGAAAAAATGTTGTTTTACTCATATTTATTGTATATATAGGTGGTGGCCTTTGTAGTGCCTAACTGTTTAACCAGACCGTTCTGTACCAGTACATCCATATCCCTTCTCACTGTCCTTGTAGAAACTGTAGGTATCAGGTCATATATCTGCTTTGGTGTCATTTTCTCTTTCACTCTTATTTCCTCTAATATTTCTCTCTGTCTTTTGTTTAGTTTTGTTTCAGTGCTGTTAGCTATTTTTACTCTACTCTTTTGAAGTTTAACAGAAAAAGAAGGATGTACATCTTTTTTACCCTTACCCTGTCTCAAAAAGGTGATCAAAAAGAGGCCGAGTACAAATGCCCCCAGAGTTATTAATTTGAACAGAAAGGAATCGTTGTTTCTTCTTCTAGTTTGCATAACATACATTATATATATTTATGATTGCTTTGTTAATGACTCTATTTCTACTTTAATTCGGCCATATTATCACCTACAGAGGAATGAACTACTAAAGGTACCTCTAAGGAAACCACTCCTTCCATTGTTTCTTTAGCTTTTTTAACAAACTCCTTAACACAGCTTTCCTTTACTTCAAATATGAGTTCATCATGAATCTGTAATATTATGTGAGCTTTCTCATTAAAATCCTTTTCTATCAATTCATCTAACTTTATCATTGCTAACTTCATTATATCCGCCTCACTACCCTGTATTGGCATGTTAATAGCTTCCCTTTGTGCTTCTCTAACCATCCTTGTATTTTTAGATCTTAACCCTCTAATATGTCTTGTTGTCCCAAACATTGTCTGTACATAGCCTTTTTTGTAAGCTTCTTTCTCTAACCCTCTGATATACTCTTCTACTCCTTTGTAATTTTCAAAATAGTTTTGTATATATTCTGATGCTTGCTGAGCATCTATTCCTAACATACTGGCTAATCCGTATGCCGTTTGTCCAAAAAGGATACCAAAATTAACTGTCTTACCAACACTCCTTTCTTTTTCTGTTACTTCTGTAACCTCTTTATCCATGAGTCTTGCTGCCGTAGCCCTATGTATATCCAAATCATTGTTAAAATCCTTAATTAAGAAATCATCTTTTGACATATCAGCCATTATTCTTAACTCTATCTGAGAGTAATCCATTGCCACTAATTTGTAACCTTTCCTTGCTACAAAAGCTCTCCTTAGCTCCTCTGCCCATTTCCCTTGTAAGGGTATATTTTGCATATTTGGATTAGAAGATGACAATCTACCTGAAGAAGTTCCTGTCTGTTTGAAATCTGTATGGATGGAATTATCTTTACTAGAGGTAGCTATTTTAAGTATTGGCCCACTATATGTTGTATACATTTTGTTTAGTTCTCTGTAATGAAGTAGCTTTTCAATAATGGGGTGAGTTCCTTTTAATCCTTGCAATACTGATTCTCTTGTAGATCTTTTTCTACTTGTAGGTAATTTTAATTCATTAAACAGAATGTCTGAGAGCTGTTTTGAAGAATTAATGTTAAATTCATGCCCTACAGTCTCATATATCTCTTTTGTTAATTTTGATATCTCCTTTGATAGTTGATTATCCAGTCTCTCTAATATCTTAATATCTGCCTTCATACCTCTCTCCTCCATCTTATACAGTATTTTTGTAATCGGTATCTCTATTTTTCTCAATATATTAAGGTAGTAATCTTCTTTTACATTTAACACCCTCTCTATACTCTTCTTTGTGTAATCATACAGCTCTATCTGATTAGCTTCCTCTGTCTGGGTTTGTTTTATCTCTTCTACTGTATCTAGGACTTTTTTTAGGTCATTTGGCATTATCTTCTCATCAAGTATCTGATTAGAGTAATCAAAAGCTAAGTCCTTAAGCGTGTATCCTCTCCTTTCTGAATTGATGAGGTGAGCAAAAAGTCCGATATCGAAGGTTTGAGACATTGAAATATCACCAAACTGTGAAACAGCATTTTCAAGGTTATAAAAAATAGTTTCACATTCCGGGGTTGGCGTGGAACATTCTTTTTTTGTTAAAAAGTCTGTTTGTTCTCCAGAATTATCCACAATTCGGATCATTTTCTTGGAAACTGCTAGCGCCGATTCATCTTCTTGGATATTAACTACAACAATCCGCTTAGCCTTACTCCATCTCTCTTCTATTTCGGCCATATCACTCCACTCTACCTGTTCACCACTTGAGGAGAATATGTCTAATTGATTTACCTTACCGACTTTGTCATCCTCCTTTATCTCATCTAACCTAGATATTAACGACTTAAAAGAGAACTTTTTGAAGACTTCCAATACTTTCTTTTTGTTAAAATCTCTCAACAGAGCGCTTTCCAAAGCTATATCTAACCCTACCTCCTGCTCTATTCTTGCTAACCTTCTACTTAACTCTGCCTGCTCTACCCCTTCTAACAGTAGCTTAGCTTGTCTAGGCTTAATATTACTTAGGTTTTTGTAAATTCCATCAAAATCCCCATACTCCCCTAAAAGTTGCAGTGCCGTTTTTTCTCCTACGCCCTTAACCCCTGGAATATTGTCCGAAGGATCCCCAGCTATAGCTTTAAAATCAACCAGTTGCTCTGGGTATAAGCCTAAGTACCTGTAAGTACCTTCCCTATCGTAAGCTAGAAGGTTTTTAAAACTTCCAGAGGGTAAACATACCTTTACTTTCTCATTTACCAGCTGTAGGAGATCCCTATCCCCACTGAGAATGTATAGTTCTAGGTTTTCATTACTCCATTTACCACTACTTACATATTTAGCAATGGTGCCTAATATATCATCGGCCTCAAATCCATCTTTTTTTAATGTAGGAATATTGAATGCTTTTAGTATTTCCTCCACTAAAGGAAACTGATCTATGAGAGACTGATCGGTAGGAGCTCTTGTAGCTTTGTAATCTACATACTCTATATGCCTAAACGTGGGCTCATGCGTGTCAAAAGAGCACAGGACATATTTAGGTTCAAAGCTTTTTAAAGCAGAAAGCAACATTACAGTAAATCCATACACAGCATTTACCTGTATTCCATCTTCTGTTTGTAAAGTAGAAGGATATGCATGAAATGCTCTATGTACTATGGCATTTGCATCTATAGCCAAAAATCTATCTTTACCATTATTAGGTAATGTCATAGTGAAATTATACTAGAGAAAGAAAAAAACAGAAACTTTCTACAACAGAGGCTAGTTAAATATTTCTTCAAATTCCTCTCCTGTTACTACCTCTTTTTCTAAAAGAAGATCTACTAATTTTTCAACATACTCCTTCTTCTCCTCAAGAAGTTTCTTAACATCTACGTACGCTTCATTTACCAACCTCATAACCTCCATATCAATCATCTTAGCTGTCTCCTCACTATATTCTCTACCTCCTCCATATGCATACCCCAGATGCTTAGTCTCTTCCAGGTCACCATATTTAACAATGCCCAACTTATCACTCATTCCATAATCCATTATCATTCTTTTGGCAATCTCAGTTATCTGCATAATGTCATTTGACGCACCAGTAGAGATATCTCCCAAGAAGAGCTCTTCTGCTACCCTTCCTCCCAAGCCTGTCCTAATCCATGCAAGCATCTGGTTTTTGTAAAGAAATTTCCTGTCCTTTTCAGGAAGATATACTGTAACACCCCCACTCTCTCCTCTTGATATCACTGATATCTGCTCAACAGGGTCAGCACCCTCTGTGAACTTAGCAACCACAGCATGTCCCGCTTCGTGGTATGCTGTCTTTCTAATATCCTCTTCCTCCTTATCACCTTTCTTTTTTCTTCCTAACTTAACTTTAAGGTAGGCTTCCATCAATTCCTCTTGAGTTATCTTCTTTCCCCCCTCTTTAGCTGCCATTATAGCTGCCTCATTTAAAAGATTCTCTAAATCAGCACCTGAATAACCAACAGTTTTCTTTGCAACTACATCTAAACTTACATCATCCTCAAACTTTTTCCCCCTAGCATGAACATCAAGGATTGCTTTCCTCCCATTCTTATCAGGCATGGGGACATACACACTCCTATCAAATCTTCCTGGCCTTAGTATTGCTGGATCTAAAACATCAGGCCTATTTGTAGCAGCTAGTACAATCACATTTTCTCTCTCCTCTAGCCCATCCATTTCTACAAGTATCTGATTTAAAGTTTGCTCACCAGCACCAGAGTGTAGTACTGTACCTCTCTTCTTTGCTACCGCATCTATCTCATCGATAAAGATGATACAGGGTGAAGTTCTCCTTGCCTTTTGGAAAAGATCTCTAACCCTAGATGCGCCTGCACCTACCAGCATCTCTTCAAACTCAGAGCCTGACGTATGGAAGAAAGGAACTCCAGCCTCTCCAGCAACTGCCTTTGCAAGTAGTGTTTTCCCCGTACCTGGATCACCTGTTAAAAGCACACCTCTGGGAATTCTAGCTCCAATACTTCTGTATTTATTTGGATATTTCAAGAAATCTATTATCTCTGTCAGCTCCTCTTTTACCTCCTCTATACCAGCTACATCCTCAAATGTAATACCTGTCTTCTTACCCATTAAAAGACGAGCCTTACTCTGTCCGAAATCTAAAATCTTCCCTCCAGATGCCTGCATATTCTTTATCATTACATAAACCAATACTAGACCTGCTCCTAGGAATATGAAGGTTAAGATATCTCCAAATGTAATACCAAGCCTAGGTTCATAGAAGTCATTTCCCAACTCTTTGATATCCACCTCTGCATTTGTAAGTATTTGATAGAAATCTGTATCCTCTGGCAAGAGAGCATATCTCCTCTCAACAGCCCCATCACCATCTTTTGTCTTTCCTTCCAGTATTACCATATCATCCTTAAGAACAATTTTCTCAAAATCATTCTCGGAAATTCTTGTAACTATTTCACTTACAGATACCTCCTCTCCCTTAAAGTCAATTGACTTTAAAATATATATTCCTACTGTAAGAAGCAGAGAAAGCACTAAAGTTATTACAAGACTAGGCACACCTACAGTCCTTCTCTTTCTAGGAAGTCTCCTGATATCTATCTTTATCGGCTTAACCTCCTGACTCTCTTCTTTCTTAGATTTATTATCTTTTTTTGAACTACTCATTAGTAAAAAACAAAATTTAACATGGAATGGTGGGAACTGGAATCGAACCAGCGACCTTGGGTTTATGAATCCCATGCTCTAACCAACTGAGCTATCCCACCTAGGCCTCATCATTATATCAAAATAGTAGGGCAAAACCTATTTAATTGGCCTTACCTGAATACTCACCTGTTTCCGTATTTATCCTAACTATATCTCCTTTTTTAATGAAGAGAGGAGCTTGTAACTTATACCCTGTTTCCACCTCTACCTCTTTTGATGCACCACCAGACGTATTACCTTTAACTGCATCTGGAGCAAATACTACTTTAAGATCTGCTGTGAGATTTTCCTTAATCGTAAGAACTCTACCCTCATGGAGCATAACCAAGTGTTTGTCTCCCTCTTTAAGGAAGTTTACATAGCTTCCTACAACATCTTTTGGAATATTAACTGTCTCATATGTCTTACTATCCATAAAGTAAGAACCTGTATCATCAGAGTAAAGATACTGCACCTCTTTAGTTTGAGGAATAATATATTCTACCTTTGTACCTGCTTTAATAGTTTCTGAGAGTATTTGTCCATTATCCAGAGCTTTTTTCTTCATAACTATTAAACCTCCCTGTCTCCCCTGTGTTTTAAGCTGCCTGTCAAGTAGATGAAACACTCTCCCTTCCTGCAAAATATACATTCCTTTTACTGGTTGCTCTGTTAATGGCATACTAAAATTTCAAATTGGATTAAAAAACAAATTGCGGGGGTCGGATTCGAACCGACGACCTCCAGGTTATGAGCCTGACGAGCTTCCACTGCTCTACCCCGCGTCAAACAACAAACTGATTATACTAGCAAAAGACCTTTTATTCAAATGTCTTTTTAACAATCTACTGAAACTTTAAACTCCCTTAAGAAAGAAATCTTCCCATATTTCATATATTTTTCTCTCTTCCTCTTTATCCTCCCTATACAATATTTTGTTTAGCTCTTTTTCTTTCTCCTCAAAAAGATTCTCGGGTATGACAAAAATATATTCTCGCTCACCAGCAAAATTTAATCTATCTCTAGCCTGTACTTCCAGATACTCCTTACTTTGCATACTGCCCAGCAGGAGATCTAACTCTAAGTTTTTCAATCTTAAGGAATCCACTTCTACCTGAGCTCTTTTTAATATATCTAACCTCTGCACCGTAATATTGACTGAATGACCTACATTGTAGAAAAGGAAAAGAGATATTGCCAAGAGAATCATTTTTGCAAGGAAGTTGTTAAAAAAAGAACTCACCGAAGACACACTATTTCTTTTCTCTCTCTTACTTTTCTCCCTATACACAAACCTGTCCATACCAAAATATTACCAGTTATCTATGCTCTTTTCAAAAGTCCTATATATTTTTATTATTGCTCTTCCCCCATTATGGTGATATAATTTTTTCTATATACATCTTAATATATTAAATTAAAGAAAAATAGCAGTGGGAGAAATAAAAAATTCTAAATTTGCCAAAGCAAGAGATGAGTTTATAACAGACCTAGAATCAAAAGGTAGGACAGAGTCAACCATCGTTGCTTACTCAAAAGATATAGAGCAGTTATTAAATTTCTTTTCTAAGGATGGAATGAACTCCCTAGAGGCTGTCAGCCCAGAGAGTCTAGAGAAATATAAACAAAACTTACAGGATAATAACTACACTCCTAAAAGTGTCTCTAGAAAAATTAATAGTACTAGAACTTTCTTCAGATATCTCTTAGATAACGGAGTTATTACAGATAATCCTTCCGAGAAACTCTCTCACCCTAAGTTTAAGGCTAAACCTCCTAGAGTTCTGACAGAGATGGAGTACAGGGCATTAAGAGATGTAAGCAGAGTTGATATAAGGCTCTACTCTATTGTCGAAATACTACTTCAAACAGGCATTCGAATAGGAGAACTTGCTTCACTTAGCCTAGATGATATAAGACAGTCTAAGGATGGAAGAATTGATTTTCTTTACATAAAAGCAGCAGGTAGTCACCCTGCAAGAAAGGTTCCTCTGAACAGATCTGCAAAAGATGCAATTAATGAATATATAAAGGTTAGACCAGAAACAGATGATGACACACTTTTTATAACAAAGAATGGAAGACCTCTCTTAGTAAGAAATATCAGAACTGCTATAGATAAAGCTTTTGAAAAAGCACAGATTAAAAATGCAAAGGTTAATGACCTCAGAAATACTTTTATTGCACATCACCTAGCAAACGGTGTCAGTCTTGTAACTGTCTCTAAACTGGTAGGACACAAGAGATTATCTACTACAGAGAAGTATCTTAACCTTGTTAAAATTCAGTCAGAAGAACAGAGAAACTTAGAAGAGCTCTAACTCAACTTTTCTACAATCTCCTCTATAAGTTAGCGGGAATGGGAATAGGTGGATTCGAACCACCGACCTCGGCTTTATAAGAACCGTGCTCTAACCGCCTGAGCTATATTCCCTGAACTAGATGATTTTACCAAAATATATCAAAATTTAGAAGCCTATCGGAGGAAAACCTGTTGGCTGTGGTGCTTGAAGCTTCTCCTCATCCTCTGTTAATTGAGACCTGTTTCTAATATCATCGTTTACAACATTAAGATCTCTTCCATATTTCCTTCTAGAGATCTCCTTTATAATCCCTCCAACCTCTTCATTTGTAGGTATATCAAATCCTGAATCAGGATACTTAGGTCCATACAGAGAATCTAGCGAGAAAGGAGATGGATATGAACCTTTAACCAAAAGCTTCACATACCAATGGCCCATACCTTGATTAACCATATCCATAGCACTAACATAAGATTCAAACTGAGTTTCCAAAAACTCAGCATCCTCTGCACTACACCTTGTAATGAAAAGAGATCCCACATTACCAAATACCGCTCCCTTAATATCCTCAGGTAATTGACCAATATATTGGTGTGCTAGAGTTAAGTTTAGTCTGTATTTTCTTGCCTCTGAGAGAATAGAGTTAAATTCTTCTGTAGCAAAATTCTGAAATTCATCAGCATAGAAGAAGAAATCCCTCCTTGCCTCCTCTGCTACATCTTCCCTACTTAAAGCAGCTGCTAACATCTTCTGAACTAGCAGTAACCCTAAAAAGGACATATTCTCCTCTCCAAGTTTTCCTTTAGAAAGGTTTACTATTAAAATCTTCCCACTATCCATTATCTCTCTAAAATCAAACGATGATTGAGACTGTCCAATGATATTCCTAATTGCTAGGTTTGTAGTAAATTTATCAAACTTAGAGATAAAGTAAGTTAATGCCTCAGATTTTGTCTTTTTATCAGTTTTTGCTACCTGATCCGTCCAATATCTTCTTACTAAATCATCTTTTACCAAAGGAAGCCAATGACTCATTACCCACTCCTCATCCTGCAATATTCTTACCACCTCTATCAATGTAGAATCTTTCTTGGACATAGCTGTTAACATAGAGTTCCTTACAGCTTGTTGAAAGGCCGGACCTGCATAACCCTGATTATGAGGATCAAACAATCTAATAAGGAGTGCTATAAAACTATTTACAATCTGATGCTTATGCTGCTCGCTGTAATATTCCATAATATTAACACCGAAAGGTCTTTCAAAATCCCCCGCATCAAAATATATGACATCCTCTGCCCTCTCAGGAGGTATCCTCTCTAATATCATTTCAGCTGCCTGCCCGTGTGGATCTACAAAACAGCAACCATCTCCATTATAAATATCCTGAATTATCATCCTAGCCATCAACCATGACTTACCTGTACCTGTTTGACCAAGAATATATGAGTGTCTTCTTCTATCATCTCTTTCAAAACATATTACTTTCTTTTTCCCTCTAAAATAATTGTTGCCTACCCATATTGTATCTTTAGAATTAATATCTGAACTTATCTCATTATCAGCTAACAACTCTTTTGAAAGTAACCAGTTAATATTGGGAGTAGCTATATCCTTATTTGGGAAATGATACAAAGCTGCAAGTTCCTCTACATTAAGAATACTCTTCTCATCTTCTGGAGTTCTTCTGTAAATTACATCATAAAGAAAACTCTTCTCTTTACTCTTTGGTATTTTCCTCTTCTTTAACTTATTAATCCCTGGATTAGCATACTGATCAAAAGCTCCAATTATATTATCTAAATGCATCTTAGCTATCCCTTTCTCGGGTGCACTTGTAATAATTCTTACCTCTGCCATCAACCCAGGCTTTGATATTTTCTTGCTGATTGCTTGTAGCTTCTCTTGAGATACATTTATCTTCTTCTTCTCTGGATCTGAGTTATTACTCTCTACTTTCTGAACAAATTTCTCTCCATTTTTTTGCCAACTACTTCCTGTAGGAGATACTACTAACTGGACAAGAGCTCCCTCATTTTCAGACATTTTACTCAGTGTGCTTAACACATTAGACATAGGGTCTCCTGTAAAATCTTCCGCTACTCTTAATGGACAGTAAGAATCTTCATCTAATCCTAACCTTGCATACTCTATCTCTGTATTTGGTGCAAATATATTATACTCATCAACTACAGCTACATCCGCATCTTGATACGAGCCTAATATCTGCTTCTCTACTAAATCTGCTAATTTCTTAGGACAGTGAACATAGAATCTTATCTCTCCTGGTAACCCTATTACTTCAAAACTTACACAATTATTCACACTAAATTTCTCTGTTATTCCACTTCCTTTTCCCCCTATTCCATAGAGGTTAGCAAACATTTTCTCTGCCACCCCTATCTCTATTTCATTATTTCTTGGTACCCTTACTTCCATTAGTACTCCATCCATTGCTTTCTCATCTCTATCCTTCTTCTTCAACTTTTTCATCAGAAAAAGGAAACCTCCTACTAGAAGTAGTAAAAGTGAAACAAAAAATATTATCCAACCCCAAGGGATATTAACCTCTTTTTCTCCGTAATAATCAGTATATGTATCCTTAGGATACTGTACAGCCGTTCCTATTTCTATTTCAGGCTCTTGTACAGGTACAGGCCCTACTATTTGTGAATATATGGAGTGTTCCAAATTCATATTAGGACAGTATATGTTTATGCATAAAGGATATCACAGCAATGAGGATATATCAAAGGGTTTTAGTATTTAGAAGGAATAGGCCTATTATTTATCTTATCCCCCACAACAGCTGGGGCAGGATTATCTGATTCTTCCGCTGACAATGGATAACCTACACCTACTCCAGGAGCAACTCCTGCTGCTTCTGCTGGTTGCAATGAAGCTGTAGGGACAGGAATAAAAGTCTCTGGGCTTGGAACTGCTGGTTCCACTGTTTCTCCTACTGGGTTAATATCTTCTATACTGGAAAAATCCGAAGAGTGAACGTCTCCTTCTACTGCTCTAATTGGTTGTTTTTCTATCATATTTGCCATGA
>JBAYOB010000015.1:0-13363 GCA_041678505.1 Candidatus Dojkabacteria bacterium | reverse complement strand
TTGTAGGATTAGGAATGGATACTTTCTCAGTTGCCTATCATTTGTATAGACCTATGGATATTGGTTTGTTGTTATTTAATGATATTACATTCTATAAGGCTGGAGGAGAGATCTTCACTCAATTAGCAAATGGAGGTTTGTTATGGCTTTTGGCGTGGTTATTCTTTGGCTATCTAATAGGAAAATCTTTCTGGGTAGATTTAAAACAGATAAAACTTAAAAAGGACATTATTAATAGTTGGAGACTAGTTATTATCAATACGATTATTATTTTAATCTATCTATCCTCTTTCTTTGTCTCGTATTCTATTTTTGTTGTTTTCACTCTCCTATTTTTGATATCAATAAAAGCTATTATCAAAAACTTGTTAGACAAAGATGATGAAGACAAGTATGTAATTAAATTCTGGACAGTAGATCTAAAGGCCAGAAACAGTATGAAACCGTATGCATCTAATCTTAATGTTTTGCTAAGCATAGTAGTTATAATTGCTTTTGGAGGTTTGAGTACGCTTTGGCTCTCAAAAGGCTTAGCAAGTGCATATACTTTAAGGACAGAGGCTTACTTAAATAACGAGTTGTCAAAGTATCAAGAAGTAGAACCCACGGTCGAAGAGAGAAAAATCATTGTCCAAAAGTTAATAGAATTGCGTGCAAGAGCTGTTGGTTTTGACAGGAATAATCCTCAGTACATTAGAAGTCTGGCATTGATGAATGCAGAAAGATTAGTTTTAGATGTAGAGGAATATAGTGAGATAATTAGGCAGTCTGAAGGGGAGCCTGAAACAGCAGAAAGCGACACTATGATAGCGAATATAATGGCATGGAGGAATAATGCTTTAGAGTTAAGTAAAAAAAGTATAAGCATTTCTCCATATATCTATGCTAATAAAGATGTAAATAGTAGATTACAGATGCTTTTTGTTGAGTTAGGAGTGTCTGATGACAGGGAGGAAGTAATGTTGTCAATAGATAGGGCATTAGAATTAAACCCAATTAACTATAATTTGCATTTTAACAAGGCGCAAATATTCCTTCTAAAGGAGGATATGGAGAGTTCTTTGGTATCCCTAAGTGATGTCTTAACAATAAACCCCTATCACATACCTTCTATAATCTTAGTTGCTAATATTAAGAAAGAAATGGGCGATATGGAGACATACGAGGCCTACCTTAAAGCAGCTAAGAAAATATTAGAGGATGAAGGTCTTACAGATATAGATATATATCATGAAATATCTTTAGAATTAAACAATATTTCTGATGGAAGAGAGCTAACAGGAGATTCATCAAAAGAACCGGAGAGTATAGAGATCCCTGAGTATAGCGAAGAAGATCAAATAGACTTAGGTTTGAAAGAATTACAAAAAGATAATAGCTACATTTTAGAGTAGTACGGTCTTCCTCGAAACATACATATGGCATTTATCTCAATGTCTACTTTGTAGGCTTTTCTAATAATGTTAATTATAGATTCCAAAGTAGCACCTGTTGTTAAAACATCATCTACAATAGTTATGCTCTTGTACTTTCCTAGATGAATATTTTCTTTAATGTAAAATTCGTTTTCTAGATTGTATCCTCTCTCATCTTTATCCCTAAGAGATTGATGACCAAATTCAATTCTCCTTCCTAGGAAATCTCCAGAATACTTAAGATTTAATTTTTCTGCAATCTCCTTTGCAAACTCTTCAGTTTGATTAAATCCTCTGTCATGCAGTCTAACAGATGAAATAGGGACATTTGTGACTAAACTTTCTTTTATAATTTTTTCAAACTGAGTACCAAAAAGGTTCTCTGTTAAAAAAGCAGTTAACATTTGAGAAATAGTATATACACTCTTGTATTTATACGTTTTCATAATATTGGATGAGAAAGAATCATATTTCCAAGCAACAAAAACATGACTGAGAGAATTACTCTTTTTGCAACTGGCATGAGTACAGTAATTAGGAGAAATTCTTCTGCATAT
The DNA here is from genome assembly GCA_041678505.1 of Candidatus Dojkabacteria bacterium. Classification (GTDB taxonomy): domain Bacteria; phylum Patescibacteriota; class Dojkabacteria; order SC72; family SC72; genus UBA2177. The sequence continues at coordinate 11,391 of JBAYOB010000015.1, read as the reverse complement.
GTAACATTCAGGCAAATTCTTTTTAAACAATTTTTTACACTTCTCACATAAATATTCTCCTTTCCGTTTACAAACAGTACAACTTTTTGGGAAAAATATGTCTAAAATATCCATTACATCATTATCACAAGAAATTATTAAAATTAGATTAATTGATAAAAATTACAGATTAAATTATGATATTAATCGCAGACTTAGTATCGACAGAATATGAAGAAAATCTTAAAAAAGAAAAATAGCGTTTTTTTTGTAATGCTCTTACTTTTCCTAACAAAAGTGTTAGGTTTTTTCAAACTAAGGACAATTGCCCAGCTATTTGGTGTATCTCATGAGCTAGATATCTTCTGGGCTGCGTTTACAATCCCAGATATGCTTTTTATGGTACTGGTAGCAGGATCTATAAATGCTGCAGTTATTCCAATATTCTCTGATATATTTAGAAAAGATGGAAAAGAAGCTTTAAACATATTTTTCAACTATTTAACTCTAATAATTGCTTTTGTTTGTACTTTAATAGCAGTCATCCTCTTTATCTTTACTCCTCAATTAACCAATCTTTTAATAGAGGCAGAAAGTTTACAAAGGATATTAAATTTTACCTACAGAATGGAACCTGACGATTTTAATCTTTTTGTGAATCTTACAAGGTTAATGATGATATCGCCTGTACTTTTAGGAATTAGCAGTCTGGTTACTGCATATCTACAGACAAGAAAACAGTTTTTTGTAACATCATTAGCCCCTCTGTTTTACAACCTGTCTATGATAGTAGGCTCTTTAATATTGGTTTCAGTATTTGGAATGGGAGTAGAGGGTATCGCTATATCAGCGGTGATAGGCTCATTAATCCATTTCCTCATCCAACTTCCTAAATTTAGAACATATTTTGACACTAAGTTTAAAATGAGTATAAAAACTCTAATAGAAGCATTGAAACATAAGAAAACTACATTAGCATTAAAATTAGCAATTCCTAGGACTCTTGGTATATTTGGAGAAGAGATCAACACCTTGATTAACACGGTAATAAGTTTTTCTTTAGCTGCAGGTGCTCTCAGTGCCTATAAATTTGCATTAAGTCTGCATTTTTTCCCAATTAATATAATAGGAGGATCAATAGCTCAAGTAGCCCTACCTAATCTTACTGAACAATCAGAGAGCAAGAAGGAGTTTTCTAAAACATTTAATCAATCAATACAAACAGCTCTTTTCTTGATATTGCCAATAGTAGGTATAATAGCAGTATTGAGACTTCCTTTAGTTAGATTAGCATACGGTACTGGAGCATTTGACTGGAGGGCTACAATTTTAACCTCTTGGACTTTGGTACTTCTAAGTTTTTCAATAATAGGGCAAACAGTAGTACAAATTCTTCTTAGAGCCTTTTACGCTTTGAAAGAAACTTGGTTACCGCTAATAGCAATTGTTATTGGAATACTTGTTAATATAGTCTTAGCTTTTCTGCTTACAAACTTTTTTAGTCATTACTATGACTGGAGGCCGATATTGGAACAAATGTTTTTACAAATTGTAGAAACAAATGGACAAGGATTTTTAGGAGTATTAGCTTCTTTTGTAGGAGACACTATTAGATGGTCAACAAGCAGAGGAGATTCTGATTTAGCTGTGGGAGGATTATCATTAAGTCTAAGTATTACACATATTGTTCAAACAGTCTTCTTAACCCTGTTATTGAATAAGAAGAGAAAGATAGCTACTTGGAAAAAGACAATCTTTCCAGCAATGAAAAAACTATTTAACACTGCTTTGATGTGTATAGGGATGTATTTTGTATTTAAGCTTTTTGATTTCCAATTAGATACTACAAGAACAATATCCATCATTATTCTAACTATAATTACAGCAGGGTATGGATTACTCTCATATTGGTTGGGTTCTAAAGTATTTAGAGTAAAAGAGATATCTATTGTAGATAATTTCCTTCATGATATTAAAAGTAACTTGTCCAAAAGAAAAAAAACAGATGAAATTGTTTAAAATATCTCTTTTTTCAGTTTTTTTCATCTTTTCAATCCTAATCTTTCTTAGTTCTCTTAAGTATAGGAATTGGAAGGAAGAGATATTTGAAAAAGAAAAATTAGTGTGTTTACAAAACATTGATATTAATCAAGAAGAGATAGATAAGAAAGTAGAAAAATTTGTACTTTCAGATAGCCAAACAGAATTTATAGTATTTAATGCAGATGAAATTATTCATATTTTGCAAAAGAGTATACGAAGAGAAGGGAATATTTTACTAAAAGACCTATGTGTATTTCCTTCAAAAGGAGAGTGGATGATATTAATAAAATATGAGACTAAAAGAGTTCCTGTTCCTTGGTTAGTTTTAAATATAGTGAAAGATAATAGAGAAACTCCCGAAATATATGTTAAAGACTTAACTATTGGAAATACAAAATTTCCTTTTAATTTATCAAAAGGTGTAGTTAAAGATATTAACAAAGGTATAAGTGAGGCAATTACTCTTTTAAATGAGAATCAATTTCTTGGCAGAGAGATAAAAAACATTGAATTAACAGAGGAAAGGATAGTGATAAGATAGGACTTTGTACTGTAAACTCTTACCGTTTAAAGATACTTGAATAATCCTTACTCTCTATGATACAATTCTTTGGCAATCATTAAATTAAGCTGCTAAATCAAAATGGCAAAAACTATAAAACTAGAACCTTTAGGTAAAAGAGTATTGATTCAACCGGATAAGATAGAAGAAACAACAAAAGGAGGTTTAGTACTTCCTCCAAGTGCTAGTGAGGATCAGAAACCTGAAACAGGTACAGTTGTAAAACTAGGAAAAGGGAAAGAGGAAGGAAAAGATATACAGTTTGAAGTTTCTGTAGGAGATAGAGTATATTTCAAAAAATATTCTCCTGATGAAGTTAAAGTAGATGAAGAGGTATATCTTCTGATAGATACAGAGGACATATTAGCAATAATTAAATAGTTAATTTTTAAACATTACTCAAATGGCAAAATCCATAATTTACAGTGAAGAAGCAAGAAAGGAACTTAAAGCAGGTGTAGATACAATAGCAGATGCTGTTAAAACAACGCTTGGTCCTAAAGGAAGAAATATTGCTTTAGCAAAAAGTTTTGGTTCACAAGTTGTTACTAAAGACGGTGTAACAGTAGCAAAGGAGATAGAAGATAAGGATCCTTTTAGAAATGTAGGTGTAGAAATGGTAAAGGAAGCTACTAGTTTGGTTAGTGATTCGGCAGGAGATGGTACTACAACTGTTACAGTTCTAGCTCAAGCAATAGCATCTGCCGGGTTTAAAAATGTGGCAGCAGGATCAAATCCAATATCTCTTAAGAGAGGGTTGGACCACGGGACTGAATTAGTAGTAAAAGAATTACAGAAAATGGCTAAGAGAATAACAGATAACAAAGAGGAGATCGCACAGGTTGCCACTATTTCTACTAACAACGATAAAGAATTAGGAGATATGATAGGAGGTGTTTTTGAAAAAGTAGGTAGAGATGGAGTAATAACTGTAGAGGAAGCAAAAGGTTTTAAAGATGAGGTTGAATATACAGAAGGAATGGAATTTGACAGTGGATATGTTAGTGCTTACTTTGTTACAAATACAGAGACATTGGAAGCAGAGATGGATAATCCATACATATTTGTTACGGACAAGAAATTGTCTAATTTACAGGATATACAGGCTATTGCAGAGAAAGTCCTTGGATCTGCAGATAGACCTCTTGTAATTATTGCAGATGATATAGAAAATCAGGCACTTGCAACACTGGTTGTTAATAAGTTAAGAGGTACTTTAGATGTAGTCGCTGTAAAAGCTCCAGGATTTGGAGATAGGAAGAAAGAGATGTTACAAGATATTTCTGTCTTAACAGGGGCAGAATTCATCTCAGAAGAGCTTGGGAAAACATTAGAAGCAGTAGAGCTTACTCATTTAGGTTCTGCTAAGAAAGTTTTAGTAACGAAAGAGAAAACAATAATTGTAGAAGGAAAAGGGACAAAGAAAGATGTAGAAACTAGAGTTGGAGAGATAAAAGCTCAGATAGAATCTACAACTTCTGATTATGATCGAGAAAAATTACAGGAGAGACTAGCAAAGCTTTCTGGAGGAGTGGCAGTCATAAAAGTGGGTGCAGCTTCTGAAGTAGAAGCGAAGGAGAAAAAAATGAGGGTAGATGATGCTATAAATGCTACAAGAGCTGCTTTAGAAGAGGGAGTTGTCGCAGGAGGAGGATTAGCTTTCCATAATGCAAAGAAAATTCTCTCAAATGTTAAATTAGAAGATAGTGATGAGCAGATAGGGATAGAAATCCTACAAAATATTTTAAGTGAACCGTTAAAACAGATTGCAGAAAATGCAGGAGAGGACGGTGCTGTAGTAGCAGCTAACTGTGATGATAAAATAGGATTTGATGCTAAAAGTGGGGAATATGTAAATATGATAGAAGCAGGTATCATAGATCCTGTTAAAGTAACAAGGTTAGCACTAACAAGCGCAGTGTCCGTTGGTTCAATGCTAATAACAACAGAAGCCGTAATAGCAGATATCCCTGAAGAAAAGGATAATCTCCCCACAGGAGCTGATATGGCAGGGATGGGTGGAATGGGAGGAATGATGTAATCTGTTGTTTTGTGCGGATTAACAAAGGGAGTTATAAGGCTCCCTTTTTGTTAGATATCATCTATCTCCAAAAGCAATCTCTTGAGCTAAGATCTTCCCTATTATCTCCTTATTCCCTTTTAATTCGTCCACAATCAATTCGTCTTTCTCTTTTATTAAAACAATATCTCCCTCTAAACAATTACTATTAGGAGAAATAAATAATTTGCCATCACTAATTTTTTCTGTTTTAACTAGGACTAAATCAGTAGCTATTACAAAACATTCTCTGTCAATATCTAAGATCCAATCGGGTGCAGTATAGTAAAGAAAGCTCTTTGCTTTTCTAAAATCACTATTTTCTGGTATAGAGGAAAAGAAAGGTATTCTATTAAAATCATGGACAGTAATATCTTTCTCAGTAGGGTTTTTGAAAAGATCCTTTATATCAATATTTAGAGCATCTGCTAATGTATTAATTTGATTTAAAGGAGAACTAACACCTCTTTCATACCGAGAGATCATCTCCCATGTTTTTCCTATCCTGTCGCCTAATTCTCTTTGTGTAATATTCTTTCTTTCCCTGTATATCCTAATATTTTCTCCGACATAATTCTTATTCATATATATAGATTCTATTTACATATTAACCATTATGGAATAGAAGCGTATTTCTTAAATAAGAAGATATATTTCAAATCAGTAAGGAAAATGTAAGAAAGAAGATATATCATAAAATATGAATGAGAAACCTTTAGAACAACTATTAAACGATTTACAGACTTTATCTCTAAAACTAGAAAATAATATGCACATTAGCAAAGAGGATATCCAAAAGATTTTACACAAAATAAAGGAGGTAAAGAAATTATCCTTCTGATATTATCTCTTTCCAATATTTTTTTATCCATCTATCTGCTCTTTCCTGTTCCTCTAAGAGTCCTCTTTTTTCAAGTTCTTTCTTTACAATCCCTCCTTGATGAGGTTTATCGAATCTTTTCTCTAAAGGAGAACTAAACCCATGAGCGTAATGACAAAGCTCATGAGCAATTACTGCTCTAACTACAAATTCAGGAACAGTCTCACTTTGGAAATATTTAGTCATAGTAATAACGGTAATACTCTTATGATCCTGTACTAAGAAATCATCTTTTTTCTCTTTTAATATACTCTTAATCCTAGTCCTTGTATTTGCGATCTTTATACTTCCTAACTGTCTTTTAGAAAATTTGCCGTACTTAATGAGGACAAGGTTGTGTCTAGGTACATCACAAAAATGATTTTCCCATAAATCATAAAGAGTGTCTTCTAGAAATTTAATATCTCTCATTTTTTCTCTCCCTCTCTCATGCTATTATATTCTAATGATTGTACAGAAATTTAAAAGAAAAATCCTTGTATTGGGAAAAACTCTTAAGTTCATATATTTTAAATATCCACTCCCAGCAATACTAAGAGACATACTGTTTTTAATTCTTACAGCTTCGGAGATATATGGAATTACAGTATTAGGGAAATTTATAGATGAAACTACAAATATACTTCTTAATTGGACATCCTTTAATTTAAAAGATTACATTGCTACTGATTCGTTTTACTATCTTTTAATAATTCTTCTTCTTTGGATTGTTGGACAAATATGTAAGCGTATTCGTGAGTATCTTTACCATATTATAAATGAAAACGTATGGATGAACTCTCAAAGAGAGGTATTACAGAAAATATCGAGTGCAAATTTAGAGGATGTAGAAACTGAAGATTTTCAAGATATGCTTGTATTTGTACCATCATTCTCCATTACTAGAATTGTTTCAGCATATGAGAACTTCTCAGCAGTCTTAAGTAATATTATTAGATTAATTAGTGCAGGGATAATTCTTTTTGGAACTATGCGTTGGAGTGTTTTCCTTTTCTTGCTTTTTGTTCTTCCTGAGACAGTAATAACTCACGTGAGAAGAAAACAGATTAGAATTTATCAAGATGTAGAAGTTGGGAAGATTAAATTTCTTAACTATATACAAAATTTAGGATTAACCATAGCTAATTTTTCTGAATTAAGAGTTAATAATATATATTCTTACCTAAAGAGAAAGTACGGTGAAGTATATGGAAAATATATAAAAGGGCTGTTAGAAAAGCATTTTAACTTTACAAGAGATCAAACCATATACTCTATTCTAGGAGAAATACTAAAATATGGGTATATAGTATATGTGTTAGCAATATCCATAGTAAAAGGATTAACTTTTGGTACATTTAAAGCTCTTTTTGATTATGTAGGAGTAGTATATTCAAGTATATATGAAATAATAAATGCTGTTTCTCTCATGTCTAATAATCTTGAATATATAGGGGAGTTTTTTGATCTGGTAGAGTATCAGGGTTTTGGAGATTACAGACCTGGAAGGATTAAACTAGAAGAAGAAACTCCCACACTTGAATTTAAAAATCTTAATTTCAAATATCCTGATGATCCTAGAACAAAAATATTAAGTAATCTAAATTTTGAGCTTAAACCAGGAGAGAAAATAGCCTTCTTTGGAGGAGATGGTTCTGGAAGGACTACAGTAGTGAAGATTTTAGCAGGATTGTATAGAGTGAATGAAGGTGAATATTTAATAGATGGGTATGAGATTCAAGATTTGGCTAGAGGGCAGTTAAAGAAAAAGCTTTCTGTCATATTTCAAGATTTTATCGATTATCATTTTAGTTTAGAAGAAAATATTGTTATTGCAGGACAGAGAAAGAATGTTGACAGGAAACTTTTAGAAAAAGTAAGTAGGATAGCACAGGTTGATAAATTTAAGAAACAGATAAATTTGAAAAATAGTAATATATTAGGAAAGACATTTCCATCAGGAAAGGAACTTTCACCGGGATATTGGCAAAGACTTTCAATTGCAAGGATGCTTTACAGGGATAGGAATATCTTTGTAATGGATGAGCCATTTACTTTCATAGATGATATTTCTGCAAGAGGAATATTGAAAGACATGTTTGAATTTGTAGGAGACAATAGGTCAATTATATACATCACAAGAAGCATGAATCTACTTGAAGAGTTCGATAGGATTTACTATTTCGATAAAGGTAAAATAGTTGAATCTGGGTCATGGAATGAATTAATGAAAAAACAGGGTAGGTTGTACAGGGAAGCAAAAAAGAAATCATAAGTTGTGATAAAATATTTGGCGTATGAAAATACTAGATGGGAAGTTACTGTCTCAAAAAATATTTGATGAGATAAGTATTAAAATAGAAAAATTGAGGATGGAAGGGAAGAGAGCTCCTCGTTTAGATTTAATTTTGGTCGGTGATGATTTTGGTAGTATTAAATATGTGAGGATGAAGGAAAAAACAGCAAGGGAGCTAGGTATAACATGTCAGACACATCATTTAGATAAAAGTGCTTCTACAGAAGAGGTTGTAAATTTAGTTAAAGCATTAAATATGTTTGAACATACTGATGCCTTTATGGTTCAACTTCCTCTTCCAGAGCATATAGATACGAACTTAGTTTTGGAAAGTATAGATCCTAGAAAGGATGTAGATGGTCTAACCTCTGTAAATCTAGGAAGACTTTTTCAGAATGATTCAAGAGCAATTTCACCAGCAACACCGTTGGGAATTGTAAGGCTTTTAGATGAATATAATATTAAGGTATCAGGAAAGAGAGTAGTAATTTTAGGCTCTAGTAATATAGTGGGGATACCTCTCTGTGCTCTTTTGTTAAGAAGAGATGCTACTGTTAGCGTATGTAATTCTAAAAGTCCAAATATAAAGGAGATATCCAAACAAGCAGAGATACTAGTGTCTGCGACAGGAGTTCCTCTTCTTGTAGATTCTAGTTTTCTTAGTGATGAGGTGGTTTTAATAGATGTTGGTTCAAATAGCCATCCAGATACAGGAAAGTTAGTTGGAGATGTCAATTGGGAAGATGTCTTAGGTATCCCTTCATATATAACTCCTGTCCCTGGAGGAGTAGGCCCTATGACAGTAGCCTGTTTAATGGAGAACGTAGTAAGTATTGCTTTTAAAAACCTTAATTGATAGCAATCTATACAGAATTTTCGCAGACCTTTCAAGCTAACTCTTTTTAATGTAAAATATCTTGTTATGGTGGAAAAGTTAATTCAAAAAGAGTCTAAAAGACAGTTAGAAGGTTTAGAATTAATTGCATCAGAAAACTATGTGTCTGAATCTGTACTACAGTGTATGGGTTCCATATTGACTAACAAATACTCAGAAGGATATTCAGGCAAGAGATACTACAAAGGGAATGAATATATAGATGATATAGAGAATGAAGCTATTCAAAGAGCAAAGGATCTATTTCATGCAGAACATGTCAATGTACAACCATATTCAGGTTCTCCAGCGAACTTAGCAGTGCATTTTGCATTTCTTAAACCTGGAGATAGGACATTGGGAATGTCGCTGGATTCAGGAGGTCATTTAACTCATGGTTTTAAAGTATCGATATCAGGGAGTTATTTTAATTCTAGGAATTATGGTGTTAATGAGGAAGGATATATTGATTATGATGAAGTATTAAAGATAGCAAAAGAACACAAACCTAAGCTAATATGGACAGGTTTTTCCGCATATTCTAGGATAATAGATTGGAAACAATTTAGAAAAATAGCAGATGAAGTAGATGCATACTTTGTTGCAGATATAGCGCATGTGGCAGGGTTGATAGCTACAGGAGATTATCCCTCTCCTGTTGAGTATGCAGATGTAGTTACTACCACTACACACAAGACACTGAGAGGTCCTAGGGGAGCTATGATAATGTGTAAGGAGCAATATGGCGAGATTATAGATAAGGCTGTGTTTCCTGGGCTACAGGGAGGACCACACAATCATATAACGGCAGCTATAGCAGTAGCTTTGAAAGAAGCAAGTACAAAAGAGTTTAAGAAATACTCTCAGCAGGTTATTAAAAATGCTAAGATTCTTGCTAAAGAACTTTCTAGAAAAGGATATAGGATAGTATCAGGAGGTACAGATAATCATCTCTTCCTTGTGGACTTAATGAGTTCTAAAGGATTAGGAGATATTGGTGGAGAAGAGGCATCTGTAGTATTGGAGAAAGCAAATATTACTGTAAATAAAAATACAATCCCTAATGATAGTAGAAAGCCTTGGGATCCATCAGGAATAAGGATAGGGACTCCTGCTTTAACAACAAGAGGGATGAAAGAGAAAGAGATGATAGAAGTAGCTAAATATATGGATGATGTATTGAAAAACAAAGATGATGAGGTATATCTTAAACGGAAGAGAGAAGATATTAAGGATTTTACATCCACATTCCCTATCCCAGGTATAAATTAAAAGTAATAGAATGTATGAAACTAAGTTTTAGAAAAGACTTACACATAGCCTCTTTAAGGTCAGATTCTGAATGGAATAAATTTAAGATACATACACTTTTACAAAACAGTGAATCTAAACAGCCATCAATAAATGCATATCTGGCCGCAAGGTATAGTCGTTCGGCGGACTCCATAGTAGATATAGCATCAGAAATTATTAAAAATAATACTGATGCTGCAGAAAGACTAGAGAAGATATTTGCAGGTTACGGTCATAAATCAGTAGGTGATATGGCTGATCTATTTGTATGTATAGAGAATATCCCAGTTCCTCTTGCAACGAAAATATTCTATAGCTGTCCAGTCATATCTGGTCAAGAGAGATCCACAAGATATCAAAATTTTCAATATCCAGAATTTGTTAAGATTCCAAAAGAAGTATGTAGTGATAGAGAAATAAGCAAGGAGTATGAAAGAATAATGCTTGAACAGTTCAAGGATTACAGAGAGTTACTTAAACCTACGAAGGAGGCATTAAGTAAGTTTTTCAAAATAAATGAAGATAGTTTACAGGAGAATTCTGCTTTAACAGCAAGAACATTTGATACGGTTAGATACCTACTACCATATGGCCATAATACTAGTGGGGCTTTTTTAATGTCTGCAAGAGGATGGTCTGATTTAATTAGCTTTATGTGTGCAAGTGATTCTGTAGTGGATAATGAAGTTTCAAATATGTTAAAGAATATTTTAGGAGATTCTACCTTGGAAGCAAGAGGATATATAAGAGAGGCTGATGGATTGATAAGGCATACAGATCCGAATTGTTGTAGAAAAGATTCATCTGAAGAGATAATATCTTTGTTGAAAGAAGAGCTCTCTGGAGAACAGATTACAGATATGCCAGAGAATGAATATGAGACTATAAAAGTTTCATATACTCCTGATTGTATGGAAGCATTAATTTCACACTATGAAGCTTTAATAAATCCATTAGGCTCGAAAAAAGAATTTGAATTTTCAGAAAATGATCAAGAGAGAATAGGAGAAATAATATTTGAAAAGCATGATCACTATAATCAATTAGGGAATATAGCTCAGTCAGGAGCAATCAAGGTCGAAGGGTTCGCTTCTTTGGGAACTTTAAAGGATTTAAATAGACATAGAAGTATGGAAAGATTCATGCCTCTTTTACATGATCAAATAGATATGGATCAGGAATTAGGAAGAAGAAATGATCAATGTTACTTCCTGTGTAACTATTTTGAGATACCATTCTTTTCTAAACTAAAAAAAGAGTATGAAAACAAGCTAGAAAGCACTTACAAGAGAATAAGGGAATGGAGAGCGAAGGCTGGTAAAGTTATTTCTAAAGAGGTTTGCGATGAGTATACAAAATATCTTCTTCCTTATGCACATGGTACGAGGTATATATATTACGGTTCATTTGATGATTTGCAGTATGT
>JBAYOB010000014.1:0-13693 GCA_041678505.1 Candidatus Dojkabacteria bacterium | reverse complement strand
CAAATCGAAAAAATAAAGTAATATTTCTAGATTGGAATGGCACTTTGTCAGATTCATTCTTTTGGGAACACATGAGAATTTCTGATGATTCGGAAGTATTGGCATTATACAATCTTTGGGATAAAGCTCTATTTAATAAGCCAAAGAAGTACATAGAAGATTGGATGAGAGGTCGCTTTTCAACGGAAAAGGTTTTAAAAGAAATTGCTAGTAAAACTAGTACTGAATATGAAAAATTGTTAAGAGAGTTTGTTAAAGGCTGTGAGTCAATGGAATTTGTATCAGATGAAATTCCTAGTCTGGTAGAAGTTCTTAAGGGAGATGGGTATTGTGTTGTTATTGCTACAAACAATATGGATTGTTTTACAAGGTGGACAGTACCCTTTATGCAGTTGGACAAATTATTTGATGAGGTTTTAAATTCCTATAACTTAAAAGGTTTAAAACATGATATTAAAAAAGGTGAGTCTCTTTTTTTTAAGAAGTTTTTTGAGAAATATGATTTTAAACCTCAGGAGTGTATTTTTTTAGATGACAGTGTAGATAAAGGTGGATATATTGCTAGTTTGGGTATTGAATATGTACAGATTAAAAATAGTAAGGATCTTTTGAAAAGATTGAAGTCTCTTTAGCGTCTAGAATAGATTTGTAATCCTTTTAAGTTTTTAAATAGCAACTTCTATAAAGATAATAGTGAGTATGTGTGATACAATTATATGTAGTAATACCATGATTAAGATAAAGCGTGTATATGAGTTATATGATGTAAAGGATGGTAAACGTATTTTAATAGATCGTTTATGGCCTAGAGGTTTAAGTAAGGAGAAAGCTAAGGTAGATGTATGGCTTAAGGATATAGCGCCTAGTACAGAGCTTCGTAAGTGGTTTGGTCATGATATAGATAGATGGAGTGAGTTTAAGGTTAGATATATACAGGAATTAGATAGTAACAAGGTAATAGTAGATAGGTTAAGGGAATATATGAAGGGAGGGAGTATAACGTTGGTATATGGAGCAAAGGATGAGATACATAATGATGCTGTAGTACTTAGGGAGTATTTGGAGGGGTAGGGGTTAAAAGGATGGCAAAAGAGAGTATAAAAGGTTAAAATACTTTAATGAGCAGTAGTATTAACAATACTAAAGAACAAGAGAGAGCAGAACTGCATAGAACTATATGGCAAATAGCGAATGACTTGCGAGGTAGCGTTGATGGTTGGGACTTTAAACAATATGTTCTTGGAATGCTTTTCTATCGTTTCATCAGTGAAAATTTAACTAACTATATTAATACTGATGAGCGTCGTGCAGACAATAAAGAATTTGATTACACAAATCTCTCTGACAAAGAAGCTGAATTCGGAAGAAGTGATACTGTGAAGGAAAAAGGTTTCTATATTTTACCAAGTGAACTTTTCATAAATGTAGTAAAAGAGTCTAGGAATGATGCAAACCTAAATGAAACATTAGCGAAAATATTTAGTAATATTGAAAACTCAGCAAAAGGATCTGATAGTGAAGATGATCTCAAAGGTCTATTTGCAGATTTAGATGTAAACTCTCCTAAGCTTGGTAATACTGTAGAGGAACGGAATAAAAGACTTGTAAACCTCTTAGAAGCAATAGCAGATCTTAAACTTGGAAACTACTCAGATAACAATATTGATGCATTTGGAGATGCATATGAGTTCTTAATGACTATGTATGCCTCAAATGCAGGTAAATCAGGAGGAGAATTCTATACTCCACAAGAAGTCAGTGAGCTTTTGGCAAAGATTACAACTGTTGGTAAAAAAGAAGTAAACAAAGTATATGATCCTGCCTGTGGTTCTGGTTCTCTTCTTTTGAAATTTGCGAAAGTTTTAGGAAAAGAGAATGTGCGCCAAGGGTTTTTTGGACAAGAGATTAATCTTACTACTTACAATCTCTGTCGTATTAATATGTTTTTACACGATATTAACTATAATAATTTTGATATAGCTTTAGGAGATACATTAACAGATCCTAAACATTGGGATGATGAACCATTTGAAGCAATTGTTTCTAATCCTCCATATTCAATTAGATGGGAGGGTGATTCTAACTCACTACTTATTAATGATCCAAGGTATTCACCTGCAGGAGTGTTAGCACCTAAGAGTAAGGCAGATTTAGCATTTACTATGCATATGCTCTCTTGGTTATCTACAAATGGTACTGCAGCTATTGTTGAATTCCCTGGTGTTCTTTACAGAGGAGGTGCAGAGCAGAAGATTAGGAAGTATTTAATAGATAACAACTATATTGATACTGTTATTCAGTTGCCTGCAAACTTATTTTTTGGAGTGGGTATTGCAACTTGTATTATTGTTCTTAAGAAGAGCAAGAATGATAACAAGACATTGTTTATTGATGCATCTGCCGAGTTTGTAAAGAGTGGAAACAAGAATAAATTAAGTGATGAGAATATAGAGAAGATTTTAGACACTTTTGTTAATAGGAAAGATATTAAATATTTTGCTAAGTTAGTTGATAATAAAGAGATAGGAGAGAATGATTATAATATAGCAGTGAGTAGTTATGTAGAACTAAAAGATACTAGGGAGGTTATAGATATTGTTAAATTAAACAAAGAGATAAAGGAGATTGTAAAGAGACAGGAAGTATTGAGAAAGAGTATAGATGAGATAGTTAAGGATATTGAGAGGAGATAATATGGGAAATGCGGATACAAAAATAAACAGAGGTTCAGAGTGGAGGAAATGGGATTTGCATGTGCATACACCCTATTCTCACACATCAAAATACCCTGGTAAAAATGATGATGAAAAGTGGGAAAACTTTATTAAAGGGCTTGAAGGGTTACCGACAGATATAAAAGTAGTTGGTATCAACGACTACTTATTTTTAGAGGGTTACAAGAAAGTAACAGAATATAAAAAAGATGGCCGGTTAGAAAATATAGATTTAATTCTCCCAGTTATTGAATTTAGGTTAAAAGAGTTTGTTGGGCACGAAGAACTAAGCAAAATTAATTATCACATTATTTTCGCAGAACAAAGTATACTGGATATTGACACCATAGAGGCACAGTTTTTATCCTGTTTCAGGTCAGTTTGTAACCTTGATGAAAAGAATGCAAGTAATGTTACTTTGGCGGGTGTTGTTACGAGAGATAGTATAGTTGATCTTGGTCAGGCAATTTATGATGCAACTCCAAAAGAGAAAAGGGAAAGCGATGATCCCTTTGAGATAGGGTTCAACAACATCAGTTATAGTCTAGAAAAGCTCGAAGAATGCCTAGGAGAAAAAAAAGAGCCAAATACATACCTTAAGGGCAAGTATATAAAGGTTATTGGTAGATCAGAATGGGAAGATTTGAGGTGGACAGGCTCTCCTGCGATTAAGAAAGATATTATCAATAGTGTCCATCTTGTTTTTTCAGCTTCGCCTGATGTAGAACAAGCAAATAAAAATATAAACTCATTAAAAGAGCAATCAGTAAATAGTCGTTTATTGCATTGTAGTGATGCACATACTATTAAACAGGTTGAACAGGAGGGAGTATCTGTTTTTGCATATTCAGACACTGAATCAAAGGAATTGGGACACTGCTTTAGCTGGATTAAGGGAGACCCGAGTTTTGAGACATTAAGACAGGTAACTGTTGACTATGAAAACAGAGTTTTGATTCAGGAACGAAATCCCTCTGAAAATAAAAACTCGTCCCCTGAACTTTTTATTGATTATGTGGAATACAAACAAAACGGTGAAACACAAAAAATCTATCTTAATAAAGATATAAACGCTGTTATTGGAAAGCGAGGGGCTGGGAAATCTGTTTTGCTTAAGCATATTGCTTTTGATGTTCTTGGAGAACAAACGTCTCCAGTTGTTAAAGAGATATCTAAATTAGGAAACTTTAAAATTCATTGGTGTGATGGTTCCTCTGATAATAAGTTTGTTGAGTATATTCCACAGAACTATCTATCGGCGATTACTTATGAGGATGGTGAAAAATATGACGACCGCGACAAGATGCTCAAGACACGACTGTTCAACAATGAACTATTTAAAAACGCTGATACAAGAAAAACGGAAACAGTTGACTCTATAGAATCAAAAATCAGCTCCAATATTAAAGAAATCTTGAGTAACCATCAGCAAATAGTAGATACTAAGATCCAACTAAAGCCGCTTGGGGAAATTGAGGATAGAGAAAGTGCGATAGCGACTAGGCAAGAAGAAATTAAGAAGCTAGGGAAAATTAACATTACCGATGAGGATATTCAAAATCAGACCATTTACTCATCAGAAATAGAGTCTCTTAATAGAGGAATAAAATTGCTGGAGCAAGATATTCAGATTATAGCGAATATCAATATGGATAGTGAGGTGAGTTTTATTACTGTTCACGATGAGGCATTCCTTGGATTATCACAAGTGACATTAGAGCAGGTAGAAAAACAAATTGAAAAGCTTTCTATACAGGAGATTAAAGCATATCTAAAAAAACTACTGGAAGACTTGGTGAAGAAGAAAAAGACAAAAGAAGAGGAAAAAAGTGTTAGGGAAGACAGCCTGAAACCAATAAATGAAAAATTGCAACAAAACAAAACTATAGAAAAGGTTCTAGAAGAAATCAACAAGCTTGATAATGAGAAAAAAGAGATAGAGAAATTAAACGATTTCGTCCGAGAATCAATAGAAAAAGAGGAAAGCCTTATTACGGAAGTTGTTGATAGATACCTTTCATTTAAAGGAAAAATAGAAGCCATAGTGCAGACTCTAAAAGATGAGTTCACTAACTTTCTCTTTATCACATTCGATTTTATTGTTAGTTATCATGTGGATATCTATGAAGAGGAGTTCTTTAATGTATATATTGATGGTCGTTCTGGTGAGCGATTTAAAAAATTTATCAACGAAAAGAGAGATTTCAAGAAAGATGAGTTGAACAAAATTATTAAAGATATTGTTGCTGATGCTGATACCGCTAAATTAAAGATAACTGGTGGTGACAAGGAGAGTGCTCTAGTTGCACTGTTGAGTTGCAGATACGATATAGATTTTACGAAGTCTGTAAAATACAAGAATGGTGAGGAGTTAGTGGATTTCGAAAACATGACTGGGGGTCACAAAGCATTGGCACTTTTGGAGCTTATTCTCAATCTCTCGAAAAGTGGGTATCCAATAATTATTGACCAACCAGAAAATGATATCGATATCTCTGGTATTTCAAATGATTTGAAGAAACTTATTTTAAATCAAAAAGAAAAGCGACAGGTAATAATAGCAACTCATAGTCCTAATTTACTGCTTCTTACAGATTCGGAGAATATAGTGGTTGCTGAAAATGAGGATAATGCAATTAACTATCATAATGGTGGGATTGAAGATATCTGTATTCAGGAAGATATTGTGAATATTCTTGAAGGAGGTGGAGATGCTCTCACAAAACGTATGTTGAAATTGAACGTAAAGAGCCAATTATGAAAACACAGTTATCCAAAATAGAAAAATTAATTGCCGAACTTTGTCCTAATGGGGTTGAGTTTAGGGAGTTGGGAGAAATTTTAGACTATGAACGACCTAGTAAGTATATTGTTAAATCAATAGAGTATAGTGACGAATACTCAACACCAGTTTTGACAGCAGGGCAAAGTTTTATTCTTGGTTATATCGATGAAACTGAAGGAATTTATAAAGCTAGTAAGGAAAACGCTGTAATTATCTTTGATGACTTTACAACATCATTCCATTGGGTCAATTTTGATTTTAAAGTGAAAAGTTCTGCGATGAAAATGTTGCGACCAAAAGGAGGAGCAGAAATTGATTTTAGATTTATATACTTTGCAATAAGGTGTATTAGTTATAAGCCACAAGATCATGCACGTCAATGGATTGCACAATATTCGAAATTCGAAATCCCCATCCCCCCTCTCCCAATACAACAAGAAATAGTAAAAACACTTGATACTTTTACAGAGCTAGAAGCAGAGCTAGAAGCAGAGCTAGAAGCAAGAAAGAAACAATATGAGTATTATAGAGAAGAGTTATTAACATATGGTAATGATGTAGAGTGGAAGACATTAGGAGAAATAGCAACAATACAAAGAGGAGCATCTCCAAGACCAATACATAAATATATAACAGAAGATCCTATGGGAGTTCCATGGATTAAAATAGGGGATACAGAAACAAATAGTAAGTATATTACGAGTACAAAAGGCAAGATAACACAAGAGGGTTCGTTAAAATCAAGAGTATTAGGAAAAGGAAGTTTAATACTTTCAAACTCAATGAGTTATGGAAGACCATACATACTAGATATAAAAGGAGCAATTCATGACGGTTGGGCTTCAATAAGTAATATATCTCAAGAAATAAATATAGACTTCCTATATTACTATCTCTTATTAAGCAAAGTTAATAGTTATTGGGAAAGTAAAATAAATAGTGGATCTGTGAGCAATTTAAACTCAAACATAATAAAATCCTTAAAAATCCCTCTTCCACCTCTCTCAGAACAACAAAGAATAGTAGATATATTAGATAAGTTTGATTCTCTTGTAAGTGATATATCTATTGGTTTACCTGCTGAACTAAAAGCTCGTAAACAACAATATGAATACTACAGGAATAAACTACTAACCTTTACCAAACGAAATAATTAAGTTCAAAGGAGAGCCTAACAGGATTAAGAGTGCATAGAATGAATAAGCAATAAACCCTTGTATATGCTGACAGTACCATTCTATAAAGATAGTCTAAGGAATTATTTTTCTTTATGAGATATAATTAAACATGAAAAACAAATGGGTGAAATATAAAAAGTTTTTTGATCTTTTTGTTAAAAATATAGAAGTAAAAATCTATTTTTATGTTTCGGTATTGTTATTCTCTATTTTATGTACCTCGTTAGTCACACAAGCGAAAGATTTAATCATAAATCTAATAGCATCTTTTATTTCTTTGCTAGTTTTGTTACTTGCTGAAACACTTAGGAAATTTAATAGATTTATGAAATTAGAAGGTACTTATAACGGAGTATTATATGACCTTAAAAATAAGAAAATACTAAAAACAGATAATGTAATTGGAGAATATGTTCTTCAGTACGAAGGAGGTTATATGATTTCAATTAAAAAAGTGAAATGTTTAGAAAACAACTGGGAGAATCTTTTATGGGAAGGGGAAGCTGAAATCTCCGACTCTAATATTGGTACATTGTATTGGCGATATTCATCTCCCGAGGAATTTAAAGACAATGTTGGATATAAAAAAATAATAATACCTAAAAATAAAGATAATATAATAAAGATATATCTCTTTGATAAATCTTCACTCGAAGGTCATAGAGAAGTTCTCATTAAACAACCAACTCCAAATGAACAACAAATACAACCTAGTAGTAGAAAATAAAGAAAGTACAGTAGTCTCTGAATACAAACCTCTATCTAATCAACTAAGAGATACCTCATATCAAAGTGAAGCTCAATTAGAACAATCTTTTATAAAACAACTCCAATCACAAGCATACCAATATCTAAAAATATCCACAGAAGAAGATTTAATATTAAATCTTAGAAAACAATTAGAAAAATTAAACGACTATGAATTCACAGACAACGAATGGGAAAGATTTTTTAAAACAGAACTAGCAAATCCAAACCAAAGTATCCAAGAAAAAACAGAAACAATACAAGAAGACTATATAAAGATTTTAACTAAAGATGATAGAACAACAAAAAATATATATCTACTTAGAAAAGATAATATTCATGACAACAACTTACAAGTAATAAATCAGTATTCCACAGAAGATGGAGAAAGAGCAAACAGATATGATGTAACAATACTTGTAAACGGACTACCCTTAGTACATATAGAACTTAAAAGAAGGGGAGTAGCCATACAAGAAGCATTTAATCAAATAAATAGATATCAAAGAGAAAGCTTCTGGGCATCATCAGGACTTTTTGAATATATACAGATATTTGTAATATCTAATGGTACACATACAAAATATTACAGTAATACGACAAGGTCTTCACATATTAAAGAGAAAGGAGAAGGATCTTCTAAAAAAGGGAAAAGAACTAGTAATAGTTTTGAATTTACAAGTTGGTGGGCAGATGCTATAAACAGACCAATAACAGACTTAGTAGATTTTGCAAAAACATTTTTTTCTAAACATACAATTCTAAATATACTAACTAGATACTGTGTATTTACTTCTGAAAAATTGCTATTAGTTATGAGACCCTATCAGATAGTTGGTACAGAAAGAATACTTAATCGAGTAGAAATTAGTACAAATTACAAGAAACTAGGTACTATAGAAGCTGGTGGGTATATTTGGCATACAACAGGATCAGGAAAAACTCTTACAAGCTTTAAAGCAGCTCAACTAGTGAGCAAATTATCATATATTCAAAAAGTTCTCTTTATTGTAGATCGAAAAGATTTAGACTACCAGACAATGAGAGAGTATGATAAGTTTGAAAAAGGTGCGGCTAACAGTAATACCAGCACAAAGATATTAAAACGTCAGTTAGAAGACCCAAATGCAAGAATTATAATTACTACAATACAGAAACTTGATCATTTTATTAAGCGTAATGCTGGGCATATCATATTTGACGAACACGTAGTATTAATCTTTGATGAATGTCATCGTTCGCAGTTTGGTGATATGCATTCAGCTATTACAAAAACATTTAAAAACTATCATCTTTTTGGTTTTACAGGTACTCCAATTTTTGCAGTAAATGCTTCAGCAAGTGGCCGTCCAGATTTAAGAACAACAGAACAAGCATTTGGTGATAAATTACATACATATACTATTGTTGATGCTATTGCAGATAAGAATGTACTGCCATTTAAGGTGGACTATATCTCTACAATGAAAAAAGCTGAGAATATAGAGGATAAGAAGGTGAGTGATATTGATAGAGAGAAAATACTTGCAGACCCTGAAAGAATATCTAATATTGTTAAATATATTAGAGAGCATTTTGATCAAAAGACAAAACGTAATAGTTTTTATAAAATAAAAGATAGAAGATTGGCTGGATTTAATTCCATTTTCACAGTTTCGTCCATTGATGTGGCAAAGAGATATTATGCTGAGTTTAAGAGCCAGCTTTCGGGATTACCAAGTGATAAACAACTAAAGGTTGCAACAATATACAGTTTTGGTGTAAATGATGAAGACTTTGATGGGATGGTAGATGAAGATTCAGAGGATACAAGTGGTCTTGACAGAAGCTCAAGGGATTTCCTAGAGAGTGCAATCTCTGATTACAACAGTATGTTTGGTACTTCCTATGATACTTCATCTGATAAATTCCAAAACTATTACAAAGATGTTAGCAAGCGTGTAAAAGATAGAGAGATTGATATCCTGATAGTGGTTAATATGTTTCTTACTGGTTTTGATGCTACAACTCTTAACACATTATGGGTGGATAAAAACGTACGTTTACATGGGTTGCTTCAAGCGTTCTCACGTACTAATCGTATTTTAAATAGTGTAAAAACCTTTGGAAATATAATTTGTTTTCGTAACCTTGAAAAAGCTACTAATGAATCAATAGCACTGTTTGGAGATAAGGAGGCAAGTGGTATTGTACTATTGAAAGCCTATGATGACTATTATTATGGATATAAAGATGAAGAAAAAGAAGTAAGAGGATATAAAAGTTTGGTTGAAGAGTTGCAAGATAGATTCCCTGTAGAAGATCAAATACTTGGAGAACAAAATCAGAAGGACTTTATTAAACTTTACGGTGCTATTCTACGAGTTAGAAATATCTTAATGACCTTTGATGAATTTCTTGGAAATGAGATGTTAACGGAGCGTGATGTTCAAGATTATCATAGTGCATATATTGATATTTATAATGAGTTTCGTAAAGGTACAGAAGAAGATAAAGAGGATGTAAACGATGATATGGTCTTTGAGATGGAGCTTATTAAACAAATAGATGTAAATATCGATTATATATTGGAACTAGTTAAGAAATACCATGAAGATCACATAAAGAATCGAGAGATTCTTTCTGATATTAATAAAGCTATTGATTCTAGTGTAGTATTAAGAAATAAGAAAGATTTAATCAATCAATTTATATCTTCTCTTGATGCTCACTCTGTTATAGATGATGATTGGCAAAAATTTGTTGAGGGGAAGAAAGTAGAGGAGCTTGAGCAGATTATCCAAAGTGAGGATCTTAATCATGAGGCGACATATGAATTTGTAAAAAATGCTTTTAGAGATGGAGCAGTTGCAATAACTGGGACTGCTATTAGTAATGTATTGCCTCCTGTCTCTCGTTTCTCAAAAACAGGAGAAAGGACAAAAAAGAGAGAGAGTGTATTGAGTAAACTTACACATTTCTTTGAAAGGTTCTTTGATATTTCGAAGGGAATGTAGGTTGTAAAGGTAGTATAATTTGTTGTATATATTCTCTTTCTTTTCTATTTAGTTTTGCTTCTTTTCTTATACCTATTATATTTAGTACTGTTCCCTTTTGCTTTTTTAACAGGATATTTTTTCTTATTAACCCTTAGTTTTCTGTCAGTTACTTCAAGTAAATCAATATCTAAATCATTAGCAAAGAGGATTAGATAATTTAAGATATCTGCTACTTCACTCTCTATTTCTTTTTTATTAGTTTCTGAAAACTCTCTACTTTCTTGCATATTTAACCACTGGTACAGTTCCATTAATTCACTTGCTTCTATTGAAATAGATAGGGCTAAATTCTTTGGATTATGGAATTGTTTCCAATCTCGGTCGTCTCTAAACTTAAGGATTTTTTTCTTTAATGTTTCAAAATCTGTTTTCATGTATTTAATTATATCATCTCCAATGTAATTGCTCTTATATATAATCTATCCTAATCCTCTTAAACTCTAATACCTTAAATTCTTTAGGTTCCATCTCCCATTCACATATCTCAAAAGGAATATCATTATATATACCTTGAAACTCAATATACTTGTTTTCCCATTTATGTATATCTGATGTAGTATGTTCTTTAAGTAATTCAAAAGCCCTCTTCACATCCTCTTGAGACATAAACAGATCTATATCATATGGATATATCTCTTTACCAAGTACATAATCTAAACCAGATGCAGAGAGATAGTAGGGGATACTATTACTATTTAATACAGTAACTAAATATTTTAATGTATCTTCCCATTTAAATATATTCTTTTTATTAATCTCTTGATAATCCATCCCTCTACTTTCTCTCCTCAATAAATTTCTCTAAGTTATTCTCTACCCATTCTTTTGCCATTAGAGGGTACAGGTTAAGTGTATGTATTTTTGATATAGGTATCCACATAGGTTCATAGAAATTATTCTCATTTGCTCTTCTAGATTCCTCCCCAGAGAGAGTAGGTATTCCAGAGTCCCAATATCCTACAAAGTAGTATTCTTTTTCTTCTTTCTTTGGTTTAACATAGCTTGTATATTCAAATGCTATCTCAAGATCTCTCACTATTACGGTAGTTTCTTCTTCTACCTCTCTTGTTGCATTCTCAAGAGGAGTCTCTCCTTTTCTCATATGACCTCCAGGGAATACATAATATTCTCGACCCTCTTTTCTCCTAAACATAACTAATACATTATTCCCTTTAAGGATAATTCCTCTTGATTGAATGTTATTTATTCTTACATCAGCATCCTCTCTAAATTCATCTATCATATTGCTATATTGTTCATATTATATTCAGTCTCTTACTCTTCCTGTAATAATATCAGGATTATAAATGTAGGGCATCCTTACCAAGTAAAGAAAGGGAAATATATAGGGATAGACATTATACCTGACAGTATTATTAGAGCTATAACCTGTGTTAAAATTTTCTTTTTCTTTTTCTGTGCATATTCTAAAAAAGTATTCCTATAATCCTTCTGAGTAATAAAAATAATATTAGAAAAGGGTAATGGAAGTAGTTGTCTATTCTCTGCGTCCCATCTTCCTAATGCCCATCCGTATATTCCACTAGGAATTACAACCTCTAGATATTTATTTGATTTAAACATTTCTTCATCTAGTGTATTTAAAATCTTATGGTTTGAAAAAGAATCGTTTTGAGTGCTACCCTCTAGACGTTCATAGAAATACGGCGCCTTTAGTACCTCTGACTCCCGTACTTTGGAATCTTTTCTCTCCATCATAAAAGAGAAAAGATGACTTAAATCACTTTGTGTTGGATCATACTCTCTCTTCTCTACATAATCGCCATTTAACCATCCATTAAGAGGTATAACTTCTCCAGAAGGCTTAATCACACTTTTTATCTGTACCATACCACCACCCACCTTGTTACTACCGTAGGCGTAGAAAATGGAGTCTTGCTGAGAAATAGGAGATATTAGTGGAGTGTATCCTTCTTTTACTTTTATTTCCCCCTCGATGCAAGCAATCTCGTTATCTTTTAGGAAGTCAGTTCTATTCCTAGCATTAAAATACACATTTTTCACTTTTTTAAATTCCAAAAAAGAAAGCAGAAGAAACCATGCTAAGAATAAAAAGAAAGAAGCAACCAAGTTAACAATTAAGAACGGAGAAAACAAAAAGTGAAATAGGATTTCAATAGGATACAGATTAAAAAATACAGAAATAATTACAAAGTGCACAGCTAGAAGACCAATATATGTAGGAATGAACACTGTATAGAGTAAGACAGACTTTTTCATTCATTCATTATATCAGTATGTTACTATATGAGAAAGACAATATAGAGAACAATACTAAAAGGATATCTGTTAGTAACAGTTGGGCCTTAATAGAGAGAAAGTAGTATAATCCACTTAGTTTGAAAATATGTTAAAACTTCTTAAATATCTAAAACCATATATACCTCTAATCCTAGTTATGCTTGTATTAACATACATACAGGTAATGACTACTCTTGCATTACCCGATTACATGGCAAAAATAGTAAATGAGGGAATAGTGTTGGAAAATGAGAAGCTGATTATAGAAACAGGAATATCTATGCTTCTGGTTACAGGACTAGGAGCACTCTGTACCGTTGTAATAAGTTATCTCTCAGCAAGAATAGGGAATGGTTTTTCAAGAAAGCTTAGAGAAGATGTATTTAGTAAGGTATCAAGATTCTCATTAGGAGAAATGAATAAATTCTCCATAGCATCACTAATTACTAGAACAACAAATGATATACAACAAGTTCAAATGGTAATTATCATACTCTTTAGAATGGTAATGTCTGCACCAATAATGGGAATAGGGGCAGTAATTAAGGCATACAATACAGCCCCATCAATGACATGGATAATGGGAGTAGCAGTAACAGTACTCCTTACAATCATTGTTATAGTATTCACGATAGCTACTCCTAAGTTTAAGATAGTACAAAAACTTGTAGATAAACTAAACCTAGTAACTAGACAGAACCTAACAGGTTTAAGAGTGATAAGGGCATTTAATACAGAGAAATATGAAGAGAAAAGATTTGATGAAGCAAACAGAGACTTAACTGATATAAATCTGTTTTTAAACAGAGTAATGGTAATGATGCAACCAATAATGATGCTCCTTTTAAATCTTACTATGATATCTGTCATCTGGGTAGGAGCACACCTGGTGAACAGTAATGATTTGCAAATCGGAGATATGATGGCATTTATGCAGTATGCTATGCAAACAATTGCATCCTTCCTTAT
>JBAYOB010000013.1:0-15577 GCA_041678505.1 Candidatus Dojkabacteria bacterium | reverse complement strand
TGTTGTATTCTTAGGAAATTACCTCCTGAGTAGCATTGACCAAAATAGCTATCCCAACCCTTTGATATTACTTGACCATCTTCTACTGCCAAGACGCTCTCTTTTGTTGCTCCAAAATCAATACCGGTATGTGGTGTTTGATATGCAGTATTTCCATACCACTGTGTTACCCCTATAATTCTACTAAATGGAAATGAGAAAGGTTTCTTAATATCACTATCTGTATTTACAAGATTGGGACTAAGGGAGTAATATTTTTCTTCCTTATGGGAAATATTAAATTCTCTGTTCACTATTCTACATGTCTGAATTAATTCAAGTACAGTATTTTGATCTCTGTAATATCCAGCTAATATTGTAAAACTATCATCTTGAGGATTGAAAGAACGAACGGGGATCTGTCTAAAGCCATCATATGTTACACGAAAGAATATATTTGGAGATACTGTAAATATATTACTGCTTTCTAATTTTCTATTACATTTAAACCAAGTACTAGGCTTAAGTAGATGAAAATCACAAATATAGTTATCTATCTGAATGTTAAAGTATCTTTTCTGTTTACCTTCAATTAGTACTGAGAATACATTTGCGAAAGGATATTGTTGCTGTTTAATAATTTCTACCTTTGGGATGTTACAAAATATGGTTTCATATTCACCTTTTAGTACATCAAATTTACAAAGCACCTCTTCATCTACAGATGTTTCTGCTCCCAATACCGAGGTAATATTAGAGTTTACATTCCATGTAAATCTTTCAAGACTTAAAATATCCTTTATATTACTGTCAAAGTACTTTCTTTGCTCTACAACTACTTCCTCTTCTATCTCCTGCAATATATTCTCATCTAATTTAGTATTCTCTCTTTTTTCATAATGTCTCTTTTCTTCTACTTTCTCTTTCTTCTCTTCTTCGGGCTCTTCAGTAGGAGAGTCTACTCTGTTCATCTCTTCTACTTCCTGTAATATCTCTTCAGGGATGTCCATATCGATAGCAAAAACTCTCATATTTGAACGGTACCCAAAGATTTTTTTAAAGGTTGATAAGGGATGATATGCTATTCTCCAATACATTATTCTATGTATTGGAAAAGAACGGGTATGAGAGTATATTTCCTCCATAGGAAGGGATGCATCATATATTCTAAAGCTAGGATAGGAGGAATACTCATATCTGTAGATATAGTTTTGAGTTTCATCCGTTTTCTCCCATTGAAAAGATACGGTATTAACAGGAGAGTTAAAGCCATTAGCAGGAGATACTAGTTGAACATTTGCAAGAGCTCCTTTTTTAAAAGATAGATTAAAAAGAAAAAGTAATGATAGTAATATGGTACTTTTTAAAAAATACTTCCTCATACCTACCACTATACAGGGCAAAAATTAAATAATTCTTAAATTAAGGAATATGGTATATAATCAAAAGATTACTTTGTACAAGCTATTATGCTAAGAATATTTAAAAATCTTTTTGATTCTAACGAAAAACAATTAAAGAAAATACATCCCATTATTGATACTATTAATTCTTTTGAAGAGGAGATATCTAAACTAACTGATGAGCAGTTAAAAAGTAAGACAGATGAGTTTAGAGAGAGGTTAGGTTTAGCAAAGGAGGATTGTAGAGAGGAGTTTTCTACCCTAAATGAGGTAGAGTTAAAGAAAAAGTTAAATGAAGAGAAGGCAAAACTGTATGAGATATTACCAGAAGTATTTGCTGTAGTAAGGGAGGCCTCAAAGAGGGTTGCTCAACACAGGCATTTTGATGTTCAGTTGATGGCAGGATATGTACTGTTTGATAACAGGGTTTCAGAACTATTTACTGGGGAGGGTAAAACATTAGCCGCTAATCTTGCTTTGTATCTCTATGCTTTAACAGGAAGAGGGGCACATCTTGTTACAGTTAATGACTATCTTGCAAGAAGGG
The DNA here is from genome assembly GCA_041678505.1 of Candidatus Dojkabacteria bacterium. Taxonomy (GTDB): domain Bacteria; phylum Patescibacteriota; class Dojkabacteria; order SC72; family SC72; genus UBA2177. Next base: position 13,648 of record JBAYOB010000013.1, on the reverse strand, counting down.
ATGCTGAGTGGAATGGTCATATTCTTCATTCCTTGGGGATGAGTGTAGGTGCTATTAATTCAGGTAAGCAGTACAAATTTATAGATGATCAGGAGGCTATTAAATTAAAAGGGGAAGAAGCGAAGGAATTAATTAAAGAGAGAGAGAGGAAAGCAAAAGAGGAAGGAAGACTTAAATATGATCATATGAGTGGTGTTAATTTGCAGGAGTGTTCTAAAAAAGAGGTGTATGATTGTGATGTTGTATATGGTACTAACAATGAATTTGGTTTTGACTATTTAAGAGATAATATGGCTAGAAGTATGGAAGAAAGGGTACAGGGTCCTAAGTACTTTGTAATTGTGGATGAGGCAGACTCAATATTAATAGATGAGGCTAGGACTCCCCTTATCATATCTACAGCAGCAGATACAGCTAATGATCTGTACAAGAGATTTTCTTCTTTGGTTAATACTCTTAAAGTAGAAGAGCACTACATAGTAGATGAGAAAGCAAATGCAGTTTCCCTAACTGAGGTGGGAGTAGATTTAGTAGAGAAGTCTTTGGGAGTGGAGAATATCTATGAGAATGCACAGTTAGCATATCATCTAGACAATGCACTTAAGGCAAAGGAGCTTTACAAGAGAGATGATGAGTATTTAATCAGAAATGGAGAGGTGCTCATAGTTGATGAGTTTACAGGAAGAGCGATGGAGGGTAGAAGATACAGTGAGGGTTTACATCAGGCTATTGAAGCCAAGGAAGGAGTTGAGGTTAAGAAAGAATCCAAAACAATGGCTACCATTACACTACAGAACTTTTTTAGATTGTATCAATATCTTTCAGGGATGACAGGTACTGCACTGACAGAGGCAGAGGAGTTTTCTTCCATTTATGATTTAGATACGATAGTGGTTCCTACAAACAAACCTGTTGTGAGGAAGGATCACAATGATGTTGTTTACAGAACAGAAGAGGGTAAGTACAAAGCTATAGTAGAGGATATTAAAAAGCATCATGAGAGTGGACAACCGATGTTGGTTGGTACTACATCAGTTGAGAAGTCTGAGTATCTCTCAAGTATGCTTTCTAAGGAGGGTATAAAGCATAATGTTTTAAATGCTAAGTATCATGAGATGGAAGCTAAGATTGTTTCTGAAGCAGGGATGAGGGGTTCTGTGACGATAGCTACAAATATGGCTGGTAGAGGAACTGATATTGCATTGGGTAAAGAAGTAAAAGAGTTAGGAGGCTTGTATGTGATAGGGTCTGAGAGGCATGAGTCAAGAAGGATTGATAATCAGTTAAGAGGTAGGTCTGGAAGACAGGGAGATCCAGGGGAATCAAGATTCTATGTCTCTTTTGAAGATGAGTTAATGAGACTCTTTGGAGGAGAAAGGATGCAATTAATTATGTCCCAAGTTGGTCTAGATGATGATATACCGATAACTGCGGGTATTCTTGGTAGAACTATAGAGAATGCACAGAAGAAAGTAGAGGCACACAACTATGATATTAGGAAAAGACTGGTAGATTACGATGATGTCTTAAATCAACAAAGAGAGATAATATATACATTAAGAAGGAAGATACTTGAGGCAGAGAGACTGAAGATGGTTCCTAAATCTCAATTAGATTTGAAGAAGGAACTGAAAGCTTTAGAGAAAATAGATGTAGAAAGAGTACAGGATAGCTTGGATGGATTCTCATTGGCAAGAGAGGAAACTTGGAAAATAGATGAATTTGAAACTCTCTCCTATCCTTTTTCTCCTTTGGATAAATGGATACTAAAGAAAGTACTAGAGTATATCGATTATCTTGTAGCTGCTCAGCTTCAAGATGATATGAAGATTGATAATATTGAAGAGAGAAAGCTGTATGTACAGATAGTTAACCTTCTAACACAGGAGTTAGTAGATCTTTCTAGTAAAGAGTTAGGATTTAAATCTACTGTAGATATGTTCAGGCATCTTTACAAGTTAGGAGAAGATGTAAAAAGAGTACAGTTTCTTAAAAACTTAATCCTAACCTCCTTTGTCATTCACATATATTCCATAGGGTTAGAACCTATGCAGCAGCTTTCTAAATACTTAATACTACAATCTTTTGATAGATTTTGGATGGAGCATTTAGATACTATGACTGACCTTAGAGAGGGTATATCATTAAGAAACTTAGCACAGAGAGACCCTCTAGTAGAATACAAAAATGAGGGGTTTAGGATGTTTGATGAGATGTTGGCAAAGGTAGATGAGTTTGTTGTAACAAGGTTCTTTAAGGTTAGGGTAGTGAGGCAGGAGGAACAAAGACCTCTTAGGATTGAGAGGGATAAAGATAGTAGACCTGGTCAAACGGTTAAGCAAAAAACTATTAAAAAGAACAAGAAAATTGGACGTAATGATCCTTGTCCTTGTGGTAGTGGTAAAAAGTACAAGAAATGTTGCTATCCAAAATATGAATAAATTCTTTTTCTATGGGATTATTGACACACTATAGTCCCTATACTATTCTAAGTAACAGATTATTATGGCTAAGAATAGTAAAAACAAAAAAGATGAACTAGTAACTTCAAGGAAGAGTGTCCATGTTATTTTTCTTTCCTGTTCTCACTGTGGTGAAGAGATAGACCATATTCATTACTGCCCCGAATGTGGTGAAGCTATGAGAGTGATAGATGTGGTTGAGAAGTTTGGTGATGATGCAGAGAGGTTTATTAAAAGAACAAAGAAGAGAATGGAGAATGATGGAAAGGTTTCTGATGAGGAGTTAGATATTGAAGAGGAACAGCCCAATATTATACTAATGGGAGCTGAGAATGATATGGATGATGATGGTATAGATCCGTACAATGATAAGGGGGAGGCTTTAGATGTCATATTCCCAGGTGATGAGGAATCTCCAGACAAGAAGGTCTCTGTAACTGTAGATGATGATTTAACAAAGGCTCTAGAGCAATTAGATGAGGAGGATGATGAAAATATTAGTGCAGAGGATTTTGGATTTGATGATGGAGAGATTCCTACTCTATAATGTCTAGGTATTACTACCTTCTTTCTATAGTATATGATAAAAGTACTTCCAAATAAGAATATAATATTTCTTACCTTAGTTTTAAATATTGCTAATCCTAAGGAGAAAAAGAAGTTTCCTTTGTATGAGAAGATTTCTAGTAAATTTGAAAAATTAATTTCCAAATCATTTTGGATTGAATTTGAAAAAGAATATAAAAATAAGAATCCATTATCTACCCTTTATCAATTTATGATACTATCACTCTATCTTAATGATAATTTCGTTCTTGCCTTATCAAAAAAAGAAGAGAAAGAATTAATGGAATTAAAAGCGTTCCGAAAGGACATTTCTTTTTTCAGAAACCATCTTAAAAAATTGTACGATGATATAAATTTTAACTCATTTTATACAGAAAACATTCAAGTAGAATATGAAAAGCTATGTAATGAAATACAAGAAATATTTGATAAGAAAGACAATATATTAAATGCTCTTGTTTCCTTCTGGGAGTTAGAATATATTCCAGAGTTATTTTTTATTCCAAACTTTGTAGCATTAGGTGATTGCTTTGGTTTAAGAAAGGAAGACATCTTCTATTCAATCACATCTCCAAAGGTTAATAAATCAACAGGGGAATCGGAATATCATCAAATTCATGTATTATCAAATACGATCCACGAGTTAAGCCATTCTTTTTTTAATGAAACTATTGGGTCTAAATATCCCAAAGAGAAACTTAAAGAGAAACTAAAAAAACTATCTTTAAACAAAGATGTTCTTAAGATATATGGAGTAGCATATTTTGGAGAGTGTTTTGTTAGGGCTTCTACAATTAAATTAAATGAAACGTTGAATATTTATGATTTGAGAGTAAGAGGTTTAGAAGAAAAGGTCGAAAACTATTTACTAAGTAATGAAAATCTTGGCTATCCATTAGTTAGAGAATACTATGAAAAATTAAAAGATAGAAAAGATGAAAATCTACAGGAGATCTTTGATACTGCCATAGAATTATAGTGTGAGTGGCATACAATGTTTAAACAATTATTAAAAGAGAGTCCTTTTGTTATAATATCCTATGTCTAATCTACACAATATATTCCCTAAAGTAGCTATCGTTGCTGACCAGATGAGTTCTTTTGGTGGAGCAGATAGAGAGATGTATTCCATATTGAAACTTTTCCCAGATGCAAATATATTTACAATAGTATTTGAAAAAAAGAAATATCCAGAACTAGAAAACAAAACAGTCCATACTAGCTTTGTACAAAAGATATCAAATATCCTTCCTAAACATTTTTACAGACACCTTAAAGTCTTAACACCATTTGCTTATGAAAACTTTGATTTAAGAGGATATGACCTTGTAATTAGTATATCTGCAGGACCAGGGAAGGGAGTTATAACGGAATTAAATCAACCACATGTAGCTATGGTAATGACTCCTCCTAGAAGTCTTTGGGACAAGGAGTTAAATGCTAGAGCCTCTAGATTAAAAGCTCTGTACAAACCAATATCTATATTTCTAAATACATATATGAGGGTGTGGGATTGGACAATATCAAGAAGAGTAGATTACTGGACAGCAAATTCAAAGTATATATCAAGAAAGATATGGAAGACATACAAGAAAAAGTCCACAGTAATCTATCCAGGAGTAGAGGAGAAATACTTCTTAGATTCATCTGAAAAAGAGAAAAGAAGAGTAATTAAAAAATATGAACTTCCTAAGAATTTTGTTTTAGTCGTTTCTAGATTGTATGATCACAAGCGAGTAGATTGGGCTATTAACGCATGTAAGGAAGCAAACAAACAGCTTATCATAGTTGGAGAGGGTCCAGACAGAAGATATCTTGAAAAGGTTGCTGGGAGAGATAGTAGAATTAGATTTTTAGGATTTGTAAAAGATGATATGGAGGTAAAGGTAATGTATGAGTTAGCAGATGTATTACTCTTTTGTGCATTGGAAGATTTTGGATTAGTACCTGTTGAAGCTATGGCATCGGGTACACCAGTATTAGGTTACAAGGATGGAGGATTACTAGAAACAGTAAAGGAGAAAGTAACAGGAGAGTTTTTTAAAAACGAAAAAGAGCTTACCACCTCCCTTATTAATTTCAACAAAACAAGATATAATAGGCAATTAATAAAGAAGCATGCCCAACTCTTTTCAGAGAGAAAGTTCTTAAATAATTTAGAGCAGTATTTAATTAAAGTATATGAAAAAGAACAGAAAAAAAGAGAAAGAGAGCAATATTAGAGTAGCTGTTGTAAGTGAACCTCTGTATAAGCATGGAGGTGCTGAAATACACCTTAAATATATATTAGATACATTCCCAAACAGTGAACTTTTTACAGCATATTACGATGAGGAATTTGTTAAAAAGTTTTTCCCTAATGTAAAAATAAATCATTCATTTATGCAGTATCTACCAGGGAGAGATAAGCTTAGATATATATATCTTCTTTTTCAACCGTTAGCATACAAACTTTTTAAGTTTAAAAACTATGATGCAGTAGTATCCCTTTCTATTGCTTTTGCGAGGTTTGTTAAAGTAAAAAAGATTCCACATGTAAATATCTGTATGTCTCCACCTAAATTCCTTTGGCAGAAAGAGAGCAGAACTTTAAAGGACATTAATCAACTGGAGGGTACAAACAGGTTTCTCTTTAAAATATATAGTTTCTTTTCGAAGACATTTCTTGAAAACATATTAAGAAAGGCAGATAGAAAAACAGCTCAGGATTGTGATCATATTGCTGCCATATCTCAGGTTGTTAGGAAGAGAATAAAGAAATATTACGATGTTGATGCAGATGTAATATATCCTCCTGTTGAGGTAAAAAAGATTCAGGAAAGAAGAAAAATGAACAGGAAGGAGAATTGGTTTCTGTATTTAGGTAGGGTTGAAACATACAAGGGAGTGGAATTGGCAATAAAGGCGTGTGTAAAGGCAGATGTCCCTCTTAAAATTGCTGGTATGGGAGATGATTTTGATAATATGAAGGACTTGGTTAAAAAGTTAAATGCAAGAGGTTTAATTAAATTTTTAGGATATGTGACAGATGAAGAGAAGTTTAATCTGTTAGCTAGGACTAAGGCTTTAATCTTCCCTGTTAGAGATGAGGACTTTGGTATTGTTCCTGTGGAGGCCAATGCATCAGGTACCCCTGTTATTGCATTTAGACAGGGAGGAGTACAAGAGACTGTATCAGAGGATAATCCCAAGACGGGGGTATTTTTTGATAAATACAATATTAAGGAATTAGCAAAAATCTTAAAGAATTTTAAATCAGAGGATTTTGATCCAGATAATTGTAGGAAACAATCAGCTAATTTTGCATCAGAGATATTTGAATATAAACTGCATAACTATGTCAAAGATGCTATACAGCAAAATTAAAAGAGCTTTTGATATCCTCTTCTCTCTTGTACTTTTAATAATGTTACTACCTCTTTTTTTAGTAATCTCTCTTCTAATATGGTTAATAGATAAGGAGGCAGTTTTTGTTAAAGAACCTCTTAGACTAGGAAAAGGACAGAAGGCATTTAGAATGTACAAGTTTAGAACTATGATACCTAATGCACATAAGGAGATTTTAGAAAATGAGGAGTATGCAGAACTGAAAAAGAAATGGATAGAGGGAGGGAATAAATTGAGAATAGATGAAGATATTAGGATAACTAAGATAGGTAAGTTTTTGCGAAAAACTGACTTAGATGAACTACCTCAGATAGTTAATGTTTTAAAAGGAGAGATGTCTTTAGTGGGACCAAGACCTACATACAAGGATGAATTAAGTCGTCATCTAGAAGAGTACCCTGATGACAAGAGGTATCTAAAAAACATCTTCTCAGTTAGGCCTGGTATTACTGGTATCTGGCAAGTATCAGGGAGAAATGAAATAAAGTTCTCTGATAGGTTAAGTATGGATTCCATATATTCAATGGAGTACAATTTTTTTCTTGATCTTAAAATATTACTTAAAACGCCATATATAGTTTTAACAAGGAAGGGGGCATATGGGTAAAGATACAGTGGTTGTAATAAAATCAATAAATTACTCAGAGGCAGATAAGATATTAACAGTATTTGGTAGAGAGCTTGGGAAATTTACTCTTTTTGCAAGAGGTATTAGGAAAATAAATAGTAAAAACAGAGGTAATATGCAAACACTTTGTACTAGTAAAATATCTTTCTATGAAGGGAGAGGTATGCCTTTGCTCACAGAGTCTGAGTTTGTAGCTAGTTTAGATTTAGATAATCTAGAAATGGAGAATGTCAGAAGGGTTCTTTTTCTGTTAAATAAATTTTTACAGGAGTATGATCCGTATCCTACTCTTTTTGATGCTTTACAAAAAGCCTTAGAGATGAATTTAGATATTAGGTCTACAAACAAATTAAGGATTAAATTTCTTAAAGAGATGGGGTTTTTAAGTGATTTCACCTCTTGTGTATACTGTGGTAGTAAGAAAGATATAGAATATATCGATGGTAAAAACTTTGCACTAGTGTGTAAAAATTGTTACAGTAATAGCAATAGTAAACCTTTAGGAAAGGATCCTTACGGCTCTTCTGTCCTAACTGAAATTATAGATAATTACATAAAGAGAGTAGTAGAAGAAATATAATGAAGATTAAAACTGCCTTGAAAACCATTGTTATATTCCTATCTCTTTTCTTTTTTTGTTTTCAAAAAGTTAATGCTCAAGGGCAGATAGGGGTAGATGTAGATCAGTTTGAGGTTAATATTAGGGCATCAGTAAATACTGATTTGCATTCTAGATTAAGTACTAACCCAAGTACAGTTGAGATATATCAGCCATCTACGGTGATAGTAAATATGTTAAATCCCTCAGGTACAGGTAAGGCAGGAAGAAAAATAGAATTATATATTGATGGAAATTCTGCTGGAGCAACATTAATACAGCCCTCTGGGTATACAGATTCATCAGGGAAGACAACGGGGATGATAAGTTCAACAGTTCCTGGTACATATACCATATGTGCAAGAGATATAACTGATAGTATGGTAATTGATATTGTTGAATGTACTACTTTGTATGTGGTTCCTGTACCTGCTCCAGTGATGATAGAACTTCCACAGTATACAAGAGGAAATAGTAATAGTGTAATGTGGGATATGCCAGGTATGTGGTCATATGAGTACTATGTGGAGGTAAGTTTAACTTCTACTTTTGAGACAGTACTCTTTTCAAGTGGATGGATAGATAACAGGTCATTTCAATTTCACAATTTAGAGAATGAGAAGATGTATTTTTACAGAGTAAAGGCCAGAAATCTGTATGGAGGAGAGAGTGATTGGTCTAATGTTGTTTTTACGGTACAAGATTCTTTACCACCTGTTGTAGAATTGATAAGTATTTCTAAAATGGATGAAGGGACTGTAGAGGATTGGGACTCTAATTATGTCATTACTATTAAATACAGGATAACTGATAATGTAGGGGTTGGAAGGATAGAGTTTTGGTGTTTGAATAGGAAAGGGACAAGGTATAATTGTAAGCATACATCAACATTGGAGGGGGATTTTTTCACTGTATCCATTAAACTAAGTAATTTAGAAAGAAATGATTTAATATACCTATACAGAAAGTATGGATTCTGTGTAGAGGCAGTAGACTTAGTGGGTAATGTAACTAGAAATTGTGATGCGTTGTTAGAAATTCCTTTCACAATACGAAGCCCCATGAGGACTCTAGATGATTCTTTTGATATCGCTATAGATAGGATTAAACCTCATACTTTACGGGATCTTTCTGTATCTGTATCATTAGTTAATGTAGCATTTAGTTTAGCAACTCTTCTACTTGCATTTGGATATTTCCCTTACCTACTTGTCCAATTACTCTTAGCACTTCAGACTTTGTTTGGTATTAGAAAAATGAGTAAAACAGCTGGGTTTGTGTATAATTCATTTACAAAAGAACCTGTCCCACTGGCTATGGTTCGAGTATTTAATGAGAATGATAATGTAATATGGTGGGATATTACAGATAGGAATGGATACTATCTACTTCCTCAGTTAGAGGAGGGTATTTACAGGATAGATGTAATAGCAAAGAACTATATATTTCCATCAAAGGTAATTTTTGGTAAAACAGATTTTCCATTAGAGAATGTGTATCATGGGAAAGAATTTGAGATAAAGGATGAAAAGATTCCTAGTTTTGCTATCCCAATTGATGAGGATGATTTGAGTAGATTTGAGGAGATAGTAGGTAGATTCCTACTTAGGACAAAGAGAGTATGGAAGGTTTTGCATATAGTACTCTTTATTTTTGGTTTGTTTTTAAGTCTTTATGTTATGTGGATTATGGATGTTTGGTGGAATTATTTAATAATAGCTTCATATATATTTGCAGGATTAACACTCTTCTTTAATCTGTTTAACAAGAAGGATAGATATGGGCAGGTTTTAGATGAAGAGAATGAACCTGTTGAGGGTGCAATGATATATCTTAATGAGGAGGGTACAGGTAGGGTAGTATCAAGGAGGGTAACAGATAGATTGGGTAGATACAGGTTTGTAGTAGGTAGTGGTGTATATAATCTAGCTGTTATGAATTCTAATTTAAAGCTTGTTGATGAAGAGGGTGTTAGTGGTATAGTAGTTGAAACCAAGAAAGAGGAAGTTGTAATACCAAAGATATTAATTAGAAGGTTAGAGGATACAACTGGGGTGGAAGATGTTATAGAACCATTGAAAGAACTGTAGCTCTTTGGTATTATCTCTGTTGTGATAACTGTTTTGGGTGTATAGCTCAATTGGTAGAGCAAGCGGCTCTTAACCGCTAGGTTCAGGGTTCGAGTCCCTGTACACTCATCTCGCTAACTTATAGTGTCTTTCGCATGTATAGTTCTATGAGTTCGTATCCTCTCATTCTATAATACTTTCTAGTACCAATGGCTGATATAACAGCTATTTTCTTGAAATTGCTCTCTTTAGATATCTTCTCTGCTTCCCTTATTAACTCCTTACCCAGACCTAAATGTTGAGACTCCCCAGTACTTTTATCTTTAAGTCCAAGAACCTTTCCATATACATGTACTTCTCGAATAATGGAACATCCTTTTAATTCGTTAATAAAGTGGTTTTTGATATATCTTCTGTTAGGTAAAAACAACCTTAAGAAACCACAGATCCTATCATCTTTCTTTGTTTTAAAGGAAAGAAAAACTTCCTTTCCTACTGTTGTCATATACTCTATCCTCTCCATCTCAATATCCTCTTTACTAATTTTTTCTTCTTTAATTTCTCTACTACGGATATCTTGTACAACAGTACCCTCTTCCTTTAATTTGTCCTCTATCATCTGTCTTAGATTTGTTCGTTTGTTACCCGCAGCTATTTCATAGGAGGGGATATCTCTAATGATTCTAGTTAATCTGCAATACCTAGGGGTCATAGGTAAAATAGTTTTAAGCACATGCTCTAATTCATCTTCACTGTAAGGTTTGTACAAGCCTTTTTTGTAAAGAGAGTACAGTTTTGTATTTGGAATAGTAGAGGTGGGATATATTTTTAATTCATCGGGAGATAGTTTTTTAGACCAAAGTTTTTTGTAATCTAGAATATCTTTCTTAGGTGTAGAGCCGTAAAGATTAGCCATCCAATGACCATGTATTTTAAAACCAGCAAGTCTAAGAAGTTTAAAAGCTTCTGTAACATCTTTTGCTTTTCTACCAATATTGTTCTTTTTTAATACAGCATTAGACATACTCTGTATACCAAGTTGTACCTTTGTACATCCAAACTTTCTCATTTTAATAACTTCCCCCTCTGTTATGTAATCAGGTCTGGTTTCTAAGACAAGGCCTACATTTCTACAGTAAGCATTTTCATTTCTTTTGTGTTCTTTCTCTAATTCTTTCCAAGATGTTTTTTTAAAATAGTTTTCTCTAGGCTCTACGATATTTAAGGTGTCTTTCTTAATATCATTCATAGCTCTGTAGCATTCATGAATGAAGAATAGTTGGTACTTTTCTGGATAGAAGGACCATGTGCCCCCTAGTATAATTAATTCTACTTTTTCAATATTATGACCGATATTTTTTAATGCAATTAATCTGTTATAGACCTGTGCATATGGATCAAATTTGTTTGTTAAAGCCCTCTGTGCACCAGGTTCAGATGATATGTAGCTTTTAGGCATATTGGGTTCATTGGGACAGTAGATACAGTTACCTGGGCATGGGTATGGTTTAGTTAATACAGTAACTACAGCAACTCCTGAGTTTGTTCTTGTTGGTTTTTTTCTAATTCTTTCTTCTACAATCTCCCTGTTTTCTATTAAATCTTTAAATTCATGGAATGCAGATACCAACTCGTCTTTGGCAAATGTAAATTTCTTCTCTTTAGGATATTTCCTAAGGATTGCTAGTAGAGAAGATGAATCCCACTCAGAGGTTTGAGATATCTCTTCTAGTATTTTCTTTAAAGTTTCTTTGTTGTTATTTCTCATTTCGGTAAATATCTGATATTCTTTGTATTATCTAATATTTTTAACTTAGTTGCCATAATGAAAAAGGGAAAAGTTTTAACAGAGAGAACTCTTTTGTTAATGAAACCAGATGTTTTGCAAAGACAGATAGTAGGAGAGATACTTAGTAGGTTTGAGAGGAAAGGTTTTAAAATAGTTGGGATAAAGATGTTGAATGCTACAAAAGAACAGGTAGCAGAGCACTATACTGATGAAGAAGCATATCTGATCGAGACAGGAGAGAAGGCAAAGAAAGGGGCAGAATTAAGAGGTGAGGATGTTTCCAATTGGAATTCTTTGGAGAGAGGTAAAATTATTAGGGAGAATAATATATCATATCTTACATGTGGACCAATTATTGCTTTTGTATTAGAAGGGCACAGTGTTATACAGGGAGTTAGGAAGCTTTTGGGTAGTACTAGTCCTGCAGAGGGTGATGTTGGTACTATTAGAGATGATTATTCATTTGATACTTTTGCATTGGCTGATTATGTGGCTAGGGCTACTAGGACAATGATTCATGCTTCAGATTCTCCTGAAAATGCTGAGAGAGAGATAAAGATATGGTTTAAGGAGAGTGAGTTATGTAGTGATTATGAAACTGTAGCAGAGAAAATATTCTTTGATTACGGTTGGGATCATGAGGAGTAGGTTACATTTTTAAGATTTCGTTAATTTCTTCTTTCTTCTCTTTGTCCTTTTTAATCTTCTTATCTACCGTTTTTAAGAATTCTTTTAATTTAAGGAAATCCTCTTTCATTGTATCCTTAAGGTTAGGATTATACAGAGCAGCTGCAGGATGATACATTGCAAATACAGAGATTCCTGTGCTGTGTGTAAATGATTGTCCATGCTCTGTTGATATGTTTGTTGAAGGTACAAATCTTGCTAAGGCATGTCTTCCTAATGTCACTATTACCTTGGGATTTACAAAAAGCAATTCGCTATTCAGCCATACTCTGCATGCTTTTTTCTCCTCATCACTTGGATCTCTGTTGTTAGGAGGTTTGTATTTTACAATATTAGTAACATATACTTCCTCTCTAGTTAACCCTATTATCTGAAGTAGCTCATCTAAAAATTTACCAGCAGCACCTACAAATGGTCTCCCTTGTAAATCCTCATTTCTTCCAGGAGCCTCTCCTATGAATAGTATGCCAGAGGAGGGAGGATCAATTTCATATACTGGTTGGGTGGCACTCTCTTTTAATTTGCATTTATTATGTACAGCGTAGTGTTGGTGTAATTCTTTTAATGTTTCAAAATCTGTTTTCATAAAGCAATTATCTTTTACCTTTACCTTCATTCTTTAAGTGTAGGTCTATCTTTTTTAAGCATACACATAAGAATATTGTTATACCTAAAGCAAAAAGGAATTCAACCATTTCATAATCTTGTGGTTTAATTCCAAAAGTTTTTCTGTTAAGTAAATTGATATACAAAGGTGCAAAGTACAAGATAAGGTAAGTAGGAGGAGTGATAAATGAGATTAAAAACTTTGTCTTTTCTTTTACATCTTTTTTAATTTTATAAAAGAGGGAAGCTATGAAAGAAGAGAAAATAGCGTATGTAGCGATTATAATGTATGCTTTCCCAACTAGATTATGCAATGTTCTAAAATTATGTAGGTTCATTTCTGATTGAACATTTTCTCCTAGAAGTGGTAGAGTTCCATCGTCAAATACCTCTGGTGCCTCTATATTAAATACTCTTTCTCCCCAACTGATTTCTTCAAAAGCTACAAAGAAAAGTCCTAATGCCAGTATCACAAAGATAACTCTTAGTAGTTTTGATATCTTCCCTGTTTTAATTGCAATTGTAGTGGCTAAGATAGCTGAGGTAAGAAAGAGGAAAAATTGCATCCATTCAACAATGTGATCCTCTTTCCCAACGGTATCATAGGTATCTATGTAATTACTTCTTAACCAATACATAAAGAGTCCGAATATTATTGGGAATACAACTATTAAAAACTTTTTATATTTCTTTTTCATAGTATATAATTATATCATTATTGATATAATTGTATATGAAAATATTTCTTTTACCAGGTCAGAGTATATCTAACAAGGAATGGATAGAGGGAGTAGAGAAGAAGTTTAAGGAAATCTCTTCTGAGACAGAGGTATTGTATTATGAGCATTGGTCTTT
>JBAYOB010000012.1:0-18289 GCA_041678505.1 Candidatus Dojkabacteria bacterium | reverse complement strand
TCATCCTTGGTTTCAACTCCCGTACCACTACATGATTCACAAGGATTTTCAATTACCTTTCCTGTCCCACCACAATTGCTACATGTTGACATTACAGCCACTTGTCCCAGGATAGTGCTCCTGACCTGTCTTTCCTGTCCAGTACCCTTACAAACAGGACATTCTTTTACCTTACCATCTTTACTTCCAGAACCACCACACTTTCCACATCGAACCTCTCTTCTCACCTTTATATCATACTCTCCTCCTTCCATTGCTTCTTTAAAGGTAACTCTAATTCTGTATCTAATATCCGCCCCAATATCCTCTTTTGGAGCACTTCTTCCTTGACTTCCAAAATCAAACCCAAATCCTCCTCTGGCGAAATCCTCGCCACCAAAAAATGCACTAAATATATCACCCATATCAAACGGTGTCCCTTGTTGATAGTAACCGTATCCACCATTGCCAAAACCTGGATTAAATCCTGCAGTTCCTGCATGTCCATACTGGTCATACGCTTCTCTTTTGCTATCATCAGAAAGCACCTCGTATGCTTCCTGTACCTCCTTAAATTTCTCTTCAGAATCAGCCTCTTTGTTTACATCTGGATGATATTTTTTAACAAGTTTCCTGTAAGCTTTTTTCAGCTCCTCTTTTGTAGCCTCTTTCTTAACTCCTAAAACATCATAGTAATCTTTCTTTTCCATAGCTTAATGATTTTAGCAAAGAGGTAATATATTTGCTACCCCCTTTTAACTATCAGACTAAATCTGCTAACATTTATACTATGGAAAATACTTGGAATGTACAGACACATAATGACAAGAAAGTTAGAAAGGTGAGAATATGGATATCTGTCATACTCTCTCTTTCAGGAGTAATTATTCTTGCTAGTCAAGTTATCCCTTTGACCAAATCATATGTTGATGGTGTGGTAGAACAGAAAAGAGTAGATATCAAAGCAGATCCTGTACCTGAATCTTACAAGAAATATATTGAGAAGGAGTTTGCATACTACGATCCTGGTTTAAGTTACTTTGCTAACCTTACTCAACAGTTAGGAGATTTAGATTTCTCTGCTCATTTTTCTTACAATCCAGATACCCAATCTCAAAGAAAAGTATCAATTGATAAGACTTACAAGAAAGACATGCACATTACAATTGAAAGTGTTGGTATCAAAAACATCACTATAACTCCTAATGTTGAAAGTAGTAGAGAGTCTGTATACAACCAATATCTTAAAAGAGGTGTAGCTCATTTTGAAGGTACTCCTCTTCCTGGTGATGGTGGTAACTCCTTCATATATGGTCATAGTGCTGTTGAATCTTTTTTTAGTAGAAACAGAGATTTACCAGAAACCATATTTTCCAGACTCAATGATATAGATATTGGACAGAAGGTAGTTGTCAACAGAGAGGATAAAGTAATAGAATATATTGTGAGAAACAAAAAGATTGTAGAACCTGATGATTTTTCAATCTTACAACCTATTTACAACAAGGAAACTATTACGTTAATGACCTGTTGGCCATTAGGAATAGGGACAAAGAGATTAATTGTAGTCGCCGAAAGAAGATAATATGTAAAGAAACAAAATATGGATGAAAAACAGAAAAAATTATTAATCTTTGTAGCAATAGTTCTGTTTGTTTTAATAGTAGGAACAGTTGTGTTCCTCATTATTAATAAAGAACCTAAACAAGCAGTTCAATCAAATGGAGAAAGTAATAGATACCCACCTTTAACAGAAAATAAAATAGAGCTTAGCTACTGGGGATTATGGGAGCCAAATACTGTTATGCAACCAATAATAAATGAGTTTGAGAATATATATCCCAATATTAAGATAAACTACTCTCAACAATCTTTCACAGCCTATGAGGCAACTCTTTACACCAGATTACAGCAAGCATCTGTTGGGACAGAGCCTGCACCCGATCTTTTCAGGATACACAATACATGGACTCCTAAGTTTTACAAATACCTCTACCCACTTCCTCAGAATGTAATGAGTGCTCAGGAATATTCAGAACTGTTCTATCCTACTGTTGTATCTGATTTTACTGCAAAAGATGGAAATATCTATGCCATACCTTGGTATATTGATGGATTGATGGTTTTCTACAACAAAAGCATTTTCCAACAAGCGGGGGTAGAGAAACCACCAGAGGATTGGGATTCATTTATGGAATTAGCCTACAAACTAACAAAGAAAGATGTTACTGGGAGAATAATACAGTCGGGGTTAGCAATGGGAACTTCAAGGAATATTAGACACTCAAGGGAGATTCTTTCATATCTTCTTTTGTTAGAGGGTGTTGAGGTAATGGATTCTGCAAGAACCAAAATCACCTTAGATACTCCAGCGGGACAGAAAGTATTTAGAATATATACTGACTTTGCAAGAGGAGACGATGCAATATGGTCACCAACTTTAAGAACGGATTTAGAAATGTTCTTTGCTGGAGAATTAGCTATGATGATAGCTCCTAGTTGGAGAGCCTTTGACATAATAGAAGCAGCTCCTACAGTTGAGTTTGATACTGCTCCACTCCCTCAGCTCAAAGAGAACAAACAAAATATCTTCTACTCTACATATTGGGGTGATACTGTCAGTAGAAACACCTCCTATCCTTTAGAAGCTTGGGCCTTTGTTAAATTCCTCTCCGAGAGAGAACAACAACTAAACCTCTACTCTAATGCTTCTAAAATTAGAGCTTTT
The DNA here is from genome assembly GCA_041678505.1 of Candidatus Dojkabacteria bacterium. Taxonomy (GTDB): domain Bacteria; phylum Patescibacteriota; class Dojkabacteria; order SC72; family SC72; genus UBA2177. Next base: position 15,582 of record JBAYOB010000012.1, on the reverse strand, counting down.
GGCGAACCATATTCTTTGGTAGAGTTAAATAGTGAGATGGAAGGTAGAGCATATGTGTCTGCAATAGCAGAAATGTCTCCTTTTATGAAATCAATACCTATAGGAGATGAGCAGACAGTGGACAGTGCTATCGACGAGGCAATTACTGAAATCGTAGAGAATGGTAAAGATATTAGTTCAGCATTAAAAGAGGCTGAAGAGAGTATAAATAATATAATAAGAGAAACAAATAAATAGTAATGCCCTTAAAAAGTGCCCCTGGAAAATTTAAGCAGAAATCAGTAATCTATCTAACCTTTTTTCTTCTTCTGTCAATACCGCTTGTTCTTTACGGTATTGCTAAAGAAAACTTTGACCTTAGAAAAAGAGCCTTTGAAGATTTACAACTAAGTGATGAATATCAATGTTTAATATCATTTCCTAATGTCAACCCATACTCTCTACAAGAAGGTAGTACTGTGACTGTTCAGGTGGATGCAAGAATTAAAGATGATTACGCAAGAGAGCTCCGTATTCATAATACTCAGGGACAGATAATATATTCAGAGGTTTTCGATTCTTCTAAGACAGAATTTGAAACAAGTTTTGCATACTCCCCTGAGACATCTGGAAAGGCAGATATGACTGGTACAGTTACAAAAGGACAGGGGGGTCTTGTAGAGTGTAAAATAACAAGCCCTCTTAATATTCATGGATTACAGGTAGTGCCTGAAAATAGTGCTCCTGAATTTCTATCAAAACCATCTGAATCCTTGCCTTCTCAAAATATTCAGACGGGCGATATGTATGAGTATACCCTTACCGCAAAAGATATCGATGGAGATAATATAAACTATAGTTACTCTTTCACACCAAGAGCTGATTGGTTAAAACCAACAGTCATAGAAGACGGTGCTGGAGGCAATCTCACTGTAAAGTTTAAAGGTTCCACAAACAAAGCAGCAAGCTATCTAGCACATGTTTTGATACATGATGGATACAGTAAAAATGTAAGATCGCAATCTTGGGTAATAAATGTAAGTCCAAAAGAAAATGATATCCCCATTGTAACAATAATAGAGCCAATTGAGAGTCTGAGAATAGATAAAGGTACTACTTTTAAGACATCTTGGGAATCAGTAGATTTGAATCATATTGTAGGACATGAGCTGTACGTAACAAACAACCCTACAGATGAAGACCTTTGGATAGAGATAGATAAAGAGATACCTTACAACCAAAATAATTACAGCATAGATACCTCCGATCTAAGACCTGGTACTTACAAAGTTATTGTCAAATCTACCGACAACCAAGAACCTCCCGCATCTGGTATAGGTATCTCTCCTGAAATTGTAATTAGCTCTATAGAGGAAACAGATGACAAGAAGAGAGATGATGATGTCTTGTTAGCACAGCCACAAATTGTAAATGTCTCTCCATCAAGTACTGATGAAGTTACAGATAAATTAGTTACCATAAGAGCAACATTAATCTCAAGTGAAGAAACAACGATAGACGATTATTCAATACTGTTTGAACTAAATGATAAAGACCTCTCTGAAGAGATAAGGATAAACAAAATAAGTAAAGAACAATACACCATAATATATCATCCTGAAAGAGAACTTGATTTTGGTGTTAACAAAGTACAGTTATCATTTAAGGATAAAGAAGGACAAGAAGCATCTAGAACTTGGAGTTTTGTAATAAAGAGCGATAAAGATGTAGGTGAGGATTCTTTCTTAATATTTGGATATGAGATACCTAGAAATGTTGTAATAATTGTAGGGATAGGATTAATTACCGTAATTTTAGCATTAATTATTCCTTTCATTATATTCACAATATGGAAAGGTGATAAAAGAAAAGACGATAGAGAACCCTATCAAAATGACAAATTACCTCCATCTACCCCAAAAGATACTACACAGTATGTAGAGATTAGCACTCAAGAACCAGAATATCTTAAAGATAAAGTTAAAACAAAAGAAGAAACTCATACTGCAGATGAAGAAAAGAAAGATGTCTGGGATATGTACTCTGCTCCTAAACCAGAAAATCTGAAAGAAGAGTCAGAAGAAATCTCAGAGTCACAACCTACTAAAATCGTTCAAGAACAACCAACACCTACACTACCCTCTCAAGAACCTTTACAGACCACTGAGTCTGAGATCCCAGAGTCAGAAATCTCTGAGCCTCAATCTACTAAAGTCGTTCAAGAGCAACCAACTCCTACAGAACAAATACCTCCTACACTACCTCCTCAAGAACCTCTACAGACCACTGAGCCTGAGATTCCAGAACCAGAAATACCTGATGCCCAGCAATTGGAAAACATATTCTCCCAAATTCAACAGCAGAAAACAGGAGAAGAAACTCAACAAACAGAAGTAGTTAACCAACAAGGAACTTGATATAATCATCTATTATGAAAGTATACTCATACAAAGAGATTAGAGACAGATATATAGAATTTTTTAAAGAGAGAGGACATGCTGAGATCCCTAATTCACCACTCATCCCAGAAAATGATCCTACCGTTCTCTTTGTTAATGCAGGAATGCTTCCTTTAGTCCCTTTTTTAAAAGGAGAAAAACACCCAAAAGGGAATAGGTTGGTTAACTCTCAAAGATGTTTAAGAACAGGAGATATAGATTTGGTAGGAAATACTACTCACTACACCACTATTGAAATGTTGGGTAATTGGTCCTTAAACGATTACTTTAAAAAAGAGGCCTTAAACTTTACTGTAGAATTTTTTGTAGAAGAATTAGGCTTTGACATACAGAGGATTTATGCAACCGTATTTGAAGGGGACAGAGAAATCTCAAAAGATGAGACTTCAATAGGGATATGGAAAGATATCTTTAAAAGATATGGGATAAAAGCAGATGTTGGAAAAGAGAAAAGAATACAAACCTTAGGAAGAGAAGACAACTGGTGGGGATTAGAATCAGGAGGTCCATGCGGTCCAGACTCCGAAATATTCTACAAGAATAATAATGGAGAGCTGATAGAGATAGGAAACAATGTCTTTATGGAATACCTCCTAGAAGACAACAAGTACAAGCCATTAGGAAGACACAACGTAGATTTTGGAGGAGGATTAGAAAGAATTACTGCGATTGTTCAGAATGTAGATAGTTTCTATGAAACAGATATCTTTAGACCTGTTTTACAAAAAATCAAAGATAAAAGTAAGAGAAATAATATCAAATCCCAAAGGATAATTGCAGACCATATTAAGGCCTCTGCTTTAGTTGTAATGGACGGTATTAAACCTGGATCTACACAGCAATCTTACATACTAAGAAGATTGATTAGAAGAGCAGTAAGACATGGTAAACTTCTTGATATATCTAAACCATTCACAAGAGATATTTCTAAGGTAGTAATAGAACAATTTACTCAAATATACCCTGATTTAAAAACAAAGAAAGAAGAAATACTTAATACAATTGAAGAGGAGGAATTAAGATTTAACAAAACAATAGAGAGTGGACTAAAGGAATTAGAAAAGAAGTTAGAGAACAGAAAGCTAATAGATGGTAAGGAGGCATTTCATCTCTATGAGACATACGGATTACCAATAGAGGTTACTGAAGAAATTCTAAAAGAAAAAAATAGCAGTATAGAGAATAAAGAGGATTTTTACAAAGCACAAAAAGAGCATCAAGAAAAATCAAGGACATCTTCAAAAGGAATGTTTCAAGGTGGTCTCTCAGATACTTCAGAGATGTCTACTAAGTACCACACAGCTACTCATCTTCTACTTGCAACACTAAGAAAGGTCTTAGGAAACCATATATATCAAAAAGGAAGTAATATTACCCCTAAAAGATTACGATTAGATTTCCCAAGTGAGAAAAAGTTGACAGAGCAAGAAGTAAATGAAGTGGAAAGAATCGTAAATGAAATAATAGGAAGTGGATATGAGATTTCCTATGAAGAGAAACCCAAGGAACAAGCTCTAGAAATAATTAGAAAACACTCAGGGATAGCCTCCTTTACTGAAAAATATGGAGATATACTCAAAATATACTATATCGGGCCTAAAGACAATCCTGTGTCCGTTGAAATATGTAACGGTCCTCACGTACAAAACACTAAAGATCTAGGTGTATTTAAAATAATAAAACAGGAAAATGTTGGGGCTGGAATAAAAAGAATTAAAGCTATTTTAGAATAGAGCTTATGAAAGAAATATATCCTACAGTTGCAATAGATTACGGGATGAAGAACCTAGGCTTAGCCATATCAGATAGCAAAGGAGTAATGGCATCTCCCTTAAAGGTAGTTTCAATTACAAAAAAAAGAAACATAGATACTGTAATAAAGGAAATATTGGAATTGTGCAGTGAGTACAATGTAAAGAGACTAGTTGTAGGAAAACCTCAAGAATTTACTAAGAAACACAGAAAAACTACAGAAAAAATAGATGCTTTTTTGGTAAAATTAAAAAGCTTTACTAACATACCAATAGTTACATATGATGAGGCATTTTCTACTGCTGATGCCCAAAATATGTTAACATCTTCAGGACAAAATATTCGAAGTTCAAAGAAGAAAATTGATAGTATAGCAGCTACATTATTTTTACAAGAATTTTTAAATTTTGAAAATAAAAAAAATGAAAAATAAAAATGGCCCCATTGTGCTAATTTGTTTCGTTTTCCTACTTTTCCTACTTATCGGTTCTTTCATTCATTACAAAAAAACTCTATCTCAACCCATTAGCGAAGGTGATGAACAGGTTACGATTGTAATAGAGGAAGGGCAAAGCGTAAAAAGCATACTTAACTCTCTTGTAGAAGAAGGATTACTTAAAAATCTTCATGCTTACTACGTAAAAATCTATCTCAAACTAAACAAATTAGAAAGTAAACTACAAGCAGGTACCTATCAATTACCAAAACAACTTACAATAGTGGAGTTAGTAGAAGCATTACAAAGTGGTAGGGATTTAGATATATGGGTGCTAATTCCAGAAGGTCTTAGGAAAGATGAAATCGCTGATATCATTAAGAAAGAATTTGATGGAAATAATCTTCAAGATTTTTCAAGAGAAGAATTTTTACAATTAACAGAGAACAGAGAGTATATAAATACATTAGATCTTGTCATAGAGGTTGATAATTTAGAGGGTTTTCTCTTTCCAGATAGATATGCCTTTCCTAAGGACGCAACGGCAGAAACAGTAATTGAAAAGATGATCTCTAATTTTAAAACTAAGGTTGGAGAAGAGTATACATACGAAGAAATAATATTTGCTAGTATAGTGGAAAGGGAGGGATATAATGCCAATGATAGACCAATAATTGCAGGAATAATACTTAAAAGATACTCTGAAGGGTGGTTGTTACAAACAGATGCAACACTACTCTACCCTGTAAAAAACTGGAAACATACAATAACTATACAAGATAAAGAGGATGACAATCCCTACAATACATATAAAAGGTTAGGTTTACCTCCTACACCGATATGTAATCCTGGGTTACAATCTATAGAAGCTGTATGGAAACCACAAGAGAGTTCTTACTACTTCTACATCCATGATAAAGAGAAAAATCCTCATTTTGCAGATACTCTTGATGAGCATGGAAAGAACATAGAGAAATATCTAAGGTAAATTTCAATAGTAAATACTAATGACTATAGATATAGAATTAAAAGATAATAATCTAAAAAAGATAGAGCCTAAAAGGAATAGAGAAAAAAAGTCACCTGAACATAAGAAAAAAAGGATAAAAATCATTGTCGTCTCTATTTCTCTTCTAACATTAGCCATACTTGGATTTCTGGCATATAAAGGATATATCTTTTCTCAAGAATTAGGCTTTATCTTCACTCCTAACTCAATAATAACTGGTCAGAAAAAGGAATTGAAAAAAGATTCATCAAAAAGATTCACTACTGCTTTGTTGGTTGGATTAGATACCAGAGAGAGTGGTGGTTTACTAAATACAGATACAATCATTATGGCTTCTTACGATTATGAGAATGATAATATAATTCTTCTTTCCATCCCTAGAGATTTCCATGTTGAAATAGCAGAAGATGTTAAGTGGTTTGCTAGGATAAATAGCATATACAGCAGCGCTGAACAAAAAGAGGAAGGTAGTGGAATAAAGGCACTTGTAAAAACAGTAGAGAGAGTTACTGGAAGAGAGATACAATATCATGCCATCGTAGATTTTAATGCATTTACACAAATAATAGATGCCGTTGGAGGAGTAGACATAAATGTGGACAATTCTTTTACAGACTACATGTATCCTAAAGGATGGGAATATCAAACTGTATCATTCAATGCAGGGCCTCAAACCATGGATGGTGAGACAGCACTAATATACTCCAGATCAAGACACTCTTCGCATAACAACGAAGGTACCGACTTTGCTAGAGCTAGGAGACAACAGAAGATAATAATAGCACTAAAGGATAAATTACTTTCATCAGAATCATTAACCAATCCTAAAACATTAATGAACATATTTGCTTCCCTGTCTGGGAACTTAAGAGTTTCAGACTTTACAATAACAGATATCGAAGCAAGTCTAAAATTAGCAAAAAAATATGAGGAGAAAAAAGGGAAAACATACTCTTTTGTTTTGGACCCTTCTGTAGGTGCAAGTCTACTTGTAGAGAAAAAACATCTAGAAAGTGGCGCGTATGCAATAGGACCTAAATTAGGTCTAGGAGAATATGAGGATATCCAAGATTTCTTAAAGATGATTACTAACAATCCTCAGTTATACTCTGAAAATGCAAAAATCATGGTATACGATACAGGAAGAGGATATTTAAAAACAAAAGAAGAAGTAGATGGATTAAAAGAAAAATACCCGTATCTAAATATCTCCTTTGCTGGGACACTCTTTAACGACAAAGAGGAAACAGTAATTTATCAAAGCAACAAGGAAGAAAACGAGTTTTCATACACTATCAAAGAATTACAGAAAATCTTTAATACAAGTAGGACAGAGAAACCTGAATACATCTCTTCAAACTTAAACGGAGAAGATGTTACAATACTACTAGGTAAAAGTATTGATTTAACAGAGGAATAAAATCCGTGAAATACAAACTCTACCATGGTACATCCTCCTATCTTTCATTAGAGGTTGTACATGAAGAAATAAACAAATTAAAAGATGAGGATCCATCACTATCATTAATTCTCTTAGAGGCTGATTCCTCTACTCCTCAAAAAATAATAGATACCATATCTTCCCCGTCTCTTTTCTCTAAAAGAAGAATAGTTTTCTTAAAAAGAATTTACAAAAACAAGGAGAAAAAGATTATTACAGAAAACATATTAGAGTTATTGGAAAACAGGAACGGAGAGGACATACTGTTTTTTTGGGAAGATGAAAAACTACGATCTAATACAAAGTATTACAAGTTTTTCAAAGAGAAAGGAAAGGTTGAGGAAGTAAATGAACTAAACAAAAGAACTTTTTTTTCATGGTTAAGAAAAGAGTTAGAACGAAACGATTTAAAAATCGATCCAAGTGTAATAAAAGAACTTGCGGAAAGAACAAACTATGATCCTGAGAGATGTTCCAATGAGTTGAAAAAATTTAAATTGAATAATGAAAAAAGAATAATTAGAAAAGAAGATATTGAAGAATTGACTCCAGATACCATTGAGAAAGATATTTGGGGTTTAATTGATGCTATAAATAGCGGAGACCGTATAAAAAGTATCTCTATCTTAGAAAATCTTCACACACAAACTATTGATGCAAATTACATTCTTTCTATGCTTGCTAGAAATACTAGAACTGTGTTTCTAACAAAACATCTATTGAAAGCTGATAAATCTTCCAGAGAAATATCTTCCATTCTCAGGATTCCTCCTTTTACCACCCCTTCTATAATAAAAATGGCTAATAATAGCCCTATTGAAAAGCTCGAAACCTTGTATACAAAACTCTCTAATCTTGACTATCAGATTAAAACAGGAAAGATAGATGCTAACCTTGGAATATCATTAATTACTGGGAGTTTTGCTTCACTTTCTGCATAACTATTTCTTTGCTAAAATCCTTTTGTTAAATAATATTTTGAAAAAAGCTCTCTTGTTCATTGACAGTATGACTACATTAAACTAAACTTTACTAGTATTATAATTGTTGTTGTCCTTGATGGAAGAAGTTAAAAGAGTTACCACAAAGAAAAAAGCAAATACAGGAACAATTATCCTTGTTGTCTTAGCAGCATTACTTGGTTTAGGACTGATAGGTGCAGCTGTGTATTTCTATGCAATAGAATCACCTGAGGACAGAATAGCCAAAACAGAGTCTACTTGTGCCTGTTACTATATCGATCCTGCAGTAGTTTCTGAGTGTGGAGACCCCAAAAGAGGCTTCCTTTTTGAAACTGCAACAATAAGTGGAGATCAGGTATGTAGGGCAGGTTGTGCTACAAGTAAACTCTCTGTGGATCTTCTAAACAGTAATACCAAGCAGGAGCTATATCAAATATGTCAACTTCATACAATTTCTGATTCCAGATGTACCGAAATGATTGTGAAAGATAAAAAAGGAAAAATTGTGACGGGGAGAGTCTCCTACGATGATGAACTTAATATTACAGCAACATTTGACAAACAGTACTCAGATTATAAAATTATTGTTAATAATCAAGATTTTAATCCTGACGAAGTATCTCCAGATGGATTATCAATCACAAAGAAAATTACCCAACTAGACTCAAACACTATTAACATAGCTGCCGTAGCAACAGCTCAGAATGGAGAGCAGATAGGTTCTAATCTGTGTAGGAGACTCATTGAAATAGAAAGAGATGCTTTCTCCGATGTTACAGGAGTTACTGTTGAAACACGAATGGTTGATAATATAGATAGGATATCAAGAATTAAAATAGGTGTTGGAAGTGTAGAAGATGAGGAGACAATCACTTTAAGATTCTCCTTTGATAAAAAAGGTCTAGTAGACTTAATTATGACAGAAGGATTTACTTTAGATTCTTCAAAAGGAGAAATTACTATCATTGAACAAGATCTATATAATTCAGAGAATTTTGGAACTGATACATCATTTGCTCAGTTAGATGGAAAGGAAGAAACTATAGAGATGACAGCAACAGTTAGCAGTGGTGCTCAAGTAATTGGTTCTGCTTCTAAAACTTTTACTTTAAAAAAAACAGGAGAATCCTCTGGTGATCCTGAGGCAGAGAAATCAGAAGAGTCAAATTTTTCTGTATCAAAGACCTCTATTAATGAATGTGTAGAGAGAGTTGCTCCTAATAATACAGCACAATTTACAATAACAGTAACTAACAATAGCTCTGTTCCTCAGAAGGTTAAATCTATAAAAGACAAGTTACCTTTAGGCTTTAAGTATATAAGTAATACCTCAAAGATTAAATCTCAACCTACTGACGACCAAGGATTAGTTTCGATAACAAATATAGGAGAATCACAAGAGATTGTCTGGCAAAAAGAGGAAGGTTGGAGCGTTGATGCAGGACAGAACTTAACTATTGAGTTTCAATCTCAAGTAGGAGAGAATGCACTAAGTGGTCAAAATCAGAATGAAGCAATAGTAACACCTGAAGAAGTTCCTGCTGTCCCTACTACACTAAGAGCTGAATACGTCATATTGGTTGCACAAGACTGTTCAGATCCCGATGCTATCCCTGATATACCAATATCTGAAGATAAAGAAGATGCGGAGGTAAAGGAAGATAAAGAAAAAGAGAAAGTAACAGTCGTTGACCCTGACGCCACCACTACCCCTGAGACTGGGAAATTTGATTCTACTTCTGCAAAAGTAATATTAGGATTAATAATCTTGACAATTGGATGGTATATATACTCTAAACCTTTAGGCCAGTCTATGACTAAAAGATTGGTAGAAAGTAAAGCTTTCAAAGAAGCAGAAATCAGCTCATGGAGAATACTTAAACCAAAGAAATATTTTGAGACTAAAGTTGTTAAGAATATAAATAAGAAGAAAAAGAAATAGCCCTTATCTATAAATTCTCCAAAACAAATTCTAATGGGACACCGTTGCTTCCGTAAGCTTGCTCTTGTGAATTAATTAAGAAATAGTAAAGTTCAGTTGTTAGTAATTGTTCAATAGTTACCTTGTGATTTTTTGACTTCTTCATATTAACAGTATCTACTACTACCATATCTAAGTTGTCCCTATTTCTACCGTACTGCACAAACCCAACACATTCTGCTTTTGTAGACCAAGCTATATCTACTGAAAAATTTCTCTCTCCTTTACTAATAAAAATATTGTAAGGCACACAGCCTTCAGTAGAGTCTCCTAATATACTTAAACCTTTTCTCTTAGAAAAAATTAAAAAAGCTGGGTAAATAGAAAGCAAAACGACAACTAATACAATTATGATATACATTTTTCTCCTATTAGTAATTTTCATACTCAAACTCTTTTATCAAAATATACTCCTCTTGAATAGAACTATTATATGCATCTGAAACTCTTAAAACAATTCTGTATGAACCACTACTTCCTACAGGAGGGACCCCTTTTAACACGGAATTATTCAAAGATAACCACGAAGGACCCTCTAAATAATCTAAGGATAATTCCAAACTGTCAGAATAACTCATCGGTTTAATCAAGTATTCATAAAGGATACCTTCATAACCAACTACAGGAGGCAAACTATCAATATATGGAACCTTTGTTAAATCTATCTCTTCTTCTGGTTGCTGAATACCTAAAACCACCTCTTCATCTTCAAAGTTATGAAAAAGCATATAGTATCCTGAGACTAATCCAATTAAAATAACTACTGTTAGACTTAAAAATATCTTAACCCTAGTACTACGCTTCATTATAAAAGTTTAACATAAATACATGTGTTTACAAATAAATATAATATATATATAATACCCTGAGTTATAAAATCATTTATATAAAAGATTAAATGCCAAACTTACAAACATCTATAAAAGATTTAAGACAAAACAAGAGAAGAAAAATCTATAATGACAGATTGAGGAAAAGAATGAAAAGAGCAATAAAGAAACAGAACTCCTTAATTGAAGAGAGTAAACAGGCTGATGCTGAAAGAAATATAAAGAATGTTTACAAAGTTCTTGACAAAGCTGCTAAGAAAAATGTTATAAAGAAGGGTAAGGCAGATAGAATAAAATCTCGTCTTACTAACAATTTAAACAAACTGTCTCAAGCTAATGTCAAAACTTCTAAAAAGGGCTCTTAAAATATCTCTTACTCCTGCAATTTTAATGATTGTTGGTAAATTCTTAGGGATTTTAATTCCTACACTGATCTATGATTTTGAATTTGTAGTACAGAACGAAATGATGGGTATATCCTCTGTTCAGATACTTTTCCCTGATACCGCTACAACCCTGTTTGTTAACTCCATATCAAACTTAGCAATGCTCATATTGATTGCAATACCTACAATATATTTAATAATTAAAACATCCATATATCAGACAAGTTTAGAAAACCCTAGAACTGTTGTTAAGATAACTAGATTAAATATATTAAAATGGATTACCAAAAAGAATACTAGCTTTTTACAGATATTCATTTGGAGTTCTTTTCTGTTAATCTCTACAGCTATAATAGTAGTGCATACTATACAAAATATGACATATACTTGGATAGGTATATCTTCGGGAGTCATAGCTCTTTTCTGTATATGGGGAACTATAAGGACATTTGAGCTAGAAATTGCTAAGATATATCCAGAGGAAAGTAATTATTACTAAAATTATGAAAACTACAAAAGAAAAAATCAAGAACATATTTGGACAGATATTAGAACCCTTTGCGTTAGGATTACTTGCACTACTCTTCATCCTACCTGCCATCACTGTAATGAATCTAACCCCCATTACAAAAGAATTTGAGAAATTAGATATCCTTGGTGTAAAAACACAAGGGGATGTTCTAATTAACTTAGTGGGTGGATCACACGAAGTATTCAGTGAAGAGATGTTAAACAAAATAGATGAACAATCATACTCATATTCAGCAAGACTGAACAAAAGAGGAGCTGATAGCTACTCTAAACCCATAATGAAAATAGAAAATAGGAAAGAAGAAGATATTAAGATATTTTTCTTCGGTCAAACATTGACAAATACAAGATCAATGATATATCTAATCATAGATAATGAATATCTTGCTATACAGGATAGTAAAGGAGAAACATTTGATCATGAGATAGAGATACCCTCTGGAAAAACAGTAACAGTATTCCTTGCATTAGAAAATCTCTCTGGAGTCCAATTCTCTGAGATATTTGATCTCTCTATAAAAATAACTGAGTAAGGATAAAATTCTTCTTTGTACAAATACTCTTCTCATTAAGATATAATCACCTTATGAGTCAATCTAAATTAGAGAAAATACGTAATTTTTCCATAATTGCCCATATAGACCATGGGAAATCTACTCTAGCAGATAGGATGTTAGAGGCTGTTAAAACAGATCTATCAAGAGAAAAAAGAAAAGAAAGAGTATTAGATAGATTAGATTTAGAACAAGAGAAAGGGATTACAATCAAACTACAGGCATGTCGAATGGATTGGAAAGGTTATCAACTCAACTTAATAGATACTCCAGGACATGATGACTTCTCCTATGAAGTATCTCGTTCTTTAGCTGCATGCGACAGTGCTATACTGCTAGTTGATGCAAGTCAAGGAATACAAGCTCAAACCATATCTAATACAAAAAAAGCTCTAGATCTCGGTTTAAGAATAATTCCTGTATTAAACAAAATTGATATCCCTAACATAGATATTGAGCAAAGAGAGAAAGAGATAGAGGGATTACTAGGATTTTCAAAAGAAGAAATAATTAAAATATCTGGTAAAACTGGTGAAAATGTAGACCTCCTCTTGGATACTATAGTGGAGAAAGTACCTCCTCCCAAAGGTAATCCTCAAGAACCTCTAAAAGCACTAGTATTTGATTCTTTCTATGACGAACACAGAGGCGTTGTCATCGCCGTAAGAATATTTGATGGGAATATAGAGTATGTACCGGGCAAACCAATTGAGCTAAACATGGTACAAAGAAAAGAATCTTTTAAACCTACTGAAATTGGTATATTTAATCCTAATCTTCAAAAAACCGACCTCCTAAAAACAGGTGAAGTAGGATATATTGCCACAGGTGAAAAGGATATTAGCTATTTTACTGTAGGAGATACCGTTTCTGATCAAAAAGATGTTCAACCTCTAGATGGATACAAAATCCCAAAACCAAATATGTTTGCAAGTTTCTTTCCAACAGAACCAGAAGAATACGAGAACCTAAAAACTGCTCTAAGGAAACTATCTCTCAATGACTCCTCTATTACATTCACAGAGCAAAGATCTGCTCTTTTAGGCTCAGGCTTTAGATGTGGATTCCTTGGGCTTTTGCACATGGAAATAGTACAGGAAAGATTGGAGAGGGAATATGATGTAAACCTGATAATCACAGCTCCTACTGTAGAATACAAAATTTTAAAAGATGATAATTCTGAAATATTAGTTCAAACACCAGATGAATTCCCTGATCCTGTTGAAATTTTAGAAATACTAGAGCCATGGGTAAGAGTAGAAATTCTAACACCTGATAAATATATCGGTAACCTTATGAAACTGTGCCAATTTAAAAGAGGGCAATATGTTAATACTAAATACTTAGATATAGATTCCTCTTTGTTCTTAAAAGAACAGTACGTTACCTTAGAGTATGACATGCCTTTAGCATCTTTAATATCAAATTTCTTTGATCAATTAAGAAATGTTTCAAGTGGATATGCATCTATGACATATGAATTTATCGATTTCTTTTCTTCTGATATTGTAAAAGTTTCAATACTTGTTAATCATGAAGAAATAGAGGCTCTTTCTTTCCTTGAAGAAAGATCACAAGCTAGACCTAAAGCTGTAAAACTACTTGAAGAGATGAAAAAAGTTATCCCTAGACAACAGTTCCCTATTCCATTGCAAGCAGCTATCGGTTCAAAGATAATAGCAAGAGAAGATGTAAAAGCTTTTAGGAAAGATGTTACTGCAAACCTTTACGGAGGAGATTATTCTAGAAAAAAGAAATTGTTAGAGAAGCAGAAAAAAGGGAAAAAGAGATTAAAACAGATAGGGAAGGTAACTCTTCCACAAGAAGCCTTTTTAGCAATATTAAAGACTTAATTATGATAGAAAATATCAAGCTTACAAACTTTAGGAAATTTAATGAATTAGATATAGATATCAAAAAAGATATTACTGTTCTACATGGAAATAATGCAAAAGGTAAAAGTACCGTTTTAGAAGCTATATACTTAATTACAAATGGAATATCTCCATGGGCATCCTCCAATGAATTTATCTCAAACAGTCAAAAAGAAGAGAACAGATATTGTAGGATAGAAATTACCTCTGATACAAAGAGATATTCTTTCTTTAAAGATGACAACAGAAAAATCCTTCAGATGGATGGCAAGAAAGTAATTCCTAAAAGGTTTTTTGAGAAAATGGCTTCAACCATATTCAACCCTGAACAGATAGAGATACTTATGATATCTCCAAGCAAACGAAGAGACTTTCTAGATGAAGCAATATCAATAATGGAATATGAATATTCAACTAAACTTAAAAATTTCAGAAAAATACTAAGACAGAGGAATGCTTATCTTAAAAAATTATCTAAAGATTTTTATGAGAAAGGAATTGTTGCAAGAAATGACACTCAACTGAATTTCTGGACAGAAGAGTTTATACAAATATCTAAATATATTCAAACAAAAAGAGAGAAACTATCCAAAGAACTCTTTTTTGATAATTTGAAAATGTTATATATTAAATCAAATGGAGATGATAAATTAGCAGATGCATTAGAAAATTCTAAGAAAAGAGATATTGCAACTGGATATACAAATGTTGGACCCCATAGAGATGATTGGATACTGTCCAATGGAGAGGATATTAAAAAATTTGGTTCTAGAGGGGAAAAAAGGTTAGCTATTGGACAAATGATTTTCAAAAAACAGGAAATAATTGCGGAGAGACTAGGATTTTACCCTATTCTCTTGCTTGATGATATTGCCTCAGAATTAGATGAAAAAAACAGCAAGAAAATCTTTGACAAAAAATTATTAAAGAAACAACAAACATTTTTAACTATAATAGATCCTAATAATCTTCCTAAAGATGTTATTAAAAACGCTCAATTAATTGATTTGAACTCTTTTAAATAGTTATTTATCATTTTCTCTCTAAAATCATACTCAAAGAATTCTATCTTTCCTTTTTTAGAATTACTAATCAATCTTTCCTTATCAGGGTTATGTCTTGCTAACTTCATAAAAGCTAATTGAGCAAAAAAAGAAAGTTTATTAAGTATCCTAATTGGTAATATTGCTTTCTTACTAGAAACCTCTCTTGTTCTCAACAACTCTTTCTTAACCCCATAATCTGTAATCAACCATTCATTCTTTGAATATATATTATTTATATATCTTTTATTGTAGATGGAGATTAAGAACATAAGTTCATGGAAATTAAAAATATCATTTTCAAATTTCAAACCTCTTTCTTCACATATTAAATTAATACAGAGT
>JBAYOB010000011.1:0-21455 GCA_041678505.1 Candidatus Dojkabacteria bacterium | reverse complement strand
TTATAGAATGTAATATCATTAAATAACAACAAACCAATATCCATAGGTCTATACAAATGATAGGCAACTGAGAAAGTATCCATCCCTAATCCTACAATAGCTCTCCCAAGAGAAGAAATTAGTACAGAAGATGAAATTATCCAAGAGATTTGACTCCCCAAAGTCACCTCTGTTAAAAGGTTAAAATCTTCAGGGACAACATTATTTCTTATGCTTGGTATCTGAAGAAGAGAGACTGGTATTAATATCAATGCTGTAGTAACCAGAGAAAGGATTAAAACCTCTTTTGTTGTCTCCTTCTCCAGTCTAGCTTTTTTAATCAAAAATATAGAAAACAGGAGTAAAATAACTACTGATAGTAAAACTATAAATAGGCCCTGACTGAGTGAAAAGAGAATTATATTTAATACACTTACAACACCAGAGAAAGCTCCAAATATCAATTGACTTATTTTCTGTTTCTTTATTAGGTGCTCTCCTATTAAACTAATGCAAAGAAACAAATTAACAAAGTTTAGTAGGAGATGAACACCCATCGACCTAACCAAAGGAGAACCTTCAATATATAACGACTTATATACTGGTATAAAAGACCAAATATTTATACCGAAAAAGGACATGGTGCTTAAAAAATTGTTTACAAGAAGACCAGCTGCAAAGAATAGTATTACATGTTTTAAGTCATCCTCTGTATCTAGAAATGTTCTAGAGACAATAGTGACTAACAAGACCGAGAAGAAAGAGATTAAACCACTACTTAATCGGTGATCAACACCCCATAAGCTAGTGTTGATATCAACGGAGAAGAGAGTTGATACAAGCATTGTAAAAAGAAGAAGAAAGAGCCCTATGTCTAAGGCACTTTTTAAGATACTTGTCCTTCCCTCCCATATTAACTTTAACAGTTCTATCACAAGTATAAGTGTGGAGAAGAGCAAGATTAGAATTGACATACCACGCTCAGTCCAATCCCAAGGGAAGGGAAATATTGTGAGGGGAAGCAGAAATAACAGACTTCTGAAAAGATAGTTTTGTATTCTTGAGAAAGACAAGGTGCGCTTCTGGTTATGAATTTGATCTTGTAACATTGATAGGCAGATATAAAATATTAGTCAGTAAATACTAGCATAAAAAAGGGAGAAGACCAATAGGGATAGGATATAGGGTCAGACCCAAGCCAGACCCTGAAATCCCAGCAATTTTACTTTTGAGACAAAGATCCTTCGTTCTAGAGTATTACTTTTCAACTAAATTTTAAAGCTAAATCTATAAGCTTTTTCTTCTAAAACCTTAGAAACAAAGCAAACCCATGCGCAAAAAAGGGTCAGACTTGGGTCTGACCCCTTCTTTTGTTCTTTACTCCACCACTTCTCCTTCTTCCACTTTCTCCTCAGCTTCTTTTTCTTTCTTAGCATCTTCTGTTTTCTCTTTCCCTTCATCTTCTTTAGAGGCCTGTTCGTACATCTTTTTACCAATCTCCTGCATTTTCTCAGATAGCTGTTCCGTTTTCTTTTCCACTTCTTCTTCATCGAAATCTTCTTTTTCAATAAGCTTCTTTAATTCCTCTATATCTTTCTCTATATCCTTCCTCTCTTTTTCCTCTATTTTTTCCTTATTTTCTTTAAGAAGTTTCTCTGCACTAAAGCATAATGTGTCAGCATTATTCTTTTTCTCTACTCTTTCTTTCTTTTTCTTATCTTCTTCTGCATGCTTTTTCGCTTCCTCAACCATTTTCTCTATCTCTTCTTCTTTGAGACTTGTACTTGCTGTAATAGTAATCTTTTGCTCTTTTTTAGTAGCAAGATCCACTGCCTTCACATTTAAAATCCCATTTGCATCTATAGAGAAGGTCACTTCTATCTGAGGAACTCCTCTTGGCGCAGGAGGAATACCATCTAAAATAAACCTACCTAATGTTTTATTGTCCGCCGCCATTTCTCTCTCCCCTTGCAATATATGTATATCAACTGCCGGTTGGTTATCAGCTGCTGTAGAGAACACCTGTTTTTTCTCTACAGGAATAGTCGTATTCCTATCTATCAATTTTGTCATCACCTCTCCTAATGTCTCAAGTCCAAGAGATAATGGAGTAACATCTAACAATGTAATATCTTTTACCTCACCTCCTAATACTCCTGCTTGAATAGCAGCTCCCACACCTACAATTTCATCTGGATCTACTCCTTTGTTAGGCTCCTTATCAAATATCTCTTTTACTTTTTTGACGATAGCAGGCATTCTAGTCATACCTCCTACTAAAAGAACCTGTTTTATATCTTCCTTCTTCAATTTAGCGTCCTTAAGAGCTTTCTCACATGGAGCCACTGTTTTCTCTATCAAATCGGATGTTAATTTTTCTAATTCAGCCCTAGTAAGTTTTTCCTTCAAATGCTTTGGACCCTTGTCTGTTGCAGTTATGTATGGAACATTAATATCTGTTTCCTCCGATGTAGAAAGAGCTATCTTAGCCTCTTCCGCCGCCTCTCTAAGTCTTTGCAGAGCATTTCTATCTTCTCTTAAATCAAAGTCCTCTTTCGATTTAAATGTTTCTGCAAGATGATCTATTATCATTTGGTCAAAATCATCTCCTCCCAGATGTGTATCACCATTAGTAGATAACACCTCAAATACACCATCTCCTATCTCTAATATCGAGATATCAAAAGTCCCACCTCCCAAGTCAAATATTGCTATTTTCTCATCTTTTGATTGGTCTACTCCATATGCTAACGCTGCAGCAGTTGGTTCATTTACTATTCTTTTCACAGTCAGTCCTGCTATTTTACCAGCATCTTTTGTGGCCTGTCTTTGAGAATCATCAAAGTATGCTGGGACTGTTATCACAGCTTCTGTAACCTCTTCTCCTATAAAATCCTCTGCATCCTTCTTCATTTTTGCAAGAATTTTTGCAGATATTGCTTGTGGTGAATACCATTCATTTCCCATTTGAATTTCTACACCACCACTATCTGATTTCCTCATAGAAAATGGTAAGAGATCTTTATCTCTTTTTACCTCTGCATCATCCCACGACCTACCAATTAATCTTTTCACCGAGTATATGGTCCCCTCTGGGTTTGTAACTGCTTGATTTTTCGCAGAAGTTCCAACTAAAACCTCTCCTTTCTCATTTTCCGCAACAACAGAAGGAGTTAATCTTCCACCTTGTGTATTCGGTATAATATTAGGTTTTCCTCCCTCCATATAAGCCATTACAGAGTTCGTTGTTCCTAAGTCTATTCCTATTATTTTTGACATATTATTAATAGTAAAAATTTAAATCTTATTTCGATACTACAACCCTAGCTGGGCGTATTACCATTTCATCTAAAATATATCCTGGTTGTACAACATCATATATCTTCCCTTTTTTCCCCTCTTCTACAGTAGCAATCGCTTCATGTATCTCATTATCAAAACTATCTCCTCTCACAGGAACATACTGCTGCAACCCTATCTCTTCCATACTTCTATTAATTTTCTCTAATACTGCTATGACTCCTTCTTTCCATGACTCACTTTTCTCTTCAAATTTAATCTCTTCGCCTGTCTTAATTGCCATTCTCACAGCATCCAAAGATGGGATAAGATCTTCAAAAAGCTTTCTTTTAACTTGAAAAAACCTCATTTCATCTCTTTTCTCTGAATTTTTAAGAAGATTGTGGTAATCAGCAAGAGCTTTTTTGAGCTGATTTTCCACTACTAGCTTCTCATCCTCCACCTCATCTATCGTTAAAGCTAATTTTCTTATCTTCTTTTCTAATTCTTCCTCTTTATTCTTCTGCGTAATATCTTTCTGTTTCTTTTTAATTGTATTGCTCATGAGTATCTATTATTAATTTATCTCCAGCCAGACATTGATTTTTCCAAAGCAGCTTTAACCTCTCTTAATGCTGAGAGCACCTTTGAATATTCCATCCTCTTAGTTCCGATAACTCCAACAAATGTTTTCTTCTGATCCCAGAAGGGAACATTAATAAAAGCAAGTGCACATTTCCCTAAATTATCTATTGCACACTCTTCACCTATTAATAGGGAGACACCTGAACTAGAATACTGTTCAACTAAATCTCTTAAAAAAGTATCATCCTCTAAAATATTGACTATTGTTCTAATTCTTTCCACATCATCTTCAAACTCTTCATACTTAAGGAGATTTGATAATCCATAGAACCTAACATCTTCATCTAGAATCATAAATGCTAAATTAGATGTTTCTTTTGACACTATTTTCAAAATCGCTCTAATTACAGTTTCTTTCGAAAATCTTTCTCTAAAGATCTCTTGTCTTATCTCTACAGAAACAAGTGGATTCAAACCTCTATCATCTATGAACTTAGAAACATACAATCTTAAAGCTTGATCTGTAGGAAGTCTTCCCGAAGATATATGGCTTTTCTCTAATAATCCTAATCTCATTAATTCAACCATCTCGTTTCTTATCGTGGCAGAACTTACACCTAGATCATATTTTTCTAAAAGAGCTAATGAACCTACCTCAGATGCCTGCTCCATAAACTCCTTTATTACAGCAAGCAGTATCTCTTTCTGTCTCTCCGTCAAATCCATTTTAGCAAATGCTAAGGTTAACTGCCAAAGTATAGAGGAAGATTAAAAATGTGTCAACTAAAATTCTCAGTATTATGCAGATCTTATTGCTCCTTCGATCCTTTTCTGCTATACTCCTGTTTGCTATGGATACTATTATATTTAACAAGAGAAAACTTGTTGGGAAAAAATCTAAAAAATTATTATTAGAAAATATTGTTCCAGCAGTAGTTTATAATTCAAAAGGAGATTCTACAAATATCCAGATATCTAGATCCGATTCTACTAAGATTCTTAAAAATGCTACATCTACAACGATTCTCGATGCTAAATTTGGTACAAAAAAACTTAAAGTTCTTGTTAAAGAGGTTAATATTAATCCTTTTACTAGTAAAATAAGGCATATTGCATTTTTTGAGATAGATGAGAATAAAGATATGGTATTCACTATCCCTTTCAAAATCGTTGGTGTGTCTCCTGCCGTTAAGAATAATCTAGGTGTTTTGATAGAGGTTCTATCAGCTATAGATGTTAGATGTAAACTTTCTACTCTTGTCCCTTTTATAGAAGTTGATGTTACAAATTTAGAACATCCAGGACAATCGATATCTATGAATGAAATTAATATCCCCAAAGGTATGGAATTACTTAATGAAGATTTAGCTAATGAGACAATTGTGACCATTACAGAATTACAGGAAGAGGAGATTTTAGAACCTGAAGTTTCTGAAGATGAAGAAGCAGAAGCAGAAGATATCGAAGGAGAGCAAATTGAAGGAGAAGCTGCAGAAGAGGATAAAGAGACAGAGACAAAGGAAGAACCTACAGAAGAGTAATCCTTTCATATTTTGATATATATATATATAATTGGATATGATTTCTGTCATTATTACTTCTTTTAAAGAACCTAAAACTATCCGAAAATGTATTTCATCCATTGCTGACAGGAACTATTCTGGTATACCTAATCCTTTTGAAATTATTCAAGTTTCTCCTGATGAGCCTACTCTTAAACAGGGAAAGAAAGAAGCAAATAGGTTGAAATTATCAAAGAAACAGTATATCCAAGTTAAAGATCCACGAAAAGGAAAACCCTTTGCATTAAAAATGGCTTTTAAAAGAGCAAAAGGAGATATAGTAATACTTACCGATGGTGATGTTTTTTTTGAGAAAAATGCTGTAAAAGAACTGATTAAACCTTTTGAAAATAGTAAAGTAGGAGGAGTGAGTGGAAGACCTGTATCACAAGATAAAAAAGATAATAAGTTTGGTTATTGGGGGCATCTTCTTTCTGATTCTGCAGATCATAGAAGAAAAAATACTATGAAGAAAGAACAAGGAGAAGACTACTATGTAAGTGGAAAAACTTTCTTCCCCATGAGTGGATATATTATGGCTGTTAGAAACTTAAATATTAAACTTCCTGAAAACACTTTGTCTGATGATGCATACATATCTTATTTAATCAGAAACAGAAACATGGAGATAGCCTATGCCCCTAAAGCTATATGTTATGTTAAATATCCTACTAATTTCAAAGATTATATGAAACAGAAAGTTAGATCACTTGGTGGTTTTACACAGTTAAAGCACATGGGAATCTTTGAAAAGGACAAACAGACAAGGAGTTTTGGTATTGAGCTTAAATATACAGGGTTTGTACTTAAATACCCAAAAAACTTTCAAGAATTCATATGGTCATTACTCCTTTTTCCCACCAGACTCATCACATGGGTAAAGATATTTTGGGAGAGAACAATTCTCAAAAAGGATATGCCAAAAAGTGGATGGGAAAGGATTGAGAGTACAAAGTAATTGAGAATTACCATCTAAAGTGTGCAAATGCTTTGTTTGCCTCTGCCATTTTCTCTGTGTCTATTTTCTTCTTTATAGCATCACCCTCTCCCTTGTACGCATTGACTAGTTCTGTTGTTAGTAACTCTTCAAAAGATTTGCCAGACTTATTTCTAACTATTTCTACCAGCCATCTAACTGCTAAAGCTTCCTGTCTTCTAGGTGATACTGGTACTGGGACTTGATAGTTTGCTCCTCCAACTCTTCTAGCTCTTGTCTCTAAAGATGGCCTTATATTATCAATTACCTTTCCTAAGAAGACGTTAACATCCTTCTCTTTCACTATCTCAGCTCCCCTCTCTAATGATGTATATACTATATCTTCTGCACATGATTTCTTTCCATGTAACATGACTTTGTTTATTAATCTGGTGATTAAAACATTTCCATATTTCTTATCTGGCTTTTGCTCTCTTTTTTTTGCTCTTTTTCCTCTCATAATAATATGTTTAATAAAATACTACTCTTCTACATCTCTTTTCTTAACACCGTACTTTGATCTAGCTTTCTTTCTACCTTTTACTCCTGCTGCATCATATTTCCCTCTCACAACAATATATTTAACACCAGGTAAATCTCTCTTTTTTCCTGCTTTCAGTAACACTATTGAGTGCTCCTGGAGGTTATGACCTTCACCTGGGATATATGCAGTAACTTCCATTCCATTAGATAGTCTTACTCTCGCAACCTTTCTAAGAGCTGAGTCAGGTTTTTTAGGTGTCATGGTTTTAACCTGCAAACATACACCTCTCTTAAATGGATTAGGTGTATTCTTATATCTATTCTTTAAAGGATTGAAATCTCTAGCAAGCTGTATATGTTTTGCTTTTCTCCCTTTCTTCTTCCTTGGTTTTCTTATTAATTGATTTATTGTTGGCATAGCTGGCTATTATACATCAAACCTGTTTAAAAATTAAGTTCTGGTAACTCTCTTATATTATCTACTCTGGCTCCCTCTCCTACAGGAATCGGTCTGCCAATTATTACATTCTCTTTCATACCTCTTAAGTAATCTTTTTTACCTAAAATTGCAGTGCTTGTTAAAACTCTCACATGCTCTTGGAAAGACATTGCTGAGAGGAAACTTTCTGTGTGTAATGCCGATGTCTTTATACCAAGAAGTTTAGGAATAACAAGGACTTTGTTCTTACCCTCTTCTGATAGCAGTTCGTTTTTAGCTTTAGCTAAGTATCTATTAACTAAAGAGCCAACCAAATAGTCAGAGTCTCCTGATTCAAACACTCTCCCTAGCCTTATCATCTGTCTTAATATTATCTCTATATGAATGTCGTCTATTGGAACCCCTTGCTCGTTAAATACTTTCTGTACTTCATCTAGTATATATTTCTGTGCTGTTACAATATCTGCAACCTCTGAAAGTTTCTTTGGATCTATTGAACCCTCTGTTAATTGAGTCCCTGCTTTTATTGTAGAGCTATCCTCTACTAATATCTCTATCCCTGGTAATACAGATACTATTTCTTCTGCTTTTGCTCCTCCCTTTAAGGTTAGAATACCACCATCTACCGAAACAGACGCATCAAATGGAGCTTGTCTCTCTATTTCATCTGATCCTATATATATCACCTGTCCTGATTTAACATCTTGACCATCCTCCACCAGTACTTTCTTTGCTTTGGACACCACATAATGTCTTTTCATCTTCTTTTCTCCAGTTATCGTTATTACTGCTGATTCATCTTCCATCGTTTCTATATGAACTTTCCCATCAATTGATGATATTTCTGCTTCTGCTTTCGGTGTCCTTGCTTCGAAAAGCTCTTCTACTCTTGGAAGTCCCTGTGTAATATCAACCTTTGCAACACCTCCTTTATGGAACGTTTGCATAGTCATCTGAGTCCCTGGTTCTCCTATGGATTGTGCTGCTATTACTCCAACTGCTTTACCCATTTCAATCTCCTCTCCATTTTCTAGATTTACGCCGTAACATTTTTTACATATTCCTAAAGGAGATTCACAGAGGATTGGTGATCTTACATATACTCCATCTACTTCATTCTTCTCTATTTCTGATGCTAAATCATTAGTTACTGTATCTCCTTTCTTTGCTAATATTTTGTTTCCACTCTTTACATCTTGTGCTAAAACTCTACCGTATACTCTAGATGAAAAATCGATTCTTCTATCATCTTTCCTTAACATTTCAAATCCTTCACCATCATATCCGCAATCATTTTCTCTAATTATTACATCATGAGCAACATCTACTAATTTTCTAGTAAGATACCCTGATGAAGAAGTTTTCAAAGATCTATCTGCAATTCCTTTTCTTCCTCCATTTGCAGCTACAAAATACTCAAAGGCACTTAGACCATCTCTATAGTTACTTTTAATAGGCATAGGGACCCAGTTACCTCTAGAATCTCTTACTACACCTTTTATTGTCAAAACCTGCCTTGCCTGTATTCTCCCTCCATTTCCTCCTGATTCAACCATTTGATAGACAGAGTTTTCTTGATCTAAGGTTTCCCATGCTTTATCTGCTAATTCATCAGAGAAATCATCCCACATATTTGTAGATATCTTAATTTTCTCTTCTTCTGTCATTAATCCTTGGAGATAATTCTCCTGTAACTGCTCATCTTTCTCTTCCATTTTCTTTATTTCAGTTGTAAGGTCAAAATCCACATTACAATCAGACATAGAAAATGAAAAACCTAAGTCAGTAGCAAATTTAAAACCTAAGAGTTTCAAGTTATCTAAAATTTCGACTATTTCGTCTAAAGATCTATCTGTTTTAATTTCAGATATTATTTTATTAACTATCCTAATACCTATCTGTTCATTCACATATTTATAATCTTTAGGAAGAATACTATTAAATATAACTCTACCTACAGACGTATTTAAAGTCTTACCTGCTACCCTAACAACTATTTCCTCATCTATAGTTATATTATCTCTCTCATATGCCTTAATTGCTGAGTCCTCACTAGAGAACATCTTAGGCCTTTCTACCTTCTTAAGGTTTGTCATCAAGAAAAACCCAATTAGCATATCTTTTGCTGGTGTTGCAAGTACCTGACCATTTGAAATATTTACTATATTTTGAGAAGACATCATCTGCTCTTTTGCTTCTTTCTCAGCCTCTTCTGTTAAGAGAATATGAACTGCCATCTGATCTCCATCAAAGTCTGCATTAAAAGCTTTACAAACAAGAGGATGAATTCTAATAGCCTCTCCTTCAACTAATCTGGGGTAGAAGGCTTGGACTCCATACTTATGTAGAGTAGGCGCTCTATTTAGAAGTACTGGTCTGTTTTTAATCACTTTCTCTAAAATATCCCAAATCTCATCAGTCTCTTCTTCAATCATTTCTTTAGCTACCCTTACATTTGGCGCTAACTCTTTATCTAAAAGCTCGAAAATAACGAACGGTTTAAATATCTCTAAAGTAACTGATTTTGGTAAACCACACTGATCAAATTTCAAACTTGGATCTCCTTCGATAACTGCCCTACCTGAGTAATCTACCCTTTTTCCTAAAAGATTCTTCCTAAATATACCTTTCTTTCCTCTTAGATCATCCGTAAGAGACTGATAAGGTAATCTTTTACTGTTTCTCATAGGCTTAGAGGGTCTGTGAGAATTATCAATAAGGGCATCTACAGATTCCTGAAGCATTCTTTTCTCATTTCTAAGTATTACCTCAGGAGCACCTATTTCTATTAATTTTGCCAATCTATTATTCCTATTTATAATTCTTCTATACAGGTCATTTAAATCAGATGTTGCAAATTTCCCTCCAGACAGAGGTATTATTGGCCTTAGCTCTGGGGGTAATACAGGAAGAGTTTCTAAAACCATCCACTCTGGTCTACTTTCACTCTTTAAGAATCCTTCTAAATATTGAATTCTTCTTGTAGTTTTAGCTCTTTTATCTCCTTTCTCCTTCTCAGCTTGTCTACTTAGTTTTTTAACCTCTTTCTTAAGATCTAGATTTTCCAAAAGTTTCTTGATTGATTCTGCACCCATCATTGCTTCAAAAAAGATCAGCTCTCTTTCTAACAGATCTATGTATTCATCTTCTGAGAGAATTGAACCTATTTTTAATTTGCCAACTATCTGAGAAATTTTTGAGTAAAAGACATCTATCTGTTCTTCTCTTTCGACAAATTCTTTTCTGGTTTTTGCTAAAGCTTGTTTCTTTTTATGTTCTATCTGGGTTTTCTTAAAGTCATCTTTCTTATCCTTTGATTTAGATAATCCTTTCAATTCCTCATCAAATGATTCTTCAATACTTTTAAGTTCTTGATTTAACTCCTCTTCCAAAGATTTTAACTCATCCTCTTTTAAAGCCTCTGCTTTCTCCAACATTTCCTTTCTCTTGTCTTTCTCAACATTAACAACCATATATCGTGTGTAGTAAACAACAGAAAGAATCTTCTTATGAGGAATGTCTAGTATAATGGACATCTTGTTAGGAATTCCATACGCAAACCATACATGTGTTACTGGTACAGCTAAATTGATGTGTCCCATCCTATCCCTTCTCGCATCTTTACTTGTTACTTCAACACCACACTTATCGCAAACAATTCCTTTATATCGGATCTTCTTGTACTTACCACAGTAACATTCATAGTTTTTTGTCGGACCAAATATTTTCTCACAAAACAGTCCATCCGGTTCTGCCCTAAAGGTTCTGTAGTTAATGGTTTCCGCCTTTGTTACTTCGCCATATGACCATTTAAGAATCTGATCAGGGGAAGCTAAGGTTATCTGCAATATGTCAAAATTTTCAAATTCATTATTGTTTTTATTCATTTTCATCAACCTCCTCTTTTTCTTTAGAATGCAGTGAAATTAAATCGAGATTCAGACAAAGAGCATTCAACTCTTTGACTAAAACTTTAAATGATTCAGGAATATTTATATTCTCTATCTTGTCTCCATGAATTATTGCCTTGTAAGCTGCCGATCTACCTCTAATATCATCAGACTTTATCGTTAACATCTCCTGTAAAGCATAAGGAGCACAGTGTGCCTCTAATGCCCACACTTCCATCTCTCCAAATCTCTGACCACCCATTTGTGCCTTTCCACCAAGAGGTTGCTGTGATACAGCAGTATATGGACCTGTAGATCTGGCATGTACTTTCTCATCTGCAATATGATGTAATTTGAGTACGTATTTCTGTCCTACTGTAACTTTTCTAGGGAACCTCTTGCCAGTCCTACCATCATAAAGATCCTCTTTCTCAGTCATACCCGCATTGTGTTTCTCTAGTTCTTTCTCTAACCATTTAATATTTTCTCCTTCAAATATTGGGAACGCTAGCTTTTCATTCAATATCTCTGCATATTTACCGTAATGAACCTCCTCTGCTTGTCCCATATTCATTCTCTTTAAAAATGTAGGGGTTAAAACAATATCTACAGGTTCTCCATCTTCTGTAAATGGCATATCTTCAATAGGTCTAATTGCTGCAACAGTATTTTTATCTCCATGTCTACCAGCTAATTTATCTCCAAAATCAATTTTCTTAGTATTAGCTACCCATACTTTTACTTCATGTAGTACCCCTGGTCTTAACTTATCTCCTTTATCTACCGAGAGTATCTGACTTCTTACCACTATTCCTTCTTCTCCATGAGGAATTCTTAAGGAGTTGTCTCTAACATCACTAGCCGATTCACCAAAGATAGCTCTTAAGAGTCTTTCTTCTGCTGTTAATTCTTTTTCTCCTCTAGGAGCAACAACTCCTACCAAAATATCTCCTGATTTTACTCTAACACCATCTCGAACCACACCCATTGTATCTAATTTTCTTAAAATTCTTTCATTAACATGAGGGATATCAGCTGTAATTGTTTCAGGTCCTAACTCTGTATCTCTTACTGAGATAGAGTATTCTCTAATGTGTACAGAGGTTAAAAGATCTTTTCTTACAATCCTTTCTGAAATTACTACAGAATCTTCATAGTTATAGCCTTCATAGAACATTAGTGCTGCTCTAAGATTTATACCTACAGCTAATTCTCCTTCAACCATAGTTGGACCATCTACTAAAACATCTCCCTTCTTAAATTTATCTCCTGCTGCTAAAACAGGTTTCTGTGTAAAAGAAGTGTTGTCATTAGTTCTATAGAAAGATTCAAGCTCATACTCCTCTATCCCACTCTCTTTATATTTTACTGAGAGCCTGTTTGCATCTACATACTCCACCTGACCATCCTCTTTTGCGAAAATTCCCCAAGATGATTGTCTTGCAACAGTCTCTTCCATACCTGTCCCTACCACAGGGGCTTCCTGTCTAACTAAAGGAACTCCTTGCCTTTGCATATTTGATCCAGTCAAGGCTCTCATAGCATCATTATGTGAGACAAATGGAATCAGAGCCATGCCAAGACCTGCCTGTTGACTAGCAAAGATATCTACATATTTAACAATACTAATGTCCTCTATCATGAAGTCTCCCTTATATCTTGCAGGCACTAAGTAGTCCTTGATATTTCCATACTCATCTTTATCTATAGTAGCAGTAGAAATATGATACTTTTCCTCATCCATAGCATCCAAATACTCTATTTCATCTGTTACAAAAGGCTTTACTTTAATCTGTTTTATATCATCAATCTTAACTATTTTCTCTATCAATTTCTCATCTTGCAAAAGTTCACCTTTCTTAGCAATAATCTTTTTCCCATCCTTAATATCTTGTGCTAATATTCTGTTCTTTAGATTAGTTTTGTTGTTCTTAACTTTCTTTAAGACTTTTCTGTAAGGTGCTTCCAAAAAACCAAACTCATTTATCCTTGATAGCATAGCTAATTGGACTACTACGCCAATATTAGAACTCTCTGGACTTGTTACAGGATCAAATCTTGAATAGTGAGAATTATGAACTTCACGAATTGAGAAAGTAGCTCTCTCTTTTGCAATACCTCCTGGACCACCAGCTGTAACTTTCCTTTTGTTCTCAAGCTCTGAGAGTATATTTGTCTGATCCATAAAAGTTGAGAGGGCATTAGCACCAAAAAATACCTGAATAGATGCAGATATTGGTTTAGGACTAACTAACATAGATGGGGTAACCTTAGCATCATGACCATACAGACTCATCTTGTCTCTAATATTCTTTTCTAGTCTTTTAATACCATTGCTTAACTGTCTCTCTAATATCTCTCCTACACTCCTTATTCTTCTGTTAGAAAGATGGTCTATATCATCAGCCTCTACCTCTCCATTATTTATTTGGATTAACTTCTTAACAATTATCACTATATCTGTAGGATACAGTCTTACTTCATCAGGATTATCTATATCGTAATCCGTTCCATTTTTTCTGTTTAATTGATACCTACCTATCCTACCTAGGTCAAACTTTCTAATATCAAAAAAGTTGCTCTTTATATATCTCTCTGCACTTTCTAATGTAACAGACTCATCAGGTCTTAGCTTGTTATATATACTTATAACGGCTTCCTCCTTGTTATTTGTAAAATCTCTTGCCAATGTTGCCTCTATATACTTGTTCTCCTCATGAGTATCTACATCCGCAAAAAGCTTCCTTATCTCATCATCACTCTCCCAACCAAGAACCCTTAACAACTCTGTAATTAAAACCCTAGGCCTTTTAGGGAGTATTCTCATAGATATTACATTATGTTTGTTTGTATCTATTTCGTACCAAGGACCTCTTCCTGGCATAATTCTAACTTTGTAAAGAGATCTTAATGGAAGCTTCTCAGATTCTTCATAGAGAACACCCTCTGCCCTTACTATCTGGTGTGTAACCACTCTTCTGACTCCATTAAAGATAAAGACACCATCATCTGTCATTAAAGGTAAATCTGTAACAAAAATCTCTTGTTCCTTAATTTCTCCTGTTCTATTATTCAAAAGCTGTATCTTCGCATATACAGGCACCTCATAAGAAAGACCCTTTATAGTAGCCTCATCAACAGTTCTGTAAGGATCCCCATATCTAAAATCTTTGAATTCTAAGGTCCACATTCTTTCCATTGTGTCCTTAACAGGATTTATCTCTGAGAATAATCTTTGAAAACCGTTCTGTAGAAAATCCTCAAAAGAGGCCTTCTGTGCCTCAATCAAGTTAGGAAATTCCATATTACCAGAGTAGCCCAATCCCAAATTTAATCTTCCTGAGGTGTTTCGTTTGGGTTTAATCATAGAATATTTTATACTTAATGATATATAATATAATAATTCGTATATACGGACTGTAATTAACTCTCAAAAAGAATTAGATTACACCGCAACAAAAGCCAAAATTAGAGACTCGAAGGATATTATCATATTTAGGTATAATAGTCAAAGGTTTCGTATAATTTTAAAGCATATTCACATACAACTGGAATGAATTCATTATATACTGTATTCTATTCTTTGTAAAAAAGTGTTTAATATCATATCATATATTAGAAAATGCCCAGAAAAAAGAAAAAAGAACCTTTGACAATAAAAAGTGGAGAAACCAAGATAGTTCTTGGTTTAGTGCTTTTTTTGATAGGATTAACCGTCTTACTCTCTCCCTTCTTACTAGAACAATCACCTCTGTTTAGTCAAATAGCACTATTCCTTGGATATGCTGCAATAGTTTGGGGGATACTCTTTCTGTATACTTCATTTTCATTTTTAGCTAAAAGTAAAAAATTTGTTTCAACAAAACAGGGTATAGGCCTCTTACTTCTAGCTCTCTGTCTTAACATTCTTCTCTCTTTTTGGTTAATTGAGGAGCAGTTAGGAGATACCGAGGCTCTAAAAGCTGCCGGTGGCCAATTAGGTAAAATTTTACATCTTTCTTTAAATAACTGGTTTGGGAGTTTCATAGAGTTAATACTTGTTTTAATACTTCTAATCATATCTTTTTCATTAATAACTGGTACAACATTAGAGCAGATAAGGGATTTTGTTGAATCTTCCGTATCAGAGAAAGGGAAGAAGGAGGCAGGCTCCTTTGATATGCTATCGTTCTTTAAAAAACTTAAATCTGACAGTACCCATGATATAAAGATAGAGACAGGAGAGAGTGAGGAAAGTAAAGCAGAGACCGAAGAAGAAATAGAGGCACGATTGAGTGAAGCTATGAAAAAGGAGGAGGAGATAGAGATAGAACAGATACAAGTTCACACTCCTGCCACCTCTGTTGAAACAGCCCCACAAGAAGGTCATGAGGATGATAAACAACCAGAGAAACCAAAATATACTAACTGGGTTCTTCCTTCAATAGAGCTGTTACAAGAAGGAAAAATCCAAAAACAGGATGAAAAACTTTACAGAAGTAAAGCCCTTGTAATACAACAAACACTTAGAAGTTTTGGAATTCAAGCAAAGGTTGTTCAAGTTTCTGTTGGTCCTACAGTTTTGAGATTCTCGCTAAGTGTTAGTGTTGGTGTTAAGGTTTCGAGAATAAAAAACCTAAGTAATGATCTTGCATTAGCCCTTGCTTCTCAGACTTCTTCCGTAAGAATAGAGGCCCCCATACCAGGAACTTCTTTTGTAGGCGTAGAGATACCTAATCCTACTCCTAATTTTGTCTACGTTAGAGATATGATTGGAAAACTTAAGAAAGATAATGGTAAATACGAACTACCTTTAATACTGGGAAAGGATATTACTGCAAAAACATGTATTACCGATTTAGCAAAAATCCCACATCTTCTTGTAGCTGGAGCTACAGGTACTGGAAAATCTGTTGCTCTTAATTCATTACTTACTGGTATATTAATGTCTAAAACTCCTGATGAGGTCAAATTCATAATGATAGACCCTAAGATGGGAGTAGAAATGGCTATTTACAATGGAATACCTCACTTACTCAACCCTGTAATTACAGATACTGAAGCCGTTATTAACGCCCTTCAATGGTGTATTGATGAGATGATGAAAAGATACAGACTTCTTAAACAGGTGAGAGCTAAGAAATTAACTGAATACAACAAGAAAATTGGCTATCTAGCTATGCCATACATTATCATCGTAATTGATGAAATGGCTGACTTAATCCTTACCTCTGGGATAGATGTAGAAACAAAAATCCAAAGATTAGCACAGATGGGAAGGGCTGTTGGTATACATCTAATACTTGCTACACAGAAGCCTACTGTTAATGTAATAACAGGCCTTATCAAATCAAATATACCTGGAAGAATGGCTTTTGCTGTCGCTACAAACATGGACTCAAGAGTTATTCTTGATGAGTCAGGTGCAGAGACTCTGCTTGGAAACGGAGATATGCTTTACAAAGATCAAACCACACCTAAACCCATTAGGATACAGGGGACCTTTACAACAACTGAAGATTCAGAAGCCGTTATTAACGCAATAAAGGAGCAGCTGGAAGAAGATAAGGTGGCATACTCTGATGAATTAGCCGATGCCATAGAAAAAGGAGGAACAGAGATTACAACAAGCAACGGCGGAGGCAGAGATCCTGAATTTGAAAAGGCTCTCGCTATCGTAGTATCTACACAGAAAGCATCTGCTTCTTACCTTCAAAGAAAACTTAGGATAGGGTACAACAAAGCTGCTAGAATAATAGATGAGCTGCAGGCAACAGGCGTCATTGGGCCTCAAAAAGGTGCAAAACCAAGAGATGTTTTAATCACATCTGTAAGCCAATTACAAGAATCTAAAAAGGATGACGTATAACCCCAATAAGTAGTAAAATAGTCCTATGATAACTGCAGGAGAGGTTTTAAAAAGCAAGAGAGAGAGCTTAGGAAGAACATTAAATGAGGTTTCATCTGACACTAAGATACAGAAAAGATTTCTCAGCTATATGGAAGAGAACAAGTTTTCTTACTTTGATTCAGAGGTTTTTCTAACAGGCTTTATTAAAATATATGCTAAATATCTAGGGTTAGATACAAATAAAATACTAGCACTTTACAGAAGAAGTAATCCTCCAACAGAGAAGGATAATATTAAAAAGATAGAAGAGAGGACTAGACTGAAAAAAGGAGTAGGGAAAAAGAAACTAAATCTTAAAGTACTTGACCCTAAAACCTTAGTAACAGTGATATTATCGATATTTTTACTCCTCATTATAAGCTATATTGGTTTTCAAATATATAAATTTCAAACGCCTCCTAAAATAATAGTGTCAGAACCATTAGATGAAGCTGAGGTTACTGAAGAAAATGTTACTGTAAAAGGGAAAGTTGAACATGATGTGATAGTAGAAATTAATGATAAGCCCACAGATGTTGACCAAGAAGGAAATTTTGAAAAAGAGATACAGTTAAAAGAAGGAAATAATATAGTAACTGTAAAGGCAAGAAAAAACAGGAACAATACTTTAGAAAGTGTTCAAACTATTCGTATTAAATATATAGTGAAAGAGGAAACTCTTAAAGAAGATGATGAAGAGATTCAAAACAAATTGATATTGGAAATTATCAATTCTTCAGCATGGGTTAGACTAGATTTAGATGGTGAGAACAAACTTTCTCAAGTTTTAGAGCCTTCTAAAATGGAATACACTTTCTTTGAGAATATGTACATAATTACAGGTAGAGTTGATAGTACCAATATATATTGGAATAATGAGATAGTAGAATGGAAACCAACTCAGAAGACAGGTGTAGCTGAACTAAACTGCCATATAGCAGAGCAGGAGTTAATCTGTGACTAAAGAATACCTCCGTTATATCAATAAGTGATATAATATCCACAATAATGGATTCTAATCGTAAGCAAATAGACGAGATTAAAGATAGGCTTGATATAGTTCAGGTTGTTGAAAAATATGTAAAACTTAGGAAAGCTGGAAAGAACTACTCTGGACTATGTCCTTTTCATAGTGAAAAAACCCCCTCTTTCATTGTCAGCCCAGATCTTCAAAGATACAAATGCTTTGGTTGTGGAGAAACGGGTGACATTTTTAACTTCGTCCAAAAGATTGAAAATTTAGATTTTGTAGAGGCATTGGAAAAACTTGCCAAAGAAGCTGGAGTAACTTTAGAAAGGAAAAAGACTAATTACAAATACAAAGCCTTAGAAGAGATTAATTACATAGCTGCAAAATATTACTACAATGAGTTAAAAAAAGAAAAACAGGCGTTAAAATATCTTTTAGATAGAGGGTTTACCAAAGAATCTATCAAAAACTTTGGAATTGGCTATGCTCCTAAAAGATCCAACTTAAAAAAGTTCTTACTTAAAGAGAAAACATTTTCTACAGCTGATTTAGTAACATCAGGTCTTTTTAATAAAGGAGAGAAAGGTATAAAAGAGAAATTTTTTAATAGAATAATGTTTCCTATTAGATCAAGAAGAGGTACTGTTATAGCTTTTACAGGAAGAGTGCTGCCTGATAACAAATGGGGTCCTAAATACCTAAACTCCCCTGATACACCAATTTTTCACAAGAGAGAGAATCTCTTTGGGCAATATGAATCAAGACAGGAGATAAGGAAAAATGATTTAGCCATAATATGTGAAGGCTCTACAGATGTGATATCAGCGCATCAATTTGGGATTAAGAATATTGTAGCTCCACTAGGAACTGGGTTGACAAAAGAACAACTCGAGAATCTCTCTTTACTAACTAAAAATATTCTCTTTCTTTTTGATAATGATAGAGCAGGCCATGATGCTTTAATAAGAGGTTTTAAGATAGCATCTGAGTTGAAATTAAACCCTTACGCCGCTACTACAGAACCTTACAAAGATATAGACGAACTACTTCAACAGGAACCTAAAAAATTTAATCAAATAATAAAAAATAAAAAGGAAGCTTTTTCTTCAATTATTTCTAATATTGCAGAGGACAGAGATCTAAGCAAACTAGAGAATGTTACGTATATAAAAAATTATATAAGTCCTCTTCTAGATGCGGTCTCTGATGAATCTACAAAACAGCTATATTTTCACAAGGTCGAAAAGATGCTTAAATTAAAGCCAAATCAAATTTCAATTTCTCCTAAAATCCGTGAAACCAATTGTTACAAACCCCATAGGAAGAATTCATCTCATAGTCCATATAGTATTAACTATATCAAATACCTGCTACTCTTGGATGATATGACCAGTATAAATCTCCTTCCTCAAATCTATATAGATGATAAAATCGTTTTAAAAATATATGAAATTATTTTAGAAAACAAAAGTAAAAAGAGAGAAATTCTTTATGAAAAAATCAGAAAAAACAAAGACGTATCTACTCTTTTTGAAGATATTATCTTTAATCTAACAGATGTTCCTCAAACCCAGAAAGAGATTAAAGAACAAATCGAAATTATCACTAAGAAGATAAAAGAAGAATATTACAAAGGGAAACAGAAAGAATTAAGTATGAAAATTGCAATTGCTGAGGAGAATAATGATAATGTGAAATCGGAGAAATACCTTCAAAAATTAATGAAAGTAAATAAACTGTTAAAAGAGTTAAAATGATTGATATCGCAGAATACGATCTTTTCGACTACGACTACTCTAAATACTGGGAGAAGAGAGCTTATGAGAACCTTGCAGAGAAAAACCTCCTAAACAAGATTTTTCTAAACAAGGGGGGCTATTGGTTTTTAGATATAGGAGGTTCCTATGGAAGACTTACATCCACCTATTATGATAGCTATAACAAACCAGTAATAATAGATTACTCTTTAAAAACTTTAATTAAAAACAGAGATTTCATTAAAACTAAGTATCCAAATACCGAATTAATTGCTGCAAATGCATACAAGATGCCTTTTAAAGAAAACACTTTCGATGGAGCATTAATGGTCAGGGTAATTCATCATATCGAAAAACCAGATATATATTTTAAAGAGCTAAACAGAATTATGAAAGGCAACTCCTCATATATCCAAGAATTTCCAAACAAAATACATATAAAAGCTGTCTTTAGAGCCTTAATGAAGCTGGATTTTAATTTGTTCAAACGGGAGCCGTATTTACAACCACAAATAACAGGTGAGGAAGGCTCAAATAAGGAATATAATCATATTTTTTACAATTATCATCCAAAACACATTAAAAAACTCTTAAAAGAAAATAATTTCAAAATACTTAGAAAATACGGCTGTTCATATCTTAGATCACCTTTTATCAAGAAAATGTTAGGTGAAAACTTAATGATTTTTATAGAAAAAATTATGCAAAATACTCTCTCTTGGACAAACATCTCACCTAGCATATTTTTAGACACGCAGATAAAAAAAGACAGTAAAAAAGATGGGCAAACTCTCAACCTAGCAGACATATTAGTCTGTCCTTCATGCAAAAAAAGCTTAACATACAAAGGAAGTAACTTAGCTATTTGCAAAAAATGCTCGAAAAATTTCCATAAAAAAGATGATGTTTGGGATTTTAGAATTAAATAAATGAAAAGAAAGAAATCCTTAGGACAAAATTTTTTTATTAACAAAAACCTCTCAAAGCAAATCGTTGAACTGGTGTTGAAAGAAAACCCAGATATTATTGTAGAAATAGGCCCAGGAACTGGCTCTTTTACGAAAGAACTTTATCAAAGTAAAGCTAGGTTAATCCTAATAGAAAAAGATAATGAATTGTATCAAAATCTTCAGTATGCCTTTCCTCAATCACAGATAGAAAACTATGACTTCTTAGAATGGAACTTAGATAATTTAAAAAAATACACAGACAAGAAAATACTGTTTTTTGGCTCTCTTCCATACAACATAAGTAAATTAATAATAAAGAAGATAGTAGAATCCGAACATTTTAAAAATCCCGCATTCTTTATAATCCAAAAAGAGGTTGCAGATAAATATATTGCTGAAAATCCTAACAGTAATCTACTCTCTTTAAAAACAAAAATATATGCTGATACGGAAAGAATATTTAATATATCTCCAGATTCATTTAGACCTAAACCAAAGGTAGATAGCTCTTTTATCATGTTTTCTCCGAAAGAAAAAATTGAAGATATAGATGTAGTACAATTAAAAAAATTCTTGCAAATCTGTTTTAAACAGCCTAGGAAAACATTAAAGAACAACCTAAAAGGTGCTTATCCTAATCTGTCTAAAAATAACATAAAGGGCTCATTTGAAAAACTTTTGACAAAAAGACCTCAACATCTCTCTCTAAAGGAGTT
>JBAYOB010000010.1:0-22330 GCA_041678505.1 Candidatus Dojkabacteria bacterium | reverse complement strand
TCTTTTTTAATTGGTTTAGTAGTAAGCAAGCCTGTATATTGCTTAATTTTTCCACTTTTGGACTAAGTATGGTATTGTTATCTGCTTGCTTTTTAATTAATCCTAGAGATCTATATATAATTAAAAGTATTCTTCCCACAGTTATATTTGTGAAAGGAATTAATGTTTTAAAGTAATTCCTTTTAATATTATTCCATATGATTATGTATCTAGCATTGTATAGAGCATCTTTTCTTTTTGGATACGGTATGTTCTGATAATTAAGTACAGCTTTCTTAAGTAACTTATTATCGTTAATCATCATTAAAGCTCCCTGTGTACAGCTGATACTTTTATCTTGTGAGAAACTAAAGAAGTACATATCACTATATTTACCTATATTTAATTTTGAAAGATCTCTTTCAAATAGATGGGCACAATCCTCAATTAAATATATCTTCCTATTAGGTTCTCTCCCTCTGTTGGCCTTATCAACAATCTCTCTAATCTTTGCCATGCCCACAATATTTCCAAAGGTATGTTGAATGATTATTACCCTTGTGTTCTCTGTAATTTTTTTCTTTAAGAGGTTAATGTTTATATTGAAGCTTTCCTTTTCGATATCAATATATATCGGTTTTGCATTAACCCAAATAATGGGTGATACAACTGCTATACAGGTAAATGCTTGAAGTATTACTTCGTCGGTACTTTTTAAATTTAGAAGTTTTAGAAAGAAAAAGAGAGAATCTCTTCCTCGATTGAAGAGAAATGGTTTACTGTTGAACATATCTTCTAATTCTTTTTCTAAGATTTCAACCCACCCCTTGTTTGCTACACTGCCCTTTAGAATATCTTTTGCTAGGGCTATATCATCTTGTTGATTGTTGGGTATAGAGCCAATAAATACAGACATAACTAATTGTTAATTAAAAATAAGCATGGTTTTGTTTCTAGAGTTTCCTCTTTTTCCCACTCCTCTATCTTTTTTGTGACAATATATTCATCATCTCCCATAATATCCATAGCTATACATAGTCTTGTAGAGCCTTCACATACATCTATAAGGTCATTAAACATATGTTGGTTTCTGTAAGGAGTTTCCATAAAAATCTGTGTTTGATTAGTTCTTAAAGCTATTCTCTCTAGCTCTTTTATTTTTCTCCTCCTCATCTCTTTTTCTCTTGGCAAGTATCCATTAAAAGTAAAACTTTGACCGTTTAATCCAGAGGCCATTAGTGCCATTATAACTGAAGAAGGACCTAAGAAGGGAATTACTTTTAACTCTTTTTCCTGTGCCAGTGATACTAATCTAAACCCAGGATCTGCGACTGAGGGTATTCCTGCTTCAGAGAGTAAGCCTAGATTGTAACCCTTGAGTACGGGTCCTAGTAAATTATCAATGTCTTCATCTTTGGTATGTTCATTTAGTTC
Source organism: Candidatus Dojkabacteria bacterium (assembly GCA_041678505.1). Taxonomy (GTDB): domain Bacteria; phylum Patescibacteriota; class Dojkabacteria; order SC72; family SC72; genus UBA2177. The sequence goes on along the minus strand of JBAYOB010000010.1, from coordinate 20,917 downwards.
GGCAATATTTAACTCTTGAATACTTTTTTTAAGAGGTAATTCTTTCAAAAAAAGTCTAGCTGTTTTTGCTTTTTCTGTAACAAAATATTCTAAATTAATAACGACATCTATATACTCCTCTAGTAAAACATCTTTTAGAGATCTATTCTTACTAATCGGTGTTGGTATTAAATATATGTTTCCTTGGTTCATTAATATGTCCTTTCAAAGTTACTATCTATTTCTTTTAAGGTTAATCTCCACACAGCGGGCCTGCCGTGAGGGCAGCTATATGGGTTTTTACATTCCTTTAATCTTGTATATATATTTATCATCTCCTCTCTCTGTAATATTTGTCCACTTCTAATACTGTGATGACATGAAATTGTAGCAAGTACATCTTCGCTGAGTTTCTTGAAGTTCTTTTTTAGTAAACCAATGTCCTCTTCTAGAGAGAAGATATCTTTAAAGACATTTTTAAAATCAGAATCCACAAATTCTACAGGGACTGTTTTAAGAAGTAGTTTTTCCTCTTTAATATCATAGATAATGCCAATATCTTGGAAGAATTTTTTGTGTTCTTTTAGAAACATAATTTCTTCATCTTTCAGCTCTATTTCTACAGGTACAAGGTAGTTTTGAATCTCTATGTTCTCTTTGCCCCTTGAGAGGTTCTCAAAATTAATCCTTTCTGCAGCTGCATGTTGATCAATTATCCATAAGTTTTCATCTGCAAATTCAATTACTATGTATTTCTTAAATATTTGAAAAACATTGATAATATTCTCTTGTTCCCACGGGAGTTGATACTCTTCTGACGGTTCTGTCTCAGTTAATAATTCTTTTGAGAAAAGGAGTGAGTCTTTTATAGATGCAGATCGATTTGAACCATATATATTAATTGGTTCATATGTTTTACCTGTTTGGCTCTTTTTGCTAAATGATTCTCTGATGGATTTAAAATCTCTAGAGGAAGGTGTATTTTCGAAGGAAAGTTCCTTTGAGAGAACATGTTTTACTGCTTCTTCAACTGCAGTATAGATTCTGAATGGATTTTCAAACCGAACTTCTTCTTTTCTTGGGTGTACATTAACATCTACTAGTTCAGGATTAAGTGAAATATTAATAGCAAAGTCTACTTTCTGTCCATGAGGAATATATCTAGAGTAGCCCTCATAAATTGCTCGTGCCATACCTCTGTCATATATGGGTCTGTTGTTCACAAACATATATGTTTTAGCGACATTAGATTTGTGATGTGACGGATGAGCGATATATCCTGATATTTTAATTCCAGATCCATCGTAGGAAAGTTTTAAGAAATTATTCTCATCGCCTACTATATCGTTTAATCTCTCTACCGCTATCTCTCCTGGATTGTGAGCTGGTATGGAGGGTAAGTCTTTTACTACTTTCCCATCTTTTTCTAATACAAAGTGGATATTTGGATATATTAAAAAGTAATTACATAATAATTCATATATTTTCCTGTATTCTGTTTGAGCTGTTTTTAAATATTTTTGTCTTGCTGGGATATTGTAAAAAATGTTTTCTACTTTTACAGTTGTCCCTTTCTCCTTTGCCGTCTTCTTTACAGCAGATTTACCTTTTTCATTAAAAAGAATCTCGTTTCCTACACTTTCCTCAATATATTTTGACTGAAGAGTAACTCTGGACACAGATGTAATACTAGGTAAGGCTTCTCCTCTAAATCCCATACTTATTAAAGTGTTTAGATCATCGATATTGATTATTTTAGAGGTTGTGTGTGAATCAAATACGGAAGATATGTTTTCTTTAGGTATACCAATGCCATCATCAGACACCTCTATTAATTCCATTCCTCCATTTTTAATTTTTACAGTAATTTTTGTGGCTTGTGCATCTATGGAGTTATCTATTAGTTCTTTGACTACGGATGATGGTCTTTCAACTACTTCACCTGCTGCTATTTGATTTACTACCTGTTGGGATAGTTTGCTTAATCTTGGTTTCTTCATAATTATTATTCTAACATATACCTAACAATGAGTGATAGAATACAGTATGGAAAAATTTGATTTGAGAGCTCCGTATACACCATCTCCTAATCAGAAGCAGACCATTGAGCAGATAGTAGATGGTTTTAAGGAAAAAAATCGAAAGCAAACACTGCTAGGTGTGACTGGTTCAGGAAAAACCTTTGTTATGGCTAATATCATTAATGAACTTAACAGACCCTCTTTAGTAATTTCACACAACAAAACATTAGCCGCACAACTTTATGAAGAATTTAAAGAATTCTTTCCAAATAATTCTGTTAAATACTTTGTATCATATTATGATTACTATCAACCAGAAGCATATATCCCCTCTAAAGATCTATATATAGAGAAGGAGTCGGAGGTTAACAAAGAGATAGAAAATTTACGATTTGGAGCTATGAATTCTGCTATTACAAGAAGAGATACTGTAGTAGTAGCCTCTGTTTCCTGTATATACAATATTGGTAATCCTCAAAACTACGAAAACAAAAGTCTTTATCTACATACTGGCCAAGATGTAGATTTATCTGAAATGGCGTTAGAGTTAGTTTCTATGAGGTATACAAGGGATAGTATGGACTTTACAACTGGAGTATTTAGGATACAGGGAGATATTGTGGAGATATATCCTCCCTATGAAGATTATTCTTTTAGAATTGAGCTGTGGGGAAATAGGATAGAAAATATTTCAAAAATACATCCCATCTCGAAAGAAAAAATTAATGAATTGAAAGAAATAGTAATATTCCCTGCCACTTCATTAGTTTACTCTAATGAAATAATACAAAATGCTGTCAAAAACATTAAGATCGATTTAAAAAAGAGAGTTGATTTTTTGAAAAATATAAAAAAGGATGTAGAAGCATATCGACTTCAGCAGAAAACAAATTATGATATTGAAATGTTGGAGCAGGTTGGATATTGCAAAAGTATGGAAAATTACAGTATATATTTTGACGGGAGAAGACCTGGAGAGGCTCCATATACTCTTTTGGATTACTTTCCTAAGGACTACCTCCTCTTTATAGATGAATCGCACATTACAATACCTCAGATAGGAGGTATGTATAATGGAGATAAGACTAGAAAGGATAATTTAATAGAATACGGTTTTAGATTGCCAACAGCTAGAGATAATAGGCCTCTAAATTTCAAAGAATTCCAGCAGAGACAAGGAGATACCACATATATGTCTGCTACACCATCAGATTGGGAGATCAAAAATAGTAATAACAAAGTTGTAGAGTTGTTAACTAGACCTACAGGACTTTTGGATCCTTTGGTAGAGGTTAGAAAAACAGATGGTCAGATTGATGATGTTATTTCTGAAATAAAGAAGAATGTAGAAAAAAATCAAAGAGTGTTGGTTACAACATTAACAAAAAGAATGGCAGAGGATTTAACTTCTTTTCTTAAAGATATAGATATCAAGGTACAGTATCTGCACTCTGAAATAGATACTATTGAAAGAGTAGATATACTAAGAGATTTAAGATTAGGAGAGTATGATGTTGTGGTAGGTATTAATCTCTTAAGAGAAGGTATAGACCTACCTGAAGTATCTTTAATCATAATACTTGATGCAGATAAAGAGGGCTTCTTGAGATCTAGGGTTAGTTTAATTCAAATAATAGGAAGAGCTGCCAGGCATGTAGAGGGAAGAGTTATTATGTATGCAGACACCATCACAGAAAGTATGAAATTTGCAATAGAAGAAACAGAGAGAAGGAGGAAATATCAAGTTGAGTATAATAGGAAATACAAGATTAAACCTAAAAGTATTAAAAAAGAGATAAGAGGAAGATTAGTTGAAGAGAAAGATAAAGATGAAGCCGATATAGAAATAGAGAAACTTGATATTCAAAAGAAAAAACTTCTAATAAAAGAGTTAAATAAGAAAATGTTACTTGCTGCTGATAATTTGCAGTTTGAAAAAGCAACAGAATTAAGAGATAAGATAAAAGAGATTAAATTAACTCTCTAGCAAACAAAAAATTGCGGGACATGGACTCGAACCATGATTGACGGCTTCAAAGGCCGGTGTCCTACCATTAGACGATCCCGCACTCTTTGAGATTATACAGTATCAACATAGTAAATTAAAATTCGATTCTGTTATATAATCATTTAAGTATGCCCAAAATTTTTAAAAAGAAAAAGATACCAAGCCAGAAAGATAGTAGGATATATATGCCTTATAAAAAAAGTAGTATCCCTGTAAGAAAGAAGAAGAAAGAATTTAATCTTAGAAAAAAAACTGCGTCTGTCACAAGAAGAAAAAAGAAAGTAAATATATTTTCACTTCTTCTTTATATTATTACTCCCCTTCTACTGCTCTCTCTGCTTTATATCTCGATTATTTCGGTTATTCGTATTAGGAGTAGAGAAAGTGATGATATCCTAGACCTTCAGTATGTTATAGGTATAGATGATGTACCCTGCTTTCCAAAATCTGAATTTATATTTACTAACAATATTGATGAAATGTCTGTTGCTAACTTTATTAGCTCAGGTAACTCGGCATATCGAATACCTTTAAACAAAAATATCGCGGATGTGTATGAGTATTACAAAGAAATTCTTTCTGATTATGGCTGGGAGTATGTTCTTTCGGTAGAAACAGCATCAGAGGAGATGAAAAGCGGTGAGTATTGGGTTAAGAATGAAAAAGGGTTACGTATATACTCTAAATTTAATGATATCTGGTATGAATTAATAACGCCTGAGCAAGCAAACGCAGGATTAAGAGATAGAGTAGAGAAAGAAGTAGAAAGAGACCTTCTTCTTGCAAGTGAGGACTCTCAAGACTTACTCCCCGACTTTGAATGGTTATTAGAAGTACCAAAGGAGTATGTAATATCATACAGAGCATCGGAATATGGAAGTCTAAGGGCTGTAGAGTTTAGAAAATTAGGCACTGAAGAAAGAGTCTCTGTTGTTCCTATTCAAAAAACAGGAGAGGTTTTAGATAACTACCTCTCTACATATATTGAGAATCTTAACCAAGAGAATGAAGAGTCTGATTGGACCATCACAAATACAATACTTACCTATACAGACTTCGGGCAGGCTTTAAAAGGTACTATTGCTTCTCGATCTGAAACTCACGAGGTTGCTGTCATACCTAATACATTCAATTCTGTTATGTATGTAATTGAAGCTAATATTTTAGAGGATCCTTTCTTTGATTATATCTTTTCTAATCTCACACCTCAGGACCATCCTTAGTATTAAAGTGATTAAATATTTCTTTTGAAACTTTCTCATTTTTTATAACACTGTCTATCTCCTTTAAAGAAGATGTCTTTATATTTTTAATGCTACCAAACCTCTTCATTAACTCCTTTCTTCTTTTTACCCCTACCCCTGCTATCTTTTCCAGTTCTGATGATACGGACTCCTTTCTTCTTGCTTTTCTGTGATGTAACAATGCAAATCTATGAGCCTCATCTCTTAAATCTATCAGTATCTCTTTACTGTTTATATCAATCCTATCTATTTTGTTGTCTACAACTAACCAAAACTCATCATTTAACTTTCCTCCTTTTCTTTTTAACCTTTTACCCTTAGATATTCCAAGTAATACAATCCCCTCTGGTATAAGGTTCTTAAGGACAGAAAGTTGTGATTTTCCCCCATCGATTAAAACTAAATTTGGCATTTCTTCATACTTGTTCCTATTCCTATTATGAAATCGTCTGCTAAGAGCTTCTTTCAACATTAAAGGATCGTTTGGTTTTGCCTCTCCTTTAATTTTAAATATTCTGTACTGATTTCTATCAATTGCTCCATCTTGTGCGACAACCATAGATACATATGCGTTCTTACCTTGAATGTTTGAAACATCATAACATTCTATTCTTTTTAGTTTTTTTAATCCTATCTCTGTTTTTAAGTTTAAGAAGTTCCTCTTTAATGTTTCTTTTCTTCTATCTAAATACGTTTTCTCGGTGTCCTCATATGAGAAATCTATCTCTTCGCCTAAGTATCTCAAATCAGATATTTTATCTCTTAACTCTGCTGCTTTCTCATATTCTCTTCTTTTTGAATACTCTTTCATCTCTTTCTCAAGTCCTTCTATTTGGCCTCTTTTTCTCCCTTGAAGAAACTTTATTATCTCATTTATATTCTTTCTGTAATCTTTTTTTGATATATGACCCTGATATGGACCTGGACACAATCCTAAATGAAAATAAAGGCACTCTCTGCTACTTTCTTTTTTACATGTACAAAAAGGATACAGTTTCCTAAGGTATGTGAATATTCTTTTTGTTGAAGAACTGTTTGGATACGGACCAAACAGTTTTCCTCTTTTGAGTTCTTTGCTACTGATTTTTCGTACTATTTTAACTGTAGGAAAATCATCTTTTGTAGATATATATATCCAAATATATGATTTGTCATCCTTCTTCTCAGTATTGTAGAGAGGCTTATGTTTTTTAATTAATATTGACTCTAGAACAAGAGACTCTATTTCGTTGTTTGTTTCTACAACCTCTACTTTATTTACTAAAGGAATCATCTGCTTAATCCTTGGTCTGTCGTATAGATCTGTTGAGAAGTAGGATTTTACTCTGTTTTTTAGATTTGTTGCTTTACCAATATAGAGGATTGTATTATCCTTATCTAAAAATTTGTAAATCCCCGGTTTTTCGGGTAAGAACTCTAATTTAAATCTGTCCATGCTTAATTATATCAGTATCAGAATTTCTTTAACCATTTTTTGGTTGTTTCGTCCAAAGCAATCGTCTTTTTAAGTACTACGCTTTTTGTTTTTAATTCTTCTTTTACTATTATCCTTACAGGCATATCGCCGTCAGATTGCTGTATGAAATCTTTTAGGTTTGCTATCTCTTTTTCTGTGTGAAGTGGGGATATTTTAAATGTAATACCATCAAACTTAGAAGAGTGTTTTTTTTCATCAATATATTTAGCTTTTTGAATAATTACGGTTTTTTCTCCGTCTCTTACATTAACTCTTCCTACAATCAACATAGCTTTATTCTCTTCGAGTAAATCTTTTAAGGCATTATATACTTTGGGAAATACAATGGCATCTGTTCTAGCAGTTTTATCTTCTATGGAAAGGAATGCCATTACGTCTCCTTTTTTTGTAGTTATTTTTCTTACTTTTGTTACCATAACTCCAAGTACAACCTGTTCATTGTTTTTCTTTTCCTCTAGTATTTCGTCTAAAGGAACGACACCTTTTGTTTCAAAGAAATCAGTAAGATTATCAAGAGGATGGCTAGAGAAATAGAGACCTAGAAGTTCTTTCTCCCATTTCAACATATCATTTAAATCTGTCTTTATGTCTGTTGGTAGAACAGTTTTAAATATTTCTGCATTTTTCCTTTTTCCATTACTATCAAGAGAGAATATATCTATTTGCCCTATTTCTTCTGATTTTCTACTTGCTCGTTCTTTTTCATAGATATCTGGCAAGACATGAAGTAATGCTGCCCTATCTCCGAGAGAATCCATTGCTCCCGCCATAATTAAAAATTCCATTGCCTTTCTGTTTACATCGTTAATATTTCTGTAAACAAAGTCATTTAGATGTTGATATTTACCTTTTTTCTGTCTTTCTTTAACTATGGATTTGATTAGTTCTGCCCCTACATTTTTGATACCACCTAAACCAAATCTAATACTCTTTTCATCTCTTACACTAAAGTAGTAATCACTGTCGTTAATATCTGGAGGTAGTACATTGATACCTAATCGCTCACTCTCTTTTAAATCAAGTATTACTCTATCAAATTTTTCTAAATCCCCCTCAAGAAGTGCAGCCATATATTCTAAAGGATAGTTTGCTTTTAGATATGCAGTCCTATACGCAATGGTAGCATATGATGCACTATGTGCTTTGTTAAATCCGTAGTTTGCAAACTGTACTAGACGGTTCCAAATAGTTTCTACATCCTTCTTGTTGTATCCGTTTTTTACACCTCCTTCTATAAATCTGGATCTTTCAGACTCCATAACATCTAATTTCTTTTTTCCCATTGCTCTTCTTAGAATATCGGCATCGGCAAGAGAGTAACCTCCAATAATTTCTGCTATTTTCATTACCTGTTCTTGATATGTAATAACTCCATTTGTAACTGAAAGTATCGGTTCTAAATCTTTTATTATATAGTCAGGTTCCTGTTTTCCTTTTTTAACTGCTGCATATTCAGAAATAAATTGCATTGGACCAGGCCTGTATGCAGAAAGAATGTAACAAAGGTCTTCTAGGTCTTCAGGTTCAAGCATTTTGATTGTTCTTTTCATTCCTTCACTTTCAAGTTGAAAAATACCTACTGTATTTCCTGATTTTATCAAGTCGTATGTTTTTTTATCTTTAGTATCTATTGTTCTTAAATCTATTTTCACACCTTTACTATTTTCTATTTTTTTCAATGCAGAACCTATTATATTAAGATTTCTTAATCCCAAAAAATCAAACTTCATTAAACCAATTCCTTCGATATCAAACATCTCATACTGTGTCATTCCAATCCCTTCTCCGTGTGCATCTCTTTGAATAGGACAGTATTCAACAACAGGTTGGGGTGTTATTATAATACCGCAAGCATGGGTGGATACTCCTCTGCATAGTCCAGCTACTTTTTTCACAATTTCTGCTAATCGTCTTGTTTTTTCTGAAGAGTGTATTATTTGTGCAAACTCAGGATTGTGTTCTAACATGTGATCAATGCTTTTAGTTTTCCCAAAAACTATTTTCACCATTTTGGATAGTTCATCTGCTATCTGAAGGTCTATATTTATAACTCTTGCAACATCTCTAATTGCCTGTCTTGTTTGTAACTTACTAAAAGTACATATCTGTTTAACACTCTCTAAACCGTACTTATCTGTTGTGTACTGTATCACCTCATCTCTTCTCTTATCTGCTATATCTAAATCAAAGTCAGGAGGACTTGGTCTTCCAGGATTTAAGAACCTTTCAAAATATAGTTCCCATTCCATGGGCTCAATATCGGTAATATCAATGGCATATGCTACTACAGAGCCACATCCTGAGCCCCTTATTCCTACTACAATGTCATTATCTCTACAGAACATGACAAAGTCCCTTACTACAAGGAAATAGTCATCATATCCCTTCTCATGTATTATACTTAATTCATACTCAACTCTCTCTTTGAGTTCTTTTGTCAACTTGCTGTATTTTTCTTTAACACCTTTCTCTGTTAATTCCCTTAGATATTGTCGTGATGTTTTTCCTTTCGGTAAGTCAGGATAAGGGATTTGAACCATATCAAACGTAATGTCGTAATCTTCAACCATATCAGCTATTTTTTCTGTATTCTCAACAGCCTGAGGAATATCTTTGAAAAGTTCTTTCATTTCCTCGGGAGTTTTAACGTAGAATTCATTAGTAGGCATTCTTCTTCGCTCTGGATCTTCAATGGTATAACCATCACTAATGCACCAGAGTATCTCCTGAATCTCAGCATCCTCTTTGTCTAGATAGTGTGCATCACAAGTAGCAACTAATGGGAGATTTAACTCTTCTGCTAATTTTAATAATCCCTCATTCACTATCTCTTGTTCTTCCATACCGTTTCGTTGAATCTCAACAAAGAAATTATCTTTGAACATATCCATATATATTTGAGCGTTCTTTTTTGCTTCTTTGTAATTCTTCTTTAAAATGGGCTTGCTAAGGGGACCACTTAGACAGGCGGAAAGAGCTATTAAACCATCTGTATGCTTAGAAAGTGTTTTCAAATCTACACGTGGTTTGTAGTAAAAACCTTCCATATGGGCTAGAGATACTATTTTTACAAGGTTTTTGTAACCTTCAAAATTCTTTGCAATTAAAACAAGATGAAAATAGTCATTATCTATTCCAAATTCTTTTTCTTCCATACTTCTAGGGGCAATATACATTTCACACCCTATTATTGGTTTTAACCCTGCAGATCTCATTGCCTGTTGAAATTTAAATGCACCATACATATTTCCATGATCTGTTATTGCACAACTGTTCATACCAGACGATTGAAGTTTTGTTACAAGATCATTTATTCTAATAGTTGCATCAAGCAATGAGTATTCTGTATGTAGATGTAAATGTGTAAACATGACAAATTTTACCCCAATTTGATATACTAGACATTATGCCAGAACATACTGCTCAGATGTCAAATATTATCTCAAATCTTTTAAAAATATTCGGTGGTCTTCTGTTAATACTACTTTATACCATATTCCTATCACCTCATGTAGAGTCACTATTTGTTGATAGCTTTTCTACTGTAGCACAAGGGTACTCAACACAGGAGTTAAATAAATTATCTCCAATATTTGATATTCATGTATATGCAGGGGAATATAATTTGGCTTCTTCTTTTGACCATTCTACTTTAAAAGGAAGAACTAGGTTTCTAACCCTTGATTCAAGGATATTAGCTATGAACAAGTTTCTTACAGATTATCAGTCTCCAATGGCTAATTATGCTGATGTATTTGTCTCAGAGGCGGATAGGCATGGACTAGATTGGAGATTAATAGCCTCAATATCAGGTGTTGAGTCTGCTTTTGGTAATCTAATTCCAAGAGGAACCCACAATGGTTGGGGATGGAGAGGAAGAAATAGGAACCCTGCTGGATGGAGTATTTTTGAATCATGGGAAGAAGCTATATCTCATATAACTGAGAGAATGGCATTAGGGTATGGAACAGATTTAACTCCGTATGATATTGAAAGCACATACTGTCCTCCTTGTGGTGAAACAGGACTTCATTTATGGGCAAATGGTGTAACTCGTTTCATGAATGAGTTAGAATATTATGCAGATAATCTAGATAATCTTTAGGAACAATGAAACTAATACTTAGACTGTTATACATTTTAATAATCTTTATAGAGGGTCTTCTAATAACAAGGGTAATACTATTACTGGTTAATGCAAATCTGGAAAATACTTTCGTTAACTGGATTAATAATATTAGTTCTTTCTTTATAGCCCCCTTTGAAGGTGTTGTATCAACTCAGCTAACCATTAATAATCTTGAATCTCCTGTAAATGCGTTAGTAGCTCTCTTTTTCTACATAATAGCAGGTTTCATTGTGTCTGAATTATTAGCCTCTTTCTCGAAAAATTAAGAAAAATTTGATATAATGGGTTCTTATGGCAAAAATAGACCTCAAGAATAGTGCTGGATTTCCAATGATTTTTAATAATGATGACTTGGGAGTGAAAGATTTTTCTTTCAAAGAGATTGTAGATGTACTCATAGATGATATTAGACCACAACTTCTGAATAAGGAGTTGACATGTCCAGATATTTTTTACAGGAAATACAAAAACTTAGATAACAACGATATATGCAAATCAAAAAATATCAAAGTAAACTTCTACACTTTAAAACCTAATCTAGCAGGTATAGAGTATGTTAAAACAAGGGCTACCAGATGTAGTAAATACCCAAGATTAATAGAAACTGTACATGGAGGAGCCACTGTTATTTTACAAGATTATAGTGGACCTAATAAAAACAGGATTATTGTATCTTCTACAAAAAAGAAACAAAAGATTATTATTCCTGCAGGATATGCCTTAGTTATTGTTAACGCAAGGCAAAATTCAAACTTAGTCTTTTCGGAGTATATGTATATTAATGCAAAACCCAAAGTTGTGCTTGATGATAAGAACGGTTTAGCTTATTATGTTATTAGAAAGAATGCTAAACAAGAAGTAGTAAGAAATCCTAATTACAAGATTGTTAATGAACCTGAAAAAGTTGATTGGAATAATATAATACAAGAGTATGGGATAACACCTAAAACTCCTATTATTAAGCAAATATTAAGAAAACATGAAAGATTTGACTGGCTATTTAAAGAAAATTCTGTGTCTATTTAATATCTTTTTTCTTTTTTTACTATTTCCTCTTCAAGTTTTTGCAAGTAATGATTTTATTATCAATTCTAATTTTAACCATACCCTTACTTCAAACTCTGTAAAAACAGAAGTTATACTCCAAATTAATAGTGTGGGACCAAGAGTAATAACCTATTACACTGCTACTATACCACTAGCTAGTCTTAAGACGACCTGTAAGAATTTTAAAACAGGAGAATCTCTAGAATGCTCGTATTACCATAGAGGATCTGTAACAGATGTATTAATTGATCTTAAGAACTCACTGATTAGACCTGATAATCCACTAGAGGTAGCAATAGAGTATACAACCCCTATAAATGAAGCTAATTCGTACACTGTATCTTCTGATGTCCTAGACACAAAAACCATAGGGGTAACCGTAATTTATCCTGAAAAAATGGGTGAGCCGTTTTGGTCCTCAGAACCTATACAAAATATTCGATTAAAAGGTAATGATTGGATGCAAATATTTTTTAGTAATCCAGCACATCCAAATATTTCATTTCTTTTTGGAGAGAAAATACTTTACAGATTTGATATAAACAAAGTTTTTACAAACCCTTCTACCGATAAAAATCAAACTTTTGAACTACATGTCCCATCAGATACACATACCCAGATTATAGTATGGGATGAGATATCACCATTGCCTGATATAGCTATAAAAGATCAAGATGGGAACTATATATTTAAATATGTCCTTTCTCCAGATCAAAGCATTGACTGTAATATTTCTGGATATATACAGAAATTTAAGATGGATAAGAGCGAAGAATCCACTAAGTCTTTCTTGACTCAAAAATCTGGTTACTGGACAATCAGTAATAGTACTGAGTTTACAAGAGTAAACACATATCTTAAAAGAAAAGGCTTAGAGGTAGATAGTACTTTTGATAATATAGATAGACTAGAAAACCCTCAAAAAGAGCTCTTTTATAAATATCTCTATTTATACGTTGTTGATAGACTGGACTTCTCAGAAGATATTATACTAGGAATAAGTAATGAAACTAGGTTGGGTGCAAATACCTTAACAGAAAAGCCTAACAGTGCAAGTAGTATAGATTATGCCGATTTTTTAATTGCACTCCTGCGATATTACAATGTCCCTTCTAGATTAGTTGTAGGATATGTCTCTAATATCACCGGCTATACTTCTGATGGGTTTTACCATCACTGGATAGAGTATTATGATCAAACTCAGAATCGCTGGGTAACTGCTGATCCTTTCCTAGAAGAATATTTTGGGAAAAGTCTATTTGGTAATGCTTTTTATGATCATATTGTAATAATTAAACGTGGGAAATCCGCAGTGGCTCCAAAGCTTTCATTCTTTACTGAAACAGATTTCATTGTGAAGTCAGAAACGGATGAAGATGTAAAGATTAATTTTGATTTTAGTGCAGATCTAACTTTTGAAAAATTCATATCAACACAGAAACATGCACGAGGGTATATCTATCTCGCAAATACAGGAAATATCGCAATTAATAACCACAACATATTAAAATCGAATATAGACGACATTAACAGCTACATTGACCCTCTTAATAATCTCCATTCAAGAATCATATTGCCAAAACAGAACTCAAATATCCAATTTAATCTTCCTACAGAAAAGGTGAAAGAAGATAATATTACTGTAGATATTGCTTTGTTAAATAGCAATATATTCGAAAAAACAATTAGTTTAGAAACATCTATTGAAAAAAATTCACCTCCCTTTATCGTAATATTAAGTAAAGTACTCTCAGTATTGCTTTTCTCTGCATTACTTCTTTTGATATACTTAGGTATAAGATTTGTTAAAAAGAAAAAGAATGGATAACTCTTTAATGCTATCAATTATAATTCTTGCTCTAATTGCTATCCTTTTTTTGATGGTGTCCGTCAACAAGAGAAAAATCTCTGTAAACAGGAAAAAGAAAATCATAGAAGACCTTGCTCAGTTAAAAGCAGGTTCTGATAGTACAGAATTAGCAGTTAGAAGAGATACTGTTATTAAATTAGACAATCTATTAGCTAAGGCTTTACAGCTTTACTTTAAAAATACATCTTCTTGTGGCGATAATTTAAAAATTGCAAATAAACTATTTAGGAAAAACAAATATAATGAGATATGGCAAGTACACAAATTAAGGAACAAAATAGTTCATGACAATTATGAGATTTCTTCTTTTGAAACTCAGAATGCTTTTGAGGTATATAAATTTGCTATAATGAAAATACTCCAATGAAAAAAGCTTTTCTTTTTATACAAATTTTCTTCTTACTTCTTTTGGCCTTTTCTACCCTATCATCCCCTACCTACTCATCAAATCCTTTGGTGGTTGAGTGTCAGGTGCAGGGTAAGGTCTTGGAAGTGGATAAAGAGATATTACTGGTTCAAATTCATGACTTTGACATCCTATATGATAAGGATGAGTGTCCTGTTGAAAAAGGAGATATATTTGAAATTAATTACACTTTACTTAAAGAAGAGTCTTTGGATATAGAGGATGGAGATAGTTTTACAGCTGAAGTTGACAGATTTTGGGCTACTCTTGAATCTACTAAAAGGTCTGTTTACTTAAATTGGTACAACTTAAAAGATTCTGAAGAAAATGTAATACCTTTAATAAATCCACAGAGTGATGCCATACCTGTTGGCACAGAGGATCTTGAGGCATATGAGGAAGGAACAACTGTAATAGATGAGCATACCAAAGAGGTATCTAATAGGTATTTTGATTTGAAATTAGAAAGAAAGCCACAATCAGCCTTTGGCAAACATATCCCTTATATTCTAACTATTACTCCTCATATTGATTCAAAAAGAACCCAGATCCTGTGGAATATTCCCTCAGGGTTAAAAGTAAAATCTAAACATAAAGAATTTGTAAGCCTTGCCAAAGGAGAAACATACATCCTAAAAGCCAACATTATCCCTACAAAAGAGGGTGTCTTCGATTTCTCTGTATCCGCACTAGCGTGGGAACATGACACAAATTATACTAATGCTGTCAGTGATAAAATAGAGTTTGATCACGGATTAGTATTACAACCAGTAAGCCAGCAATACCAATTAATGAATATTCTAAAATATCTTCTGTTATTCCTGGGCTTTGGGGGCTTATGTTTTGCTGTAGTCAAACTCTCTATAAAACTCTCGCCCAAGCTTAAATCATGGTTAACTCCTCCTCCTATGTAATGTCTATTTTTTCAAGAAGTAAGAGATATCTTTTTTTAACTCTTTTGCTATTTTCAAGAGATTGCTAACAGGTGGGTACACTGTCCCCTTCTCATACATACTAATCGATTTATCTGATAGACCTACTCTCATTCCCAGCTGCATTTGAGAAAATCCAGCATCCTTCCTTGCGTCTTTTAGCCTTTTTGCAAATAGTTTAGTATTCACTTTCTATCTCCAAATATAAGATAATGTAGTCTATCGAAAAAAGAATCATTTCTTCGGCTAACAGGATTGTTACTCTTATCATTAAAAACCCTAAACTGCTTGTCCTTTTCCTCTATAATGCTTCTGTCCTTTAGAAAAGGGCTCTCATTTTCCCTTCTCAGTTCCTCAATAGCCTCTTTTTTCTCTTGTAAAAGTCTCTCTAATTCTTTAAATTCATCTTCCTTGTCTTCAAGCAACGATTTAAACTTAAGTATTGATGACTTTGATTTTTTGTTTTCTTCTTTTAATTCGGGGAATTTCTTTGATTTCTCAAGAATATTTTTATGTTCCTCTCCGGAAAGAAGCTTCTCCACTATTTCATCTTTCTTTAGAGGGCTGTACTTGTAATATGCTGCTTCCCTTGAAGAAGGCTCTCTTCCTAGTACGAGTTCAAAAAGCTTCTTAATCTCTGGGCTTTTATCTGTTTTAGAAGTCAGGGCGGCAAAAGAGGTTGAGGATGCACCTCCTTTTGAGAAGTCGTCAGTATCATCTCCTTTATCCCACATAGGGACATCGACATTTTTCATACACCTGATTATATTACAATTTGTGGACAATTAGTAGTTTGTACTGTAAATATTGGAGCAGGAGACGGGACTCGAACCCGCAACCCTCTGTTTGGAAAACAGATATTCTAACCAATTGAACTACTCCTGCATTAATATTTAAAGTGCTACTTCTCTTTCTCTTCTTCTGATAGTTCTTCTTTCTGATCCTTTTCTACCTCTTCCTCCATTATCTGTTCTTCTACGGCCTCCTCTTCTGCTATCTCCTCTTTTATTTCTTCATCGGTAGGCATTACTTCTTTCTCTCCTTCTCCTTCTACTGGGACTACTACCTCATCTGTTAAGTATATACTTCTCGTATCGCCAGCCTTAAGTGCTCTCTTTCCAACCCTGTCTCTAAGATAGTATATTTTGGACCTTCTAACAGTACCTCTTTTTATCACTTCTATCTTATCTAAGACTGGAGAGTGCAGAGGAACTATCTTTTCTACACCAACACCGTAAGATATTTTTCTCACCACCATGTTCCTATTTAGTCCCGTACCCTTAATTGCAATTATTACACCTTCAAATATCTGGATCCTTTCTCTATTGATTTCTTTAATCTTTAGGTGAAGTTTTACGGTATCTCCTACCTTCACATCTGGTCTTTTCTTGTAAAAACCCTCTTCTATTTTCCTAATAATTGTATTGTCCATAATGCTTTATTAAAATATTTTACTGGATCGCAGTTGCAATTATAGAATAAATTTCAAAAATATGCCACAATGTATATTGAAACTGTCTATGAGTATTAAACAAAAAGTATTATTAATGATATTAGATGGCTTAGGAGCAGCTCCTAAACATGAGGGTAATGCTGTTGTACTGGCCAATCCTAAGAATCTTTCAACCTACTGGACTGCATATCCGCACACCTATTTACTCGCATCGGGAGAATCAGTTGGTTTACCAAAAAATGTAAAAGGGAATAGTGAGGTAGGACATCTTAATCTGGGAGCAGGAAGTACTGTCTTTCAAAATCTTCCTAGAATTAACAATGCAATTGAGAGAGGATTAATCTATCAGAATAATACATTAAAGAATATTTTCTTACACGCTCTGAAATATAATAGTGATATACACCTGATTGGATTGTTAAGTGATGGTAGTGTTCATTCTCATATTGACCATTTTAAGTTTCTAGTAGACTATTTTGCAAAAGCCAATTTCCAAAATAATCTCTTCATACACGCAGTTACAGATGGGAGAGATACGGCACCTAATGTCTCCTTGAATTGCTTAAACAGTATGGAAAAGCACTGTCTTGAGAGGGGTATTGGGAAAATTGTCTCAGTAGTAGGTAGATACTTCGCTATGGACAGGAATCAGAAATGGGATAGGACACAGAGAGCATATTATCTTTTTGAAAAAGGTGCTGGAGAGAAATTCCCTACCTATCAAACAGCTATTGAGCAGCAGTATTTGAGAGGGATTACAGATGAATTTATTGAGCCAAGTGTCATATGCGAAGATTGTCATATCAAAGAGAATGATGCTGTTATTATCGTAAATTACAGACCTGATAGAGCTATACAGATTACAGAGGCACTAGTGTCACAAAACTTTAATGGGTTTTCAAGAGAGCCTATTAAAAACATCTTTGTTGCAAGTATGACAGAGTACAGAAAGAATCTCCCTCCTAATGTTATATTCCCAAAGCAGTATATTAATCTTCCTTTAGGTAAGGTTCTTTCCTCACATAATCTAAGACAGTTAAGGATAGCTGAAAGTGAAAAATTCCCTCATGTTACTTACTTCTTTAATGGAGGTATTGCTAATCCTTTTGTAAAGGAAGATAGAGTAATGATTCCATCTCCATCAGTAGCAACCTATGATTTAAAGCCAGAGATGAGTGCTTTGGAGATGACAAATCATTTGCTTGCTAAAATTAACTCAAATGTCTACGACTTTATCCTAGTTAACTTTGCCAATCCTGATATGGTTGGTCATACTGGTGATTTGAATGCTGGTATTAAGGCTGTACAGGTTGTAGATTACTGTGTCCACGAATTGACCCGACTCTTTCTAAGTAAAGGTGGTGCTGTTATTATCACCTCAGATCATGGGAATGCTGAGGAAATGATTAATATTGAAACGGGAGGTATAGATACAGAACATTCTATTAATCCCGTCCCTATAATAATAGCTGGGATTGAAAAAACTTCTGCTATGAACCTACCCTACGGTTCATTAAAAGATGTCGCACCAACAGTATTGGACATTATGGGTATTTCACAACCTGGAGAAATGACAGGCCAGTCACTCCTTAGAAGTTTCTAATTCTTTTGCCTTCTTCTCTTTAATAACATTATTCATACCTCTTAGTATGTATAGTAGGAGTACTATTGCAATCAGAATAATTATTACTCTCTCATACTCCTCTATATATCCAATAACAATACCCCAATTCTCACCTAAGAAATAGCCTGGTAAACACATTATTGCTGAAAACAGAGTTGTTCCTGCAAGTGTATAAACAGTAAATTTCCCAAATTTCATCCTAGCGACACCTGCTGGGAAAGATATTACAGATCTAATAATAGGTAGAACTCTACCGAAGAATATAATTCCATGACCATACTTATCAAAAACTTTATACGCCTTATCTAGATCATCATTTGATAGAAATAGGTACTTACCATACTTTTTAAGAAAATTCATAATGAATTCCTCTCCCCAAAGGCCAATTAGATAGAAAGGTAGAGTACCTAAATAGGTTACAAAGCTAGCAATTAGGATAACTACTACTATATTTAATGTTCCTTGCGATGCAACAAACCCAGAAAAAGGGAAGATTATTTGGCTAGGAATAGGTGGAATAAAAGTTTCTAAAAATACTGCCAGTGCTACACCAAAATAGCCCAATGAATCAATAGAGTGAACCAACCACTCGACAAGAGAAGCAATCATTATTAATACTCTAAAATAAAATACTCGAAAACTATACCACCTTACATTGATTTTGCCAAATGTGTAACAACGCTCTGCCCTATTTGCACACCATTATTTTGACAAAAGCCTGCATTAACTTCTAAAACATACTTATACATTTGAGAGGGTAATATTTGAGGACAGTAATATTCAGAACACGGTTCATTATTTTCAAAAATATCTATAATAAATCTATCTTCATCTAGAAAAAGTATGTCCAACTCTATTAACATATCCTTCATCCAAAAAGGTCTGTTTGTTTTCTCTTCAAAGATGAAAAGCATACCATCATAATCACCTAAATACTTCCTGTTAGATAAACCTGCAGATCTTTTAATATCACTATCGGCAATCTCTACATTTATCCTAATTAACTCATCTTCAGAAATATATATTTCTACGTAACTCTCTTCTACAATGATATCTTTTTCTTCCTTCTGTTCATCTGATTTTTCCTTTAGGATCTTTTCTTTTTGCTCCTTTGGAAGTGAGAGAGAAATATCAAATATATTAAACCTATCCTGCACATATATAAACACACCGGCCAGAAAAACTATATAAAGGAGTAGTTTAAGTTGATTGTTCATACTCAAATATATCATATAGCTTCTGCCCTTACTTTACAACTGTATGGAATTAATATATACTCTCTCGTTGTAATATCTATTCTCTCCTAAAAATTATGCAAACGTTTAAAAAGTACTTAAATCCTTTGTACAGGGATGTAGATAGACTTGCACATTTTGATGATTTAAAAGACCTTACTGATTTAGAGAAAGAAGAGTATCCCAATCTTAAGAAGGTTGCTGAGATTAAAGCTAATGAAATAAATTTGCTGCTTCCAAGGTTAGACAAACTAGAAGAAGAGTTAGAACATCAAATACAGTTGATACAAACAGAAAGTGATTTAGATGAAAGAGCAAGTGCAAAACAGGTATATAATCAACTGCTTCAGAAAATAGGAGAATTAGTAGAGAGAATAAATAGAGAGCTAATATCACTTGATTCTCCATATTTTGGCAAAATAGTGTTTAAGCCTTACGAATCTAGACTAAAGAAGGATATAGTTCTTTATGTCGGGAAATTTGCATTAACAGATAAAGAAACTCATACTCCACTAATTACAGATTGGAGATCTCCTGTAGCAAATATATATTATGAAAATTCTGGGCCCTGTAAAGACATCTCTTTTACAGCTCCTGTTGGAGAGCGAAGGGGTGATTTAATACAGAAAAGACAATTTCAAATATCTAGGGCAAGAATCAAAGGGATATATGATGCAAAATCTGGAAATGTTGCTGCAGATGAATTCTTACTATCTCAACTTAATGAAAGACTTGGTAAAAAATTACAAGATATTGTTTCTACTATTCAATTACAACAGAATCAAATAATTAGAGATAGATTGAGAAAGCCCATTCTTATACAGGGTGTTGCTGGAAGTGGTAAAACTACTATCCTTTTACATAGGTTAGCCTATCTCTTTTATACATATAAAAGCGAGATTAATCCAAACAATGTTTTAGTTGTTGCTCCAAATCAGATGTTTATAGATTATGTCTCTGATGTCCTCCCTGATCTAGGTGTAGAGCATGTAGATACTGAGACCTACCTCTTTTGGGGGAAACAGGTGTTAGGGTGGGATGATTTTTACACTATTTCTAGAGAGGAGGAAGATTTACACTTTAAAGAGTACAAGGGTTCGCTGGGATTCATAGATGTGCTAGAGAGATATTTTGAAATATTTGAGAAAGATCTTTTGGAAAATATTCCCTACTCTAGAAAAGACATTATTTCAAAGAGATACTATGAACTAAAGAAGGAGTTTCCTGATATTGAGATGAGAGAAAGGCTGGAGTTGGCAACTGATTATGCATTTGTTCAGAAACAGTACCAACAGGGTAATACTGGCTTCTATGATAGTACAAATGATATGGATATGGACTTAAAGAGAAATATATACAGCTATTTAAAAAGAAGTTGTAATACATATACTCTATACAAAAATCTCTTTAAAACAGACTTGGTTGATAAAGATATATCAGCGTATACATTAAAAGGTCTCACTCACAAAGGGAAATTTCATAATTACAGAAT
>JBAYOB010000009.1:0-23028 GCA_041678505.1 Candidatus Dojkabacteria bacterium | reverse complement strand
TTTTGGGGACCTCCAGGGACAGGGAAAACTACCCTTGCACATATCATATCATTAGATCTCTACTATGACTTCTACAAACTGCAGGCAGTTACAAGTGGGAAAAATGATCTTAAAGAAATAATAAAGATAGCTACCTCTAATCAGCAGTACGGTAAAAAAACAATACTTTTTTTAGATGAAATACACAGATGGAACAAAGCACAACAGGATGCGCTTCTACCATATGTAGAAAAAGGAGTAATAACTCTGATAGGTGCTACTACAGAGAATCCTTCTTTTAGTATTAACTCTCCTTTACTTTCAAGAGCAAAAGTTTTTGTCTTCAAACAACAAACAGAAGAGGAGATATATGGATTATTAAAGGAAATAGCAAAAAAGGAATTTCCTGATATCACTATTAATAAGAAAGAATTAGAAATTATGGCAAATCTCTCTAATGGTGATATTAGATCTGGGTTAAATATCTTAGAAATGGCTAGCACTATCGCAATATCCGAAAAGAAAGAAGATAGTAAAGCTAAAATTACAGAGAAAATACTACAAAATACCATTCAGAAACCTATTTACTATGACAAAAGTGGTGATGAACATTTTAATATAATATCAGCAATACACAAATCCATGCGATCTTCCAATCCTAATGCTGCTGCATACTGGACAGGAAGAATGTTAAGTGGAGGAGAAGATCCACTATATGTGGCAAGAAGATTGCTTAGGTTTGCTAGTGAAGATGTAGGGAATGCAGATCCAAATGCCCTTATACTTGCAAACAGTGTGTATGAGGCATGTCAAAAAGTAGGTATGCCTGAATGTGAAGTATTCCTCATCCAACTAGCCATATATCTATCAAATGCACCTAAAGATAATACTGCATATGTTGTGGAGAATATGGTAAAAGAAGATATTGAGAAATATGGCAATTTACCAGTACCATTGAATATTAGAAATGCTCCCTCTAAATTAATGAAAGAATTGGGATATGGTAAAGAATATGAATATGACCATAATCTAAGAAGCAAAAAGTCCAAACAGCAATGTATGCCTGACAAATTAAAAAACAGAAATTATTTTTCATAGAAAATGCCTATATGATTTCCTTTTAGAGCTTGACTTAACTGTCATTATTTAGCTATATTGTATGTTATAAGGTTTAAATTGGATACTGCCCATTCTTATGAAAACAAGAAAACTGCCCGTTTTATTCTTACTACTTCCTTTCTTTATAGGATTATTAGTCTTTCTGTATAGTAAACAATTCAAAACTACAGTTATTTCAGAAGAACAAGACACTTATCTTAATATTGATTTAATAGAGAATTTCCCTCGTACAACAGGAACTGTTTTTACTATGGCGTTAAATGATGATAAAACTATTTTGTACATCGGAGGAGATTTTCAATCAGTATTTGATGGTGGAGGGGAGAAAATAGAAAGAGCGTATTTAGCAGCCATAGACACAAATACTTATGAAGTACTTGAAGAATGGGAACCTACTGTTAACGGATCTATACTGACTATTGCAACGTATGGAGATGATATATATATAGGAGGGGAATTTAGCAAAGTTAATGGAGTAGAAGTAGGAGAATTTGCTAGAATAAAATCCAATGGAACATTGGACGATAATTGTCTCCCTTATATCTACAATTACAATTATGGTCCACCTTCTTCTATTTACTCCATTGATGTAAATGATTCTTACATTTATGTTGGCGGTGAATTTGACTCTATAAACGGCGAGGAACACAATGTTACTGGCTTAGTTAGATTGGAGAATAAAAGTAACTGTAGCTGGGATGACACATGGACTCCTACACTAGATGGAGCAACACATGTCGTAAAAACGCATGGTGACGATATATACATAGGAGGAGATTTTTCTAATATAGATAATATACCTACGAATGGCTTTGCTAGGGTAAATTCCAATAAAGAGATAGACGTAGAGTGTATATCATCTTTCAATGATATAGAGTTTGATTTTGAAGAAGAATCATTTGCTCTTGGAGATGTATATTCATTAGAGATAACAGATTCCGACATCTACATTGGATCTGGCACTTCGATAGGGGAGGCGGGTATCCTTACAAAACTCAAAAATAATAGCAGCTGTACTTTGGATGATGAATATACACCCTTATCAACTTTTGACTTTATGGACGGTAGTAATTTCCCAGTACCCCCTCTAACAATTTCTCTCTTAAAAAACAACCTTTTTATTGGAGGTCGTTTTGAAACAGTGGGAGAAATAGACTTCCTACTTTCTCTATACAATGATGATGACGATACCTTTTCCTATCTTGCCCCCTACATTATGGGTTTATCTGAATTTAGGCTGATAAATGGAATAACTGGGTCTCCACTAAATTACTGGAATCCTTTCATTCTCTCCATAGAGTACCCTTCTACTGTATATACTTCTATAACAGATGATAACACCATATATGTTGGAGGTCATTTTAATGTTATACAGGGTGAAGAAAAAAGCAATTTGAATTTAGTAGCTTTCACATACTCAGAAGAAAAGGTACCTACCGTAGAAATAAATAGTATAGAAGATTTAAATAGTATTCGTGATTCTTTTAGTACTCCTACAAACTACGTTTTAACAAGAGACTTAGATTTCAATGACTGTCAAAGCTATGATGACTGTAGTAATAAGAGAAAATATACAGGAGAGGGAAGTTGGGCTCCTATAGGTGCTGATCTTTATGATATCTTTGGAGATATAAAAATATCTCGTTCTTTTGTTGGCTCCTTTGATGGACAGGGACATGAGATAAGAAATCTACATATTAATGAAAGAAACAGTACAGGGGGAGATTATTTTTATAATCTATTTGGAGGTGGTCTATTTACTGTAAATAGTGGTCAAATTAAAAACTTGGGTATAACAGGTAATGCGATCTACGAAAACACTTCATTTGTCGGAGGCTTAACAGGTATAAATTTTGGAGAGATAAATAATTCATACTCTACCGTAGATATCGTAAGTTCAAATGAAGAGGGATTTATATTAGGCGGATTAGTCGGGTTTAATTTTTCAAATACAGGAACTATTTCAAATTCTTACTCTACTGGCACTATTACAGGGCAGAGCAATTCGGAAGAAAACCTATCTGGAGGACTTGTAGGGCTAAATGCCGCAACTGCCTCTATTATTAATTCTTACACGACCAGTTTTGTAAACACACAGGGTGATAATATTGTTACTGGAGGATTAGTTGGTAACAATGAAAATGGTAAAATAATAGACTCTTACTGGGATATAAATACCTCTGGACAAAACTCTTCCAGTGGGGGGTGTTGGGAAAACAGCCTTAGAAATGAAATCTATTTCTACATTCCTTCCACAGTGGAATATCTCTACTTTTGCTGACTTTGATTCTACAACCACTTGGTATATTGAAGAAGGAAAAGATTATCCAAAACTATATCATCAGTACAGGGCTCCAAAAGTACAAACCTTAGTTGCTACAGAACTCTCCTCTGTATCAGTTACTCTAAAAGGAGAGATTAGTAATTTAGAACCTAATGATATCGCTAATGTATACTTCCAGTATAAACAGGCATCTGAAGATGAATGGATCAACACACCACAGAAAGAAAAAGGAAGTTCAGAAACATTTGACACATCATTAACAAAACTACAACCTAACACAACATATAGGTATAGAGCAGTTCTTTTATGGAAACAGGAGAAAATTACCTATGGAGATACTCTTTCCTTTACTACATCTCCTCTTCAGTATAAAGACATAGATACAAATATTAACAATATTACTAATTTAGCTAACACTGAGAAAGATCTTTCATTCTCAAAACAAGATATAGGGAGTATCACATTTTCAAAAGGTTTAAATCTTTTAACCCATGTAGAAGAGTTACTACATCTAGACGAACATCTAATAGTAGAATATGTACCTGTCAGAAATATATTTAAGGCAAGTGTCTACTCAAATGGACTGTCATATTTGGCACAACAACCTGCCACAATACAATTTACCAATATCTCACAGAAATTTGGTATTAATGATCTAACCTCAGAGAATTTTAAAGAACGCCTTTACATATCTGTATATGATGATAACAACAATCTTGTTTCTGACACTACTGATTATTTTGATTGGAACAATGTTACATACAATTCTAATACTGACACACTAACCCTTCCTGTTAACCACTTCTCTACATATGAACTAGGTGCAAATGAATTAGCAAAAACTGGCACAAACGTGCTCCCATTCACAATACTTACCCTCCTTATCTTAATTGAAATCCTTTCTTTAATAGCCAGACCTAACAAAAAACAACTAAATGAATAAGAAATTTTTTAACGCCTCTAAAACTAAGATTCTCTTAGCTATTTTAGTTGTCATTTGCTCAATTGTAGTAATTGCACCTGCAACTCCTGAAATACAATACAAATTTAGAAAAAAGGTGAAATTACAATATGCAGAAGAGGATATATTCTTGGAGGATGATGATGAAAGAATAAAGAACCTACAAACAGAACATGAATCAGGAAATCTCAGAGAACGTATGTTAGTAATTCCTACTATTGGTGTATATATTGATATTGTTGAGGGAGATAGTGAAGAAGCTCTATCTAGAGGAGCATGGAGGAGACCAAACTCTAGTACTCCAGACAAGGGTGGTAATACTGTTATAACTGCTCATAGATTTCAATATGTTCCACCTAATAATAAAACCTTTTATAATTTAGATAAATTAGAGAAAGGAGAAAAAATATTAATTTATTGGCAAAAAATAGAGTATATTTATCAAGTTGACGATATTTTTATTGTAACGCCCATACAGTTGAGTATAGAAGAAAATACAGAAGAAGATATACTAACTCTTTATACATGTCATCCACTATGGACCGCAAACAATAGATATGTTGTGAGAGCCTCTTTAATTAAAACTCAGGAATACTTGTCTTCCGTTGAAAACTTTTAAGTAAATTCATATTTAAATCATTTAGAAATATTTTGTAAAAACTACTAGTAAAAGATATAATCGGGACATGAAAATAAAAACAGATAAAGAAATAATAGAAAGGATACTTACAAAAGGAGTTGAACAGATACTACCCTCGAAGGAGATTCTAAAAAACTTACTAGAAAGTGGAAGGACAATTAAAATATATCAAGGATTTGATCCTACTGCGGATACTCTACATATTGGGCATGCAGCTCATCTTCATAAATTAGAAGATTTTAGGAAATTAGGTCATCAAGTAACCTGTGTCATCGGTGATTTTACGGCAAGAATAGGGGATCCTGATAAAAAATCCGTGAGAAAACCTCTAACAAAAGAAGAGGTTGAAAAAAATATGCAATCTTTCAAAGGACAAATAGGTAAGATATTAGATGTTGATAACAAAGAGAACCCTGTCATATTCAGATACAATAGCGAGTGGTTAGAAAAATTAACTTTTACTGACATACTAGAACTTACTTCTAAGTTTTCAGTACAACAGATGTTAAAAAGAGATATGTTCCAAAAAAGAATAAAAGAGAATAGGCCGATATATATACACGAATTTATGTATCCAATAATGCAAGCCTACGATAGTGTTGTGCTAGATACAGATATTCAATTAGGAGGCAATGATCAACTTTTCAATATGCTTGCAGGTAGACATCTGATGAGTATATTAAAGAACAAAGAAAAAATTGTAATAACTGGAAAACTTTTAACAACAAGTGACGGTTCTAAAATGGGTAAAACAGAAGGCAATATGATAAGGATGGATGATACTCCTGAAGATATTTACGGTAAAATTATGGCCTTTAATGATGACCTGATTGTAGAAGGATTTGAAATATTAACATTTGCAACAATGGACGAAGTGAAAAAATATCAAGAGAGATTAGATTCCGGAGAGAACCCTATGAACCTTAAAAAAGAGTTAGCTTTTAAGATAACATCTGAAATAGCAAGTGAAAGTGAAGCCAAAAAAGCTCAGAAACATTTTGAGTCTGTATTTCAAAAGAGGAAACAGGACGTAGATGTACCTACAAAAGAAATAACTGGAGAAGAAATAGTGCTAAACAACCTACTTGTTGAAATTAATTTTGCTACAAGCAAGTCTGAAGCAAAAAGATTAATAGAACAAGGTGCGGTAAAAATCAACAACAAGAAAGTATCACAATACAATCATATTCTCAATATAAAAGATACTCAACCATTAATATTAAAGGTTGGGAAGAAGATTTGTAAAATTTTATACAAACCCTAACTTGAGGAGAGAACTTTTAAATATTTCAATCCTCATATACAAGGATCTTAAACCATGAGTGAAGAAAATGAATTTAAAAACAAAATATTAAAAAACACTCCAGAAAATTTTAAAGATTCTGTAACTAAGGCTATACAATATGCCTCTGAGATTCATAAAGAAGATAAGCGATACAATGGTGAATCCCTTCTTAGTCACCTCTTAAAGGTAGCATATCTGACAACACAGATAGGCTTAGATAGTAACTCTACAATAGCAAGTATATTACATGAAATAGAATTAACAGAAGAACAATCTAAAAATATCTCTTCTAACTTTAGTAATGATGTCCTGTCTATTTTAAAAGATATTCACAGAATTAAACAGAGTACAGAAACAGATGAAACTCCAGAACAGATAATTGTTAAATACATTCTAAGTAGTTCAGAAGATTTAAGGCCTGTCATTATAAAAGTGTTAGATACTTTAGAAGATGTAAAGACAATAGAGTATGTCCCTGAAGAGAAAAAGAAAAAATCTCTTTCAAAAGCACTCGAAATCTATGCTGTGTTAGCTGAATATCTAGATCTCTATCCTATTAAAAAAGAGATAGAGGAGAACGCTTTTAGAGAATTTCTACCAAAAGAATATGAAAGTATCAGTAAAAGATTGGAAAAAGAAAAAATTAATGATAACCTGCTAGACAAATTTGAAAAAGCTTTATGGAAAGAAATAAAAGAACTTCCTTTTAAAAAAGAGATACGAGGAAGGATAAAATCAAAGTATAGTATATACAATAAACTCAAAAAGTATGAAAAAGAATGGATAGATCCAAATATTAACAGAGTAGATGATTTAATAGCATTTAGAATCACCACGCTAGAAAAAGATGATTGTTTCTTAATTCTAGAAAAACTAATGGATAAAGGAGAAATGAACTATGATAGATTTGATGACTACATATCAAATCCTAAAAAAAATGGTTACCAGGCAATTCAGTTCCCTATCAAGTTTCCAAGTGTTTTTAATCTAGATATAGAAATACAGATCCTTACAGAGAAAATGCACTACATCAATACATATGGAACAGCCTCCCATATAGCTTACAAGGCAAGCAAGTCAAGATACGCAAAACCCACCAACTTGTATGATTGGGTCGAGGATATACATAAACAGATGGAGAAATCAAAAAAAGAAAGGAACCATAAAGAAAGCATACCCATATCAGTTAAAATATTTAGAGATGAAGTTTTTGTTTTTACTCCCAAAGGTAAGATTATAGATTTAGACAAAGGGGATACTGTATTAGACTATGCCTTTAAGGTACACACAGAGATAGCAAACAAAGCCATATCTGCTGATATAAATGGTAAAATTTCAAAACTTTCCACTGTTTTAAAAACAGGAGATGTAGTTGAAATAAAAACAGATAAGAATAAGATATGTCAAAAAATTGAAGCTCTCACATATGCAAACTCTATCAATACTAAATTTAAAATAAGAAATCAACTTTCCAAATATAAACTTAAATAACAAAATAAAGATATGAAGAAAAAAACAAAAGAACGACTTAAGAAAATTATAAATATTGGAATAGCTTTTGTTCTGATTGGGAGTATAGTAATCTCAATAGTAATAAGTCTACTTGCACTCTAAGTATGACATTAAAAAGAAATTCTCTGATAACTGAAATTAAGGGGATTGGAGAGAAACAAGCACATATTTTTGCTAAATTAAACATATTTACTGTTCAAGATTTGCTTTTCCACATCCCTTTTAGATATCAAGATACTTCTTCTTTAATTACAATTGATGAATTCAAAAAGAGAGGAGAAGGAACATTTTTAGGAGAGATAGAAGATGTTAAAACCACATATTTTAGAAAATCCATAACTACAGTTAAAGTTAAAGATGAAACTGATTCTGTACGTCTTACATATTTCAATCAACCATATTTACAAAAAACTTTAGAAAAAAACAGTATTTACCTCTTTAACGCAAAAATAACAGCAAAAGGAAATAGGAAAAATATATATAATCCTAAATTTGAGAAATACAAAGAAGATCCAGAAAATCAAAAACATCTTGGGAAATTAGTCGGTATATATCCTGAGACAAAGGGACTTAGTTCTGTAATGATTAGGAATAAAATATCGGTATTAAAAAAAGAAATCAGCAAGATAATAAAAGACCCCTTAGAAAATATTAAATTAGATTTAATAACTTTACCTGACGCAATAGAAAAAGCTCACTTCCCTGAAAGCCAAGAAGATATAGATAAGGCTAGACAAAGACTCTCTTTTGATGAGATGTTAAGAGTAGGTTTTAAAATAGAAAAACAGCAGTTGAGAAGAAAATCAGAGAAAAGTATTCCTATGAATATAGAATCTAAATATCTAAACTCCTTTATAAAAACCTTACCTTTTAAATTAACAGATGACCAAAACAAAGCAATAGAGGAAGTACTCTATGATATGAGTAAAACAAGGTCAATGAATAGACTTCTTAATGGAGATGTAGGAAGTGGTAAAACAATTGTTTCAGCAATAGCGATACTAAACAGCATTAAAAATAACTACTCTTCAATATTAATAGCTCCTACAACTGTTTTAACTCAGCAGCATTATGAAACATTTACTAAACTCTTTGAGAACTTAAATGTTGAAATAGAGCTGTGTATATCAAAAAACAGAATAATTAAAAAAGCAAAGAGAAAATTAATTATAGGAACTCATGCGATCCTGTATGAAAAAGATTTGCCTGAAAACCTTAACCTTGTAATTATCGATGAACAACACAGGTTTGGAGTAGAGCAGAGAGAGTATTTTAAAAAGAAGATAGATCATACACCTCATTACTTAACAATGACTGCAACCCCTATCCCCAGGAGTTTAACTGAAATTTTCTTTGGTGGATTAGATGTATCAGAAATTAGAGAGAAACCTAAGAATAGAAAAGAGATAAAAACTTTCTTTACTCCTTTTCAGAAAAGAATTGAATGTTTTAAATGGATAGAAGAAAATATTAAAGAAAGTAAAAAAGAAAATCAAGCATTCATAATCTATCCTTTAATAGAAGAGTCAGAGAAACTGAGTGCTAAGGCAGTACTAACTGAATATGAATATCTTAAAGATATGTTCAAAGGATTAAAAGTGGAATTTTTACACGGAAAACTTAAAGAAAAAGAAAAAATTAATCTTCTTGAAGAATTTAAAAAGAAAAATATAAATGTATTAATATCTACAACCGTTATAGAGGTAGGTATAGATATTCCAGATGCTACTATTATGGTTATCGAAGATGCTGAGAGATTTGGATTAGCACAATTACACCAATTAAGAGGTAGGGTAGGTAGAAGTGATAAAGAATCATATTGTTTTGTAATCCCTAATGCTAATGTTGAAAAGGATTCTCCCGCTTGGGATAGGTTAAAATACTTTGCTAAACATTCTTCTGGTTTTGAAGTAGCTGAATATGATTTGCAAAGTAGAGGACCTGGTGAAGTATACGGTATTAAACAATCAGGTGTCCCTCAATTTAAGATAGCATCTATACATGATCTAGATTTACTCCAGAATGCAAAAAAGATTGCAAAAAAGATACTTAAAGAAGATAATAATCATCAATATATTTTAGATAATCTCTTTCAATGAAGATACATATTGTTCTAGATAATATTAGATCTGTATTTAACGTTGGCAGTATTTTTAGATCTGCTGATGGTGCAGGTAGTGTAGAGAAAATATATCTGTGTGGTATCACAAGTAATATAGATAATCCTAAACTAGAGAAAACAGCGTTAGGTGCTATTGATATGGTTAAATCAGAACATTATGATACTACTCAAGATGCTTTGGAAGAGATACAGGAACAAAAAATACCAATATATTCTGTCGAAATTAGAGAAGATGCCGAAGATTTTCAGAAAATAACATACCCTGATGAGTTAGCTATTGTTTTTGGACATGAAAAAAAGGGTGTCTCTGAGGAAATTGTAGATAAATATTGTGATAGAAAGATAATGATCCCCATGAGAGGAATGAAAGAATCATTGAATGTTGCAAATTGTGCAACAGCAATACTTTATGAAATTACAAGAAACAGTGATTAGTTTCTGCTAAAATACACTATGAAAGCACTTCAGAGAATTATAGTTTTTTTCCTTCTAGGAGTAATTATACTGGGGATAAGAATCTTTCTAACTACAGAATTTGATAACAATAACAATGAAGAAGAAATATTAGGTTACAGTAGTAGTTGGCTATATAGAAGGGCAATAACTCTTAGTGATGAAGAAGCTAAAAAATACTTAAGTCCCGAAGTCATTATTACTGTGGATACAGAAGAATTAATTAGAGCAGAAAGGCTTTTGGAGGACTGCAATGACATTAGATTTCTAGATAGTGATAATAATACTTTACTAAATTACAAAATTGAAAGTGGTTGTAATACTAATGAAACAAAAATATTAATTCACTTTCCTAGATTAGTTGAAAACGGAACTATTATATATTTTTACTACGGAAATCCTTATGCAGCTAACATTGAAAATAATTTTAATTAAATAAAAAATGAGTCTCAAATACGATTCTCCTAAAAAATTAAGAAAAGAAAAAAAGAAATGGAAAGTAGAAACTCCTGAAGAATATGAAAAAATGGAAGATACTTTTCTTAAAGAAAGAATTCTTCATAGAGATCCAACTATAAAAGGGTCCGTTAGGATTACTGCTGGGAAAGTAAAAAACTTTAAATTAGAAATACCTAAAACCACAAGACCTTTAACAGATAGAATGAAGGTAAGAATATTTGATATTTTAAAACAGGATATTCAAAACAAGAAAATACTAGATCTCTATGCAGGAACAGGCTCTTTTGGATTAGAAGCTCTCTCAAGAGGAGCATTACATACAACATTTGTAGAGGCATCCAAATATGCATACTATGCAATACAGAGGAATGTTGAAAAAACAGGTTTTCTTTCTCAATCAGAAATAATCAAATTAAAAGTAGAAGATTTCCTTTTCAAACAAACAAATAATATTCCAATTGAAACATTTGATCTAATATTCTTAGATCCTCCCTACAAACTTTTCAATACTAAAAAAACATTAAAAATGGAAAATATCATTAATATGGCTTCCTTACTACTGCCTGGAGTAGAGAATCCTTCTACACAGAGATTTAAGGGCGCATTAATACTAAAACATCCAAGGAGATATATTTTAGATAACATTAATATTGAATATATTGAACTAGCAGATTCTATTGAATTTGGGCTAAACAAAATATCCTTTTTCATTGCAAAACAAGACATAAAAATATAAAATAGAGACCATGTATAAAAGGTACGGAATAAATAAGTCAAAACTTAGCAAAATTGTTTTTACAACACATGTCTTTTAAAACGCTTTCCCTGAATACAAACTTAAATTTTTTAACTAATTAACAATCATGGATTCTGAAGAAATGTCAAATTTAGAAAAAATGAGACACTCTGCATCACATATATTAGCTCAAGCAGTATTAAACCTTTACCCTGACGCAAAATTGGGTATAGGTCCTGCAATAGAGAGCGGTTTTTACTATGATTTTGAATTTAGTGAACCCATAGAAGAAGAGGACTTACCCAAAATAGAAAAAGAGATGAAGAAAATCATTAAAAAAGGTTTGCCCATTAAACAGGTAGTTATGAATAAAGAGGAGGCTTTTGAATACTACAACAAAACAGGACAGATATATAAATTAGAGCTCTTAGAAGAGTTAGATGAGAAAGAATACAGTTTCTATGTAACTGGAGAGAATGATTTTGCAGATCTATGTAGAGGACCTCATTTAGAAAACACAAAAAATATAGGAGCTATAAAACTCACAAAAACAGCAGGAGCATACTGGAGGGGAGATGAAAATGAGAAAATGCTAACTAGAATATATGGCACTGCTTTTGAAACAAAGGAAGAGTTAGAGAAATATCTTAAGGATCAAGAAGAATTAGAAAAAAGAAATCACAGAAAACTTGGTAAACAGTTAGAGCTATTTGCTATCATCCCTGAAATAGGGCAAGGATTACCCATATGGTTACCAAGAGGTTACATCATAAGGAGAATTCTTGAAGAATATATGTTAGAACTTGAAAGAGAAGCTGGATATGAGCATATACTAAGCCCTCATATATATAAAGAAGTCCTTTTTGAAACCTCAGGTCATCTTAAGTTTTACAAAGAAAGTATGTACTCTCCGATTAAAATAGAAGATGAGACATATTATCTAAAACCTATGAATTGCCCTGCAGCTATGATGGTATACAAAATGTCACCTAAGAGTTACAGAGAGCTTCCTTACAAACTAGGTGAACTAGGAACAGTATATAGATATGAAAAATCAGGTGAGCTCCATGGCTTGCAAAGAGTAAGAGGATTTACTCAAAACGATGCTCATCTTTTCTGTACTGAAGAGCAATTAGAAGAGTTATTAATTGAAACTTTGGATCTTTTACATATCTTCTATCAAGATATTGGTTTTGATAAATACAAATTCAGACTCTCTCTTTCTGATTGGGAACATAAACCTGAAAATTACGCTGGAGAAAAAGAAAAATGGGATATTGCTGAAAATACTCTTAGAAAGGTTTTAGATGAGAAGAAACTTGAATATGAAGAAATACCAGGAGATGCAGCATTCTATGGACCTAAGATAGATGTACAAGCTGTTAATGTGTTTGGTAAGGAAGACTCCATCTCTACAATTCAACTTGATTTTAATTTCCCTGAGAGATTTGACATTACATATATAGATTCTGAAGGAGAAGAAAAACGTCCCTTCATTATTCACAGAGCATTAGTTGGTTCTTTTGAAAGATTCTTCTCATTCTTAATAGAGCATCATGGAGGAGATTTCCCTCTTTGGTATACACCGGAACAGGTATATGTAATCCCCATATCTGAAAAACATAAAGAATATGCTGAGAAGATATATGATGAACTTAAACTAGCAAAGATAAGGGTTAAGATAGATGAAAGAAACAAGAGTATGCAATCAAAGATAAGAGATGCCGAGAAGCTTAAAATCCCTTACATAGTAATAGTAGGTGATAAAGAGATTGAGACTGAGACTATCTCAGTAAGAGCGAGAAAAAACAGAGAAGAAGGTCTTATGAAAACACAAGAATTTATAGATAATATAAAAGAAGAGATTCGAAATAAAGAATCCTTTACAAATAATTAAATTAAACATAATTAAAATTAATAAATGAATTTTAAAAAGAATAAAGGTCCGAGAGCAAATAGAGAAATTAGAGTAAGAGAGGTACAGTTAATTAATGAGAAAGGTGATAATTTAGGTGTTGTACCAACAGAAAAAGCCTTGTTACTTGCAGAAGAGGCGGCGTTAGATTTAGTGGAAGTAGGAGCAAATGTTTTACCTCCTGTTTGTAAAATAATGGATTATGGAAAATACATTTATGCACAAAACAAAAAGAGTAGGGGTAGTAAAAAAGGAAATGTAAAAGATCAGAAGATATTTAGATTCTCACCCGTTATTGAAAAAGCCGACGTAGAACACAGAGTCAAAAGAGCTAAAGGATACTTGGATAAAGGACACCCTATCAAGATAGTCATGCAAAAGAAAGGAAGACAATCAATGGATTTAGCAAAAGAGATTTTAAATGAAATATTGACTAATTTTTCTGATTATAGTAGCATCGAGACCGAACCTAAAGTAGAAGGTAATCGTATTTCAATAACATTTAAATCCGATGGCAAGACAAAAAACAAACAAAACAGCAAAAAAGAGGATCAAAGTATCAAAGCCTAAGGGTGGTAAAAAACCTAAATTGATATATAAACAGAGTCGTCAAGGTCATCTTAGAACTAAAAGATCTGCTAAATCAAAAAGAAGGCAGAAACAGGATCAGAAGGTGGATAAAAGTAATAAAAAATCCTTGAAGAGGAAAATAGTTAATCTTTAGTAATATTCATATGAGAGTAAAAGGCGGAACTACAAGGAAAAAAAGACATAAAAAAATATTAAAGAAAACAAAAGGATACAGACTAACCAAAAGTAAACTTTACAAAGTTGCTAATGAAGCATATTTGCATGCAGGACAGTATTCATACAATCATAGACAGAAAAGACCTGCACAGATGAGAAGAGTATGGATAACAAAAATTAATGCTGCCTGTAGAAATAATAATATTCAGTACAAGGATTTCATAAAGAAACTTAAAGATAAGAATATAGAGTTAGATAGAAAAATATTAGCAGACATAGCTGTAAATAATCCAAACGTTTTTAGCTTTTTAGTAAAATCTTTGTAGGGTCTAAATTAGTTTTTTAAAAGGACTCTACAAAAGAGTCCTTTTTTGTTTAATAATATATGTAGTATACTAAATATAATAGTTAAAACAGAAAAACATGAAATACAAGAACAAAAACCTAGATAAACTTAGAAGAGATATTGAGAAAGATAAGGATATATTAGAGTATCTTACTTTAAAACAGAAATACTTAGGAAAAGAAGGATTACTCTCTTCACTGCTTAAAGATATATCTTCTATTGAGAAAGAGAAAAGACCTCTTTATGGACAGGAAATTAATAATTTGAAAAAAGAGATAGAAGATATTCTTAAAAAGAAAAAAAGAGAGAAAAATACAAAATACTCTACAAGTGAAAAAATAGATCCTACGGCACCTTTTGATATTAATTCCAAGTATGATGAGTTTAGTAAAACTATTGCACAGAAAGGTTCAAAGCACCCTTTGACAAAAGAGATAGAGAAACTGCTAGACATATTTACAAGTATGGGCTTTGATATTTTAGAAAGTAGACAGATCGATGATGATTATCATATGTTTCAATCTTTGAATTTTCCTAAAGGTCACCCTGCTAGAGATATGTATGATACATTCCGAACTGAGAACGGACTTGTCCTCCCTGCACATACATCTACCATGCAGAATAGAGCTCTAAGAGAGTTTGGACCCCCTCCCATAGCAGTTGTACTACCCGGAAGATGTTTTAGAAATGAAGCAACAGATGCAAGTCATGAGCATACCTTTCATCAAATAGAAGGAGTCTTTGTAGATGAAGATGTTTCTCTTGCAAATATGATTGCTACAATAAAAACATACCTTGAAAGATATCTTGAAACAGATTTAGAAGTTAGGATTCAACCTGCATATTTTCCTTTTACAGAACCTGATTGTGAGTTTGTAATAAGTTGTCCATTCTGTAAGAAAGTAGGATGTTCTACATGTGGACATTCTGGATGGATTGAGATAATGGGATGTGGAATGATACATCCTAATGTGTTTAGAGAAGCTGAAATAGATCCAGATAAGTACAGTGGCTTTGCATGGGGGTTTGGCGTAGATAGATTAACAATGATAAAGTTAGCAATTGATGATATTAGATATCTACGAGAGAGTAATCTTAATTTCTTAAGACAGTTCTAGAATGAAAATAACTATAAATCTTTTAAAACAGTTTGGAAATATATCTGCAAGTGATAGTGAAATTATCCAATTAATCAAAGAACATATAGGGGAAATTGACTATTATTATAATCTAGAAGATGACTATAAAGATATTGTCATAGCAGAGATAATAGAGAAAGAAAATCATCCTGATGCAGACAAATTAGCTGTCTATCAAATCAACTATGGTACAGAAGAACATATTCAGGTTGTTGCTGGAGATAAAAAACTAGAAATAGGAGATAAAGTTGCTTACTTGAAAGTTGGATCAAAAATCCCTTACACCATCCATACTGAGGCAAAACCTTCTGTTCTTAACGCTGTTAAATTAAGAGGAATTCTTTCAAATGGTATGTTAGGCTCAGAGAGAGAATTAAATATTGGCTCTGACCATGAGAATGTTTTAGTCCTTCCAAAAGATGCTCCAGTAGGAGAAAGCTTTGCAAAGTATTATGAGATGAATGACACCGTTATAAACATAGAGAATAAAGCTTTAACTAATAGGGGAGATCTTTTTGGAGTTTTAGGTATTGCTAGAGAGTTGACTGCCATAGTTGGAAATAGATTTGAAAGTCCAGAGTGGTATCTTGTAAAAAACAGTAATTTAAAACCAGAAGATAAGTGCTTAAAATTAGAAATCATAAATGATGCAGAAGCACTCTGTTCTAGATATATCGGCATAGTTATTGATAATCTCGAAGTAAATGAATCTCCCATATGGCTAAAATCTACCTTAATTAAATGTGATATTAAACCTGTAAATAATATCGTTGATGTAACAAATTACATCTCTTTAGTTGTAGGACAACCTCTACATGCATTTGATTATGACAAATTAGTTAATCAAGATTCTAGCAAATTAAATCATGCCCACATTGAAGTAAGAATGGCTAAACATGAAGAAAAAATATTAGGTTTAGATGATAAGATATACGAATTAGATGAAAAGACAATGGTAATAGCAGACAGTATGCATCCTATCGCAATAGCAGGAGTCATTGGAGGTAAAGATACAGAGGTTGATGATAATACTAAAAGAATCGTTTTAGAATCAGCTAATTTTGATAAATCTAGCGTAAGAAGAACCTCTATGAGATTAGGTATCTTTACAGAGGCTACTACAAGATTTACACATAATTTAGACCCAGAACAGTGCTTACCAGCTCTACTAAAGGCTGTAGAGTTAATTAAAGACCTTGCTAATGGGAAAATCTCTTCTGATACCATAGATATATACACAAACAAGTTTGAGCAGAAGACAATCCAAATTACAATTAGTGATGCAAATGCTCTGTTAGGTACTGAGTTAGAAACAAAGCAGATTAAAAATCTTCTGCAAAATTTAGAATATACCGTAAAAGAAAAAGATTCTCTCTATATTACACCTCCCTCTTGGAGAAAAGACATAGAAATAAAAGAGGATGTGTATGAAGATATTGGAAGAATTTACGGTTTCAACAATATAGAGTATGTATTACCTTTAAAGAGAATTGCTCCTCCCAGAATAAATAGAAGTCTTACTACAAAAAATCTGATAAGAGAAATTCTCTCAAACAGTGGAGCTAATGAAACCATTAACTATAGTTTTGTTAGTCATAATAACTTTAATAAATGTAATCTGGATAGTGATTTAGCATATAAAATAAAAAACTCTCTCTCTCCTGATTTAGCTTTGATGAGGACAGCTGTTCTACAATCATTACTA
The DNA here is from genome assembly GCA_041678505.1 of Candidatus Dojkabacteria bacterium. GTDB lineage: Bacteria > Patescibacteriota > Dojkabacteria > SC72 > SC72 > UBA2177. The sequence goes on along the minus strand of JBAYOB010000009.1, from coordinate 5,626 downwards.
CAGAAATCTCAAGATAATTTAGAGAGAGGTATAAATAGTTTTACCTTGTATGAAATAGGGATACCGCATCTTTTAAATTTTACAGAAGATAACAAACTTCCAGTGGAGAAATGGCACTTATCTCTGTTAAGTACAAAAAGTAACAAAAAAGAGATAACTGGTTCTCCATACTATCTAGCAAAAGAATATCTTGAAAAAATCTTTAACAAATTAAATCTCTTTGGTATTAATTACAACTTAGTAGCAGATTTTGAAGAGATTAATCTAACACCTCATATTAAAAACTGTCTAAATCTTTTTGAAGCCAACACCTCAGCAATAGTTTCCTATCAAGGGATTAATCTAGGAATAGTTGGAGAAATAAAGAATGAAATCAAAGAGAATTTTAAACTACCTTACTATACATGTGGTTTAGAGGTTGATCTAAATGAATTATCTAACTTAGAGACAGAATTGAGGAAATACGAAAAGACATCAATATATCCTAATTTTACTCAAGACTTATGTCTTGAGATTGATCTAAATGTTAATTATATTGATATCGAGAACAGTATAAAAAACATTGTAAATACTGATTCTTTATGGGGGAGAGTAGAGTGTCTGGATATATATAAAGGAAAAGGAGTCGAAGAACAAAGTAAAAGAATTACTTTTAGAATTACTGCTAGCAATTATAATAAAACCTTAGATGATAAGGAAATCAAAAATATTGTTAATAATATACAAGATTCTTTAGGTAAAGAGTATGGAGCTAAAGTGATATAAAGCTCTAATTTACATTTATAGTCACAGTATTACCAGTAATGGTGTTTCCTCCTGCTTTTGCAGTAACAGTAATCTTATAATTTCCCTTTGTTATTGATGGGTCTTCTGCCCAGGAATATAACCACCCATTTGTTTGTTTTGATGCAGCAAATATTTCATTATAACTATCTCCTACGACCTTAAAAGATACACCATCTACATTGCCCCCTGATACAGTTGCAAGGATAGATACTGGGAAAGATACTGTCTTACCATCAACTGGTTCTTTTAGAGAAACTTTCGTTGTAGAGGGTTGTTCTACAATTTTAACATTAATGCTTTTTGTATCGCTTTTTCCATAGTTATCTGTTGCTTTCACAACTACACTTTTTTTACCAAGAGATGTGCTGTCTGGGACAAAATAATTTACAACGAAAGTACCATCTTTTTTAACAGAAGTTCCAGGTATTTTAACTCCATCAAAAGTTATTGAAAGATCCGATATGCTTTCTAAATACCTAACTTGTCCAGATATTTCCAAGTTTTTCCCTCTTACTACAGACTGATCTGCTGTTGGTTTAGAGATATCAAGAACAGGAGCATTCCCTGGACCTAAAGGTAGAGTACATTTCCCCATAGGAGGTTCTGCAAAAATATAATTTGATCCTTCTAATTTAGCTAAATACTGTTCATATGCTCCTTGTTGGAAAGTATTTTCTAAAGTACTATTTAGTAGAACTTTTTCATGAGTTAAACCGTATTTCCTTGCTGCATCCAAATTCTCTGGGAGGAAACCATTTTCTATACAAACTTCTACTATCTTCCTCCCATCATTTCTCGGAGGACGTCCTGATATGTAAAGAGAGTGTTCCTGATGACCACAATCAACACCTTCTTGAGGGACACCACCACTATCTTTACAAATAGTAGTAGTCAAAACACCAGCGGGTCTGTTATATGTCTCAGAGGGGAAATTTTCAATAACTCTCTTGAAGAAAGAGCTGGCCAAGGGTAGGGGTATTGTAGAAGACCATCCTCCTGGCATAAGTTCATTATTATTATTCCCTGTCCATACCCCAACTACTAAGTTTTGATTGTAAAGAAATGCTAACAAATCTTTTGGCCCATCTGTAGTTCCTGTTTTCCCACATACTTTAGTAGAACCAATAGAGTAGTGATGATTACCATACTTGTCTCCAAATCCACCTAAGTCACAAACCATCCAATTTATTAAATATGCTTCTTTTTCATCTATTACTCTCCTTCCTGTATCTTCTTCTGCTTTCATTAAAACCTCTCCTTTAGAATTAGTTACTTCAAGAATCGGGGTAATATCGTTTATAACTCCACTATTTGCAATAGCAGCATATGCATTTGCTACTTCAAGAAGTTTCATCTCCCCAGAACCTAAACCTAAACTTAAACCGTAATTTGCTGGGTCTAAGCGAGAAGTTATCCCTAACCTTTCTACTGTCTGTAAAAAGGAATCTGTCCCTATTAATTGAAGTGTATATACTGTGGGGATATTCCTAGACTGCACTAATGCCTGTCTAGCTGTCATTAATCCAAAATACTGCATATCCCAGTTCTTTGGTTTGTATTCTCCAAAGCTTATCTCTTCAATATCTGGAGCTAACAGCCATGGGCCATAGCCCTGACCAATCGCACTAAGATAGACAAATGGCTTTATTGAAGAGCCCATCTGCCTCTCTCTGGTTACTACATTTACATTTCCATCTATTCTAGGATCTTCAATATTAAAATAGTCTACAGAGCCAACCATTGCTAACACATGCCCATTCTTAGGGTTCAATACAACCATAGCACCGTTATGTACATTGTATCTTGCTGCTCCCTCAACTCCTTTGATAATTTCCTCCTCTGCTATCTTCTGTAATGAAGAATCAAGAGTTGTCTTTACCCGAAGACCACCTCTCTCTACTCTTTCTGTTCCAAATTCCTGTTCTAAAAGTTGTTTTACATAAAATACAAAATGAGGAGCTTCAATATCTATCCTCTTACTGCTATACACCAACTCTTCCTCACGTGCTTCTTCTATCTCCTCCTTATTTATACCTGTTAATTTCCTGTTTTTATACATCTGATCCAATACGTATTTCTGTCTGTTCTTAGCAGCATCAGGACTCGATCCATACAAAGGAGAGTATACTCCTGGACTTTGGATTAGTCCCGCTAACAAGGCACTCTCAGCAAGTGTTAAATCATGAACATCCTTTCCAAAGTAAGAGTTAGCTGCTGCTTGGAAACCGTAATTAACCCCTCCAAGAGGTACCTCATTCATATACATCTGTAATATTTCATCTTTTGTAAATGTTTGCTCTACCTGCATTGTAATTAACGCCTCTTTAATCTTTCTTGCATACGTTTGAGAGTAAGCTTCATCCCCTAAAACATCATACAAAATCGTAGTTTTAACTAACTGCTGTGTTATAGTGCTAGCACCTCTTACTACACTACGAGCACTTAGATTCTGTAAGAAAGCCTTCATTATACTAAAGTAATCTATACCTTTATGCTGGTAGAACTCTATATCTTCAGCAGCTAGGAGCGCCCATTTTGTATGCTCTGGAATCTTATCTATTGATACAAACTTTCTATTCTTTTCACCATAAATGTTGTACAGGAGCTCTCCATCTTTATCAAAAATCTGTGTAGTTTGATCAGAGGTTCTATCAATTAACTCATCAGGAGATGGGAGAGAATCTTGTAAATTCTTTAAGTACACCCCTATACCTATTAAAACCACACAACCTACAAAAAAGATTACCCCTAAAGAAACATAAAGTATTTTTTTTGCTTTAATCTTGTTAATTTTCTTCTTATCTCCACCCGCCTTTTTAAGATTAGAGAAAGAAAAAATCTTTTTAGATTTCCCGGTATTTTTTGAATTATACTTCTTAAAATTCTTGAATTTCGTTAAAGAAGTAGGGGTAAAGCCTTTGGAAAAATTCTTAGTCCTTGTTGGGCTTTTTTTCCTTTTTACTCTTCTTTTTCTCTTAGAATCTGTAATACCAACACTATATTTCATATCTTAAAATATATACGATTTACTCATTTTATTCAACTTTTTTAATTTTGATTTTTCGATAGTAAGTAGGTTATATAATATCAGTCACTCACATATCTATATTTATTTCTCTCTAACTTAGTTATGTTTTCTTTACTACCATATATTTTAATTTGAATATCTCCTAATGTTGAATAATTAGATACTCTTTTGTCTTTTAAATCCTCTATTAGAATATCGTACAATTCTCTAAAATTTAATGTGTTAACTCTTTGAGGATATATATATATGTCACCTGTTGTGCTATCTTCACTAAAAACTACATCTTTGGTGAACACAGTGTAATATATCGCTTCAAACTTTATATCATCTCCCAAAGAGTCATCTTCGATATATTCAATAAAATAAGGGACCCAACCTAAATACAGAGAATCATTCATCTCAAAAGTCTCAAAAGAAGAAATACTTTCAACTTTTGATGAAACCTCTGATGAAATACTCATCTTACTAAATTCTAAAACAGAGATTCCCGTCCCAATTCCTAGTCCCGCTATGGAGATTACAAAAACAACAAAGAGTTTTCGCCAATCACTTTTACGATTAATTAAAAAGTTATAAATGACATAGAGTAAAGCAATAGATGAAATGATAACTGCTAAAAGCAAAACAAATACACTAAAGAATATTACTCCCTCAAACCCCATCACAATTGCTATTAATATCCCAGCAAAAGCAAGAAATAGGAGGGAAATAAACGGTAAAGATAAGAAAGCAAAAAAAGCTTTTACTAGTACGATTGCGATTTTACCCATAAAAGAAAAAACTCCAAAATCATACTCTTTTACCTCTATCTTCTTAACTTTTTTCGCATTTTCTACCTGAATTTTCTCTCCTGTTTGATCAGCTTTCCTTTGCTGTTTCTCTACATAATCAAACTTATCTAAAAATCTAATCTTGTAAATATATACAAAAGAGATTACAGCAATAACGATATATACAGATTCTGTAATAAAGTGCCAAAGAGAAATTAGAACTTGAGATATATTACCAGGGATATGAACAAATACGTTGTATCCTAAATTAGTTATACGTGAGAAAGGGATATGTAATAAAAGTATAAGGACAAAAAGGATAAATATCTCAAAAAGAAATCTAACAAATGTTTTGAAACTCATATTATCAAACATATTAAATGTCCTTTTTACAATATCTGTTATCTCTTCTACTAGGTCATTTAAGGAATACTTTCTCTCTTGGTCTTTTTTAGATTCCTCAATATTTGTATTCATTAATTCATCTAAAGAACAGTCAAATATTTTACAAATAGTTAATATTTTTTCAGTCTCAGGAAATGCTGCCCCTGACTCCCATTTAGATACTGCTTGCCTAGAGACTCCTAACTTGTAGGCTAACTCTTCTTGCGAAAAACCCTTTTCTCTTCGAAGATAAGGCAAATTTTTACGGATACTCATTTTAAACAATTTTCTAAATTTAATAGCTAATTTTATTACAAATACACCAGTTGCAACCACCAACTTACAGTTGTTTTATGTAAACCTGAGGTTGCCTTTTCTCTATTTTACGTCTTATTGGGAAAAATGGATAGGTAATTATAAAATAGCAGGAATTACAACATATTTTGAAAAAATAGTAGAGCATATATCTTTGGAAAATTCAGAAGATTTTACCTGAGAAAATCACAAAATATTCATATTAATTATTCTGTTACGAAAGATTAAGTATATGCTATAATTTCCTATGAATAAAAACACACCTTTATCAAAACAGCCTTACAAAGGCACTACTGATACATATCCTCGTGACATGCAAATTCGAGAGTATGTGTTTGATACT
>JBAYOB010000008.1:0-32443 GCA_041678505.1 Candidatus Dojkabacteria bacterium | reverse complement strand
AAGGAAAGAGAGTCTTCGTACAGATTTATGATAGCTTGAGTCTCATCATCTGCAGCTAACCTATTTATTGAAATCTTCCCACACTCTTCATTACAACATCTATGAATTAGCATTAATTCTCCAATTTTTTCTTCTCCGTTTTGATCAATACCTTCTTTTTTAAATGTAAGACCAATGGGTTTCATTTTACTTCGACATAAAGCTTTCCTATCACCAGGATTATTTAAATCAACATGCTTTGAATAGAGACAAGTAGGACAATGATTCCTATACTTTGTCCCCATATATTCATTATCTCCTATAAAAGTTTTACAATTTGAGCAGTTAAAGTTATTTCGTTTTTCACTTTTGAAAATCTTTTTATCCAAAATAGATATTTCCACTTATTTTTTCTAAATATTAAACACAGCCTCGATTCTATATCCTCTTTTACTATTAGTCAATTTAACTCCTAGAAGTAGAAAGAAGAAACAACTTTGGTAAGGTAAAATTTAAATGTCTTTGACTCCTTATAGATTTTCATTATAAGATAGCGGCATGGTTGGGGAGAACTCTTTTCTGGAAAACTCAGATTCTTTTGAGAAAGATACTAAGGATGTTACATGGGATTGGTTAGAGGTAAGTATTGATGATATCATCCCTGCCGAAAATATCAGACCGATAGATAGTGAGTCTGTAGAATCATTAGCAATGAGTATAAATGAGGTTGGACAGCTTCAGCCATGTATAGGAGATATTGTAGAATATGAAGGTGAGAAGTTTGTTCGTTTAATAGCGGGTCAACACAGGTATTATGCAATAAAGTACCTGTGCGAAATAGGTATTCCCAGAAAAATAATTTTAAGAGTAGCAAATAGTGAATTAACTGCAGAAGAAGTCCTCTCTATACAGATGTCAGAAAACTTGCAGAATAAGATGACTCCAGAACAAGATGCTAAGATAATTCATTCTTTTTGGAAAGGTAGTAAAGAAATTTATGGAGAGGGAAATGTAACTATTTCATACATAGCGAGAAAAGTAGGGAGGTCCCCTAGAAAGGTTAGTGATTCTATAAAGTATGTAGAAGATCTATCTCCAAAGGTTCAGAAGATGGTAGATGAAGGAGTACTCTCATATTCAACAGCGTTAGCTTTAGCAAGGTTAAACAAGGGAGAGGAGATATCTAACAAGGATTTTTACTCCGAACAGGTGAGAACAGCTATATTTTTAATTTCAAAAAAGTATACAGCTCAGCAAGCAAGAAAATATCTGGAGCGAAAAGAAAAAGAAAGTCAGTCAGTAGGTCCTCTTTTTTCTAATGAAATATGGGAGGAGATAAAAAGTAATGGATATAAGGTGGCGATAAAGGATCAGGCCTCTAAAGAGGGAAGAGATGCTGCTGGATGGTTTGTAAGAATGTATAGTGCTATAACAATTTTAGAAAAACCTCATCAAGTAGAGTTCTCTAATGCAATTAAAAAAGCTGTAAAAGAACTTGGTATATCTCTTGAAAAGTTCAACTTGAACCTAGAAAAGTTAGGTATAAAATTCGAGTAATCATTGATATTTTGATAATATTTATGTATGGATTCTATAAAAGATATCCTTAAAAATATTAAAAAAGAAAGAGAGATAAAGAGAGAAAAACCTTTTGAACAGGAACAACTTTTTGATGTTGATAAGTTAGAGACAAATCCTAAAAAGATATTTGGAGATAAACATAAATATGTATCTAAAGAGTATCAGATGTACGGTTTGAGATTATCATCTCAGCTTGGAGATAAGCAGAGAGCAACAATGTATATAAAATGGGCAAAAGAAAAACCAAGGGCAATACTTGAGACTGCTTTGAGATTTACAGTTGATTATCCTAATGCAAAAGATAAAAGTAGAATATTTATGTGGAAGGTAAAAGAATTAGAAGAAGAGTATAGAAAGAAGAAAGCTGCTAGAGAGAAGTCTCCTTCTCAATAATTTCTAGTACGGTATCTAATACCTTTTGGACATTGTTAGCACTAATTTTTGTGGCAGAAGCATATTTATGTCCTCCACCATTTAGTTTTTGTGCAATACCTTCTACATCCTGATAACCTTTTGTACTTCTGAACGATACAGACCATTTATTATCATCAAACATTGGCTTTACAATAAATCCCCAATGCACTCCCTGTATGAAGCGAAGATATCTATCTTTTAAGTAATTGAAAGCTTCATTAACAGCCTGTTTTGTAAATCCTCTCTCTTTTATAATCTCTTCTGAGATATACATATATGACATATCACCTGTAATTGTTAGAGTTTTTAGATACTCAATAATGACATCATTTGCCTCTCTTGGAAATTTCCTGCTTTTGTATTCAAACTCTTCAACATCAACTCTATGAATCTCCATGACTTCAGCAAAAATTCGATGAGTTTCAGGAGTTGTAAGATCAAATAGAAATCTTCCAGTATCAGAGAGAATCCCATATTGAACCAATGCCGCTATATCTTCATCAATTTCAAATCTATTACCAAATAATTTCTTGAAGGTTACATAAACTTGCTCTGTTGCAGAACTTCTCATCTCATTTATAGTATAAGTATTTGGAGAAGGAATAATATCTGATTTGTGATGATCTATGAAAAATACAGGTGCTGAAGTATTTTCAATAGTGTCTACATTCTCTAAACAAAGTCCCCACTCGGTAGCATCGGTAACAATAATTAAATCTTCATCTCCTGGTTCTATCTTCTCTCCATCTTCTACAATCTGTATCTTTTTCATATGTGGCAATTTAATATTGGGATACTGTCTGGCTTTCACAACAATATTTTTGTAAGGGAATATGTCATTTAAAACTCTTTGTACTATCAACATACTACAAAAAGCATCTAAATCAGGTCCTTTGTGAGACAGTACTAATATGTTTTTAGCCTTCAGTATTTCTTTTTTTAATAGTTTTTCTTCCTTTTGCATTGCTTGATAATACCAAGAATGCAGAATATAATACAATAATCTGAATAAATTAAAGTGGTGTTAAAATGATAGATGTTAAAAGAATCATAGAGGACAGAGATAATATTGAACAGGGTTTGTTAAAGAGACTTTCTTCTAAAGAGTTTAATCTTGATGAAATAGTAAAGCTGTATGAAAAGCGAAAAGATTTACAGTTGGAATTTGATACCAAGAGGGCTAAACAGAAAGAGTTTAATGATCAAATGGCTACTATTGATAAAAATAGCGATGAATACAGAAAGCTTTTAGAAGAACTAAAAGAAAGAGCAAAGGATGTAAAAGAGGCAGAGCAGAAGTTGAAAGAAACAGAAAAAGAATTAATTTCTAAATTAGAGGTGCTTCCTAATATCCCAGATGAAGATGTAATTGCAGGTGGGAAAGAAAATAATGAGGTGGTTAGGGAATTTAAAGAGAAGCCTGTATTTGAATTTGAAATAAAGGACCATGTACAACTAGGAAATGACTTAGATATACTTGATTTTCAAAGAGCAACAAAAATTTCAGGAAACAATTTCAGTATATATAAAGGGTTAGGTGCTAGATTAGAATGGGCCTTAATTAACTATTTCATAGATCATCATTTGCAAGAAGGCTATGAGATGATAATACCTCCAAATCTTGTTACAAGAGATTCTGCATACACAGCAGGACAGTTACCTAAGTTTGAGGATGATGTATATTGGACCAAAGATGAGATGTGCTTGATACCTACCGCTGAAACAGTATTAACAAATATCTTTAGAGATGAGATCTTAGATGAAGATGAATTACCAAAGAAGTTTTTTGCATATACTCCTTGTTACAGAAAAGAGGCAGGTAGTTACAGAGCGAATGAGAAAGGATTAATTAGAATGCATCAGTTTAATAAGGTGGAGATATATCAATTTGTAAAGCAAGAGGATTCACCAGCAGTTCTAGATAAGCTTGTTAAGACAGCTGAGACTTTGGTGGAAGGATTACAACTTCATTACAGAACTACAAAGTTAGCAGCAGGAGATTGTTCAGCAGGTGCTGCTAAAACCTATGATATAGAGGTATATATCCCTTCCATAGAGCAGTACTATGAGGTTAGCTCCGCTTCAAATGTAAGAGAGTATCAATCCAGAAGGGGTAATATGAGATACAGGACAAAAGATGACTCTAAATTAAAGTATATTCATACATTAAATGCTTCTGGTCTTGCTACCAGTAGACTAATGGTTGCTTTGTTAGAATCATATCAGCAGGAAGATGGCAGTGTAGTAGTCCCAGAAGTTTTAAGAAAGTATATAGGTGTAGATAAGATTACAAAGTAGTTCAATGAGTTTTTTTCTTGGAATTTTCCCTACTAAAGAGGCGTCGGATAAAATACATTCCGTTATTGATAAAATAGTACCAGTATTTGAAGGTTTTGATGTCTCAGTTAGATGGGTTAAACCGGAAAACTTTCACATATCAATTATATATTTCGGTCAGAAGCTTCCTTTTTACAAGAAAATGTATTTTAAGAACAGATTAAATAATTTTACATTGAGAAAGTTTAAGATTAAATTTAATACTGTTAAATTAGGTATATCAAAAAGATACAAAGAGTTAATATATCTAGATTTATTAGAAGGAGGTGATGAAATGAGGAAGCTGTTTTTGGAATTAGAGCAAACTCTTAAAACAAGAAATGAAGGTAATTTTACACCTCATCTTACTTTGGGAAGGGTAAGTAAAGACTTGACTGATCAGGAATACTCTAATATATGTAGAGATTTACAGGTAGTTTCTAAAGATCTAGATATAGCAGAAATAGAGTTTACAGTAGATGAATTAAGGTTAATTAAAAGTAGTGAGGGGAATTATGAAATTTTAATGAGTTTTAATGATTCTGCTAGGATTAAATCATAATCATTTGTCCATATTGCATGTTTATGCCTTCTAAACCAAGTCTTTTGTCTTTTTGCGTATTTGGAAGTGTTTTTGACTATCTCATCCTTCACATCATCTAATGATTTCTGTTTCTCAAAGTATCCGTCAAATTCTTGATATCCAATTGTTTTAAGAGCAGGATACTTATTTAAATCCTCTTCTCTTGTATTTATATTTTCCTCTATTAATCCATTATCTATCATATTCTCAACTCTATCCCTTATTCTTCTATTTAATTCTTCTTTATCTATATCTATTACAAAATATTTATGAATCAGTTCTTTTCCTCGTAGTTCTCTCTTTTCATTCTTTTCAATAATCCTAATTAATCTAACAGGGTTGTTCCTATCACTATTATTTAAGCTCTTTAAAATATTTGGATCTACTAATTTTCTTAATTCTTTTATGGAGAGTAAATTTAACTTCCCTCTTTCTTCTTTATCTACTTCCTCTTTGCTTAAATGATAGTTAAATACAACAGAGTCAATATACAAACCTGTTCCTCCAACAAATATTGGGATTTGCTCTTTTGAAAGATTAGTCAGAACTTTCTCAACATCTTTCTGATATCTATATATATTGTAATTTTCTTTTACTGATATATGTCCATACAGAAAATGAGGAACTTCTTTCATTTCTTCTATAGAAGGTTTTGCTGTCCCTATAGATATCTCTTTGTATATCTGTCTGGAGTCAGCATTTATAATTACACCGTTGATATCCTTTGCTAATTTGATAGCAAAATCTGATTTGCCAGATGCTGTTGGCCCAGCAATGACAATGATGGGTTTAGGATATTTAAACATACTACTTTTTAACTAACCGATGAAGTAACACATAGTTAAACCAAATTACACCTAAGCTGAGGATTCCTGTAAATAGTATGAATGTTAAGAACAATGAAGTGAGAGAAATGGAAAGAGAGGAGAAAAGGAGTAGGATTAATATACTTAACTGAGTAGTATCTTTTAGGAATTCTTTTTTAAGATCTATTAGATTAAAATCCTTCTTTTTTGAATGTAGAGTGTAGTATCCAATACAGGTTCCAATATTTAGTAGATTAATGAAAAGAATAGTAAAAGGAGTTAGTAGAAAGATGTAGGTAATTTCAATATTAAATATAATGGAGAGTATTAAAATCCCTATAAGGGTGAGTAGTGCGCTTGAGAGTAGGGATAGGGCTGAAAAAAGAACTAAAGATTTATTCTTTGTTATCATATATATGGCAGTTGGAATCAGCAGAAAGATTATTAAGAATATGGAAAAGAAAGAGATCTTTTCTAAGTTTGTCCAGTTGTTCCATAGGTTTAGAAATATTTCCATACTATACCTCCTTTATTTTATCTAAATACCATCCTGATGAGATTAAAGTTAATTTTGATAATACAACTAGCCATATTAAATGATTAGCTAATATCTCAATATATCCATATCCCAATATTTTAACTATTAGAAATAGTAAGATAAGTCCGATTTCTATATAGAAAACCGAATCTAAGTTAACAACTAATGTTTTAATTAAGAGAAATATTAATATCGCAATTATTGGTAGTAGAAATGTATCAACAGGAATATTAAATAGTTTTAGGAATGCAAGGTAAACACTTATGGTTAGAATACTTGCTAGAAAAGCTCTTTTTACATCATCAATAGTATCATGCTTTAGTAATACTAAAAGTAAATATGTTAACAGTAGGGAAATAGCAAATCCTCCACTTATTCCAATATGATTGATTTTAATAATATGAGGATCCAGGTCTGTTTCACTTAGCAGGGTATAGTTGGTAGAAATGATGCCAGAGTTGTACAAGATGTCAATTGCCTCTACCTCCTCTTCATATTGATAACTTAAGGGTATAGCAAATACGGATTGTTCCTCAAGAGGAACTAAGTAGGGTGTAACAAAACCATCTGTATCTATCCCCATGTATTCTCCTTTGTGTTCATCTAGTAGTTTATTGAAATCAGCCTGTTTACTTACCCAAGGCTTAAATATTGCAAAGTATGAATAGGTATTATTAGTAGTTTTTAACTCTGTTATATGTACATTCCTAAAGTTAGATCTATCCCATCCCGTTGGATCATAGTTTTCAGCAAATAGATGTGCGAATTGATTTTCTTCATCAAAGAAATCAATATCTTCTTTTTTAGTAACAATTCTAACTTGAAACTGATTTGCTATTAACTCTTTTACTAAATTAGGATCTCTTGTAGTATTAATGGTCACCTTTAGTAGGGTAGTATTTCCCGTATCTGATAGTTCTTTTAATTTAGCAATCTCAATTTGTTCAACTTTAAATTTCTTTAATCTTTTGTAGATGATATTTCGAACCTTTTCAATATCTTTTGTGTCTGTTGTTTGTAACTCTAAAACATACTCTCTTGACCAGTATTGGTTTTCCTTGGTTATTAAATCAAATGAAGTTCTTTCACTAATCTTCTCTGTCAAGGGAAGAGCTATTAATATTGCTGTTATACCAAAAGAAGTTGCTATTATTAAAGATAGATAACCTACAAAACGTTTTATGTCAAAGTTGAATTTTAGTTTCATTCTAGAATATATCAGATAACTGTCCGAACATAATTATCTTATCCTTTTGTAAGACATTCATCAAGAAAGCTTCTTTTCTCTTTTTAGCAAAATCAAAATCTTGCTTCTTTATAGCGCTAAACCTTAATTGTCTCTCCATTTCTTTTTCTATCTCAGACATAGCTTCTGTGAGATCTTTAATTCTCATGTCACCAACAAAAAGAAAATCTACATCAGTATTATGCTCATATCTGCGTTTAATGAAGCTTTCAGTTAAAAATACTAACTGAATACCTTCTACTTTTTCTATAAGCTCTCTAATTCTTCTTCCTATAGGAGAGTCTTTAAAGAACATAGATCTAAGCTCTGTAATTATTGGGCATTTACGATTAACAGTATATACAAGTTTGTTACCATCCTTATGGGACTTAAGAATACCAGCTTGCTCAAGATTAATTAGCTCTCTTCTAACAGCATTAATTTCTTCATCTAATTCTCTTACTAACCCTCTAACATGGTATGAGGCATCTAGATTTTCAGTATAGAGTTTTAAAATACTGACTCTAACCTTTGATATGAATAATTTTTTTAGCATATAGTTCCCCAACCTGCTTTATATTATTGTTCAATTATATCAAATTTCCCATCAGAGTGTGGAATCATTGATATCCATATTCTGCCCCTGTTCAATTTGATAAGCTTTCCTGAACTATCATAATATTTTGTTCTATCGGTTCTAGAATCTTTTTCCCATTTACCATTAACTATTTTCCCATCTTGTAAGATGGTAGCCTTACCCTCTCCTGTGGTTGTGGTAATCAACCTTCCAGCATCATCACCTGAGGGTTGGACATTAACTTCCTGAATAATTAAAACTTTAGCATTAATCTGTGTATTTGTTTCAGCATCAATATCTGCTTTCCCCCCAATTTCTCTTAAGTATATGTTTGTAGAGCTGTCATATCTCCACATTGCATCATACATCCCACCATTTGATAATCTAGTATGAAAAGTAGTTTTTACCACAGTTTTAGATCCTCTGTCATTGATATCAGCATCTCTTTTAAATTCCCATGCACCAAGATTAGAAGGGAAGCCATCCCATCCTTTTTCTTTAGCATAGTTCCAGCTATTTTTAACAGAACTAAATTCATTATGTGGAGCTACTCTTCCTCCTTCATTTGATCTCCATGCACCAAGAGTCGCAATTATTTTAGTGTTGTATGAGTGGACATTGCCACATGCATTTGTTTTAGGATTATCTGTTTGGGCACAACCATCGTAGATGAGTAGTGGGTCATACTCACTTGCCCACTCCAGATATGATTGTCTTAAACTACGGATAGGGCCAATTTTCTCTGGTGCTTTACTCCAATATATTACTAAATGTCTTGTTATCCCACTTTCTGCATTTGCCTCTATTACAATATCAGCACTGTTTAAACCTGAAAGAGGTCTTGCTTGAACATGATTGTTTGTCATAACTGCAACAGGTCTTCTTTTCATCATCTCTTCCATCTCTCCTTTAGAGAAAAGTAGTCCATTTAAAGGACTTACTTCAGTTCTAGGCTCATTGGGCTTAGAAAGAAGAGGTAGGGATCTTGATAGTACTGGTAGAGGAAAAGAGACCACATACATCTCGTCCAAACTCAGAACTTCATTCAGTGGGGTAGGTTTAAATTTGAATATTCCAAAGTAGTAGAAAAGTCCAATCCCGATTAAGGTAAGAGTTGCTACAGTAGGGAAAAGTAATTTGCTCCACTTAAAGTTCTCAAACGGTTTTCTTTTCTCTTTTGCTACCTTTTCTTTCTTTTTCGGTTTTTCTTTTTTAATCTTCTTTTTCTCCTCACTAGTATAAATCTTTTCAACCATTGCTGGTTTGGACGTATCTTTCTCTTTGATGGAGTTTGTACTATCACTTATCTGGAATTCTTTTGCCATATATTCATAGTATCACAACTTAAATCCATTTTAAACAGTCTCTAAAAATGGTAGTATGTATAATAATATTTTAATTAAAAAGATATGAAGAAAAAAGCTATTTGGATTATTTTAGTACTGTTGGTTTTAGGTGTAGTTGTCTTCTTTGTATTAAGGAATACTAAAGAGAAAGACGAGTCAAAAGATGAGGATAAGGAAACAGTTGTAGAGCAAGAAGAAGAAAAAGACACAAAGTATGAATATACAGGAGATACAGATTTCTCCTCATACTCTACTAAGACACAGACAGTGGGTGAGGATTCTGAAAGTAAATATTCAATATTAGGTGTTAAGGACAGTGAGGAGGATGGTTATCACAAGTTTGTTTTTTCACTAAAAGAGAGTGAGAAAGAAAATGAAGATTTAGATGATAGTGGTCCATTTGTAACTGCAACCTATCTGTCAAATTTAGGTGTGATTAGGATTGATTTCCAAAATATCTCAATAGATAGTACAGATATAGGTTATCAGCAAGATAGGAATATAGATAAAGATGGTGTTTTGAGGATATATCATAATGTGTCAGGAGAGGAAGATCAGGAGCTTTACGATATTGGAGTAAGGACAGATGCTCCATTTAAGTTGACATCCGATTTTATCGAAAAAGATAATACTTGGGAAGTAATTCTTCAGGTAAAATATCCGGGAGGTTTGGATATAGAGGTTGATTTAGGGAGTGAAGAGTTTTCAAGAGAGGATCAAGGAATAAAAGGAGCGGGTGTTGCTGAGGATGCCACTATCTCTGCATATTCATACGGTCGACCATCTGGATTATTAAAATTAGTTTGGACTGTCACAGCTCAAGGAGATAATCCAATTCCAACAGTAAGTTCCTTAATTAATGGTGATGGAGACTTAGTAGTTGTATTTGATGGGATAGTGTTAGATAGAGTGGCTTCAACTCTTTCAGAGAGTGTTACTCTTTCCTCTGGTATATCTCTAAGAGCTGAACGACAGGAGAATACTAGTATCTATGTTTTTTCAAATATATCAAGTAGTGCAGAGTATAGGCTTAGTGCATCTTTAGGTCCTAACCAGGTAGTATTAGAGATTAAGTAGGATTTTACTTAAAAGCACTACTTTTAGTATAATCATTGTACGGGGTGTAGTTCAGATGGCTAGAACGCTTGCATGGGGTGCAAGAGGTCGCTCGTTCGAGTCGAGTCACCCCGATTCCACTAGCCTGTACTGTGTGAAAACCTCTAATGTTCCAGTAGTGTAGTTTTGTTGCTCCAAAGAAAGTATACTTATCTAAATAGTTAAGTGTAACTAACAATATTGTTATGGATGAAAACATATTATGTATAAAGACAGGTACCCTTTTTAAAGATGGTAAATGGAATGGATTTCTGTCTGAAGGGAAAGAGAAGTACCTGGAGCTCTTAAGAGAAAAAAGTGAATTTAGAATTAGAAGAGATTTAGAAACAGACCCATCGTACAAACAAATTATCGCTCAGGTCATATTAAGATACAAAGATAGATATTTCCTTCACAGACAGGTAAAGAAAAATGAAAAAAGATTAGACTCTTTGTACCCACTACCTTTAGGAGGGCATATCGAAGAGATAGATTTAGTCAAAGATGTGGATATATTTGAACATGCATTAGATAGGGAATTACATGAAGAAGCTGATGTAGGAAGTAATATTCTCAAAAAAGAATTCTTAGGATTGATATATATAGAGGATGATAATGTTGTTAATCATGTACACCTAGGTTTAGTGTACATATATGATTTGGATGGAATGGATGTACATATAAAAGAGGAAGGTTTAGAAGATGTGGGTTTTGTTACCTTAGACTATTTAAAAAACAATTTAGAGAAATTAACTTTTTGGAGTAGAGAGATACTATCTCATAAACCCTCACTGCTATGAGTAGAGCTAAGAAGAGAAAGTTTTCAGAGATTAAAAAATTCTCTAATGTTTTAGAGTGGGATAGTAATGGCTTTAATGAGAAAGTAAAGGAAATTTTAAATAAATATGATAGCTGTATTGTAGAGCTAGGATGTGGGAAGGGAGAGTACTCTCTGTTTTTAGGCAAAGAAGATCCAGCCACTCTTTTTCTAGGAATAGATATACAGGGAGAGAGAGTTTGGAAGGGGGCTAAAGAGGCATTAGAGTCTAATTTGAAAAATGTTTTTTTCCTTAGAATGCAGATAGAAAATGTTTTAACAACTTTTCCTAAAAAGAGTATTAATGAGATATGGATTACATTTCCAGATCCATTTCCTAAGGATAGAGATAGTAAAAAGAGATTAACATCACCTAGGTTTTTAAGTATGTATAAAGAGATACTGAAGGAAAAAGGGGTAATTCATCTTAAAACAGATTCAAACCAACTGTATGAATACAGTAAAGAGAGTGCTCAAGAATCAGGATTTAAGATTTTAAAGGCAGTGACTGATATATACAAAGGGTGTGATAATATGAATTCTGAGGTTGTCTTAGTTCAAACAGATTTTGAGAAGAGATATATTGAGAAGAGCGAAAGTATAAAGTATTTGAAGATGACTTTTTAGAATTTTAATTTTTAAAACTAGACAAATATAAATATTATGTATAGAATGCCAGAGATGTTAAATTTATACGCGCTCTAAATAGCGGAATGAATGAAATATTCAAAAAAAGAAGAAGCGTCAGACAGTTTACAGATAAAGAAGTCTCAGAGGAACAAATACATAATATTCTATGTGCTGCTATGGTTAGTCCCTCTGGTAATCATGTTAATCCGTGGGAGTTTGTTGTAGTAAGAGATAGAGAGAAATTATCTAGGTTAGGTAGATGTGGTAAATGGCAATCATTTATTGCTGATTGCAATGTCGCTATTGTAGTAATAGCTAAAGAAGAAGATACTGATATGTGGATAGAGGACTGTAGTATTGTAGGGGCTCATATATATTTAGAAGCGGCTAATCAGGGTTTAGGTAGTTGTTGGGCGAGGATAAGGGATGGTAAAACAGAGACAGGACAGGATAGAGAGGAGTATGTTAAAGAGATATTAAATATTCCAGAGGAGTACAGAGTATTAAATATTATGGCTATTGGTGAACCTAAGCCTTTACCCCCTGAACATGATGAGAGTAGTTACGATGAAGGTAAGGTTCACAGGGATATCTTCTAATTCCATTATATCACAAAAGAGTGTTGTTCACAATATTGACTCAAATCTTTGTTCTTTGCTAATATAACAGTCTTAATGTATAACATATATCAAGATGAAAAAGGAAAAAGATATTACTTTTAAAGAATATATTAAGATAGCTCTGTGGACATTTAAAGTTACTTGGAAAATCTCTCCACTGGCTACATTAGGGTTACTGTCCTCAGAGATAGTATCTAGTCTAAGAGCACTTTTAAATACATATATATTTGCAAGATTAATAGATACTTTGATATCTTTGGCAACAAAAGAAGGGACACAGATAAAAGACCTTCTTCCTTTTCTTTTAGTTCTTCTTGTAATTAACCTGTTTTTTACAGTTGTTGGTGAGATAAGGTCATACTCTTCAAGAGTTCTGAAAAGATTATCCTATCCGGTCTTAGAGAAGATGGCCTATCAGAAAATTCACAATCTTGGTGTACAAACTATGGAATTACCTGATGTTGTAAACGATGCACAGAAAATGAGAGATTGGTTGTATATTATAATAGACGTAGATTCCAATATTGTGAGGATAATATCATCGGTGGTAAGAGTGGTTCTTTCTGGAGCAATTGTTATTACTCAAGTTCCAATAGTAGTACCCATGTTGATAGTTGTCTCTATAATCTTCTATTTCCAAAGGAGACATTTCTTTAAGAAAGATTTTGATTGGAATACGAATCAGAGACACCTTATGGATAGAAGGAAAAGTTATTGGATAAGTGGAAGACTTTCTGATCCCAAAGATATGGGTGAAATATCTGTAATAGGGGCATTCCAATTTTTGGATAAAAAATATACAGATTTCTTCACCTACTATACTAATGGGTTACGAAAGATAATGAAAAGTAGTTCTCTTAGTGGAATTTTCATCTCAATATTAAGTAACTTTGTAATACTGTTTGGCTATATGCAGGTGTTTGCATTGCTGTTGTTAGATCAGATCTCCATAGGTGATACTACATTTTTCATGAGCACTATTAACACTTTCTATGATGGTATAGAGGCATTCTCAGCAGAGATAGTCGCATTTAGAGATTTTGTTATGAAGGCTAAAGAGGTATATCTATTTTTTAATTTAAAACCCATTATTGATGATGGAGATATTAAATTACCTAGATTAGAAGAACCTCCCATTATTGAATTAAAAAATATCTCCTTTCATTATCCTAATGCAGACAAAAATATTTTTGACAAATTTTCTCTAAAGATAAAGAGAGGAGAGAAAATAGCGATTGTAGGAGAGAATGGTGCAGGGAAAACTACCTTAATCAAATTAATATCTAGAATATACGATCCTCAGAAAGGAGAGATACTGATTAATGGTATTGATCTTAAGGATATTAAAATTAATGATTGGTACAAGAATATAGGGGTACTTTTCCAAGACTATAACTTCTATGGAGAATTAACAGCAAAGGAGAATATATACATAGGTAAATCTATTAAACCAATTGATGAAGAGAAAATATTAGAGGCTGCTAAGAATGCAGATGCTCACGATTTCATAATGGAGTATGAGAATGGGTATGACACTATTATGAGTGAAAGGTTTGATGGTGGTATACGTCCTAGTAGTGGTCAAAGACAGAAGATAGCCATTGCTAGGTTCTTTTACAGGAATGCTCCTGTTGCAATATTTGATGAGCCTACATCTGCAATAGATGCAATGTCAGAGTACAGAATTTTCAATAGGATATACAAGTTTTTTGAAAACAAAACTGTTGTTATAATATCACATAGGTTCTCTACAGTAAGAAATGCAGATAGGATAATAGTTTTACATAATGGAGAGATTACTGAAGAGGGCTCTCACGAGCAGTTGATGAAGAATAAAGGTAGATATTTTACCGCTTTTTCTAAACAGGCAGAGGGTTATACTTACTAATCACTTAATATTGTTTACTTTTTAATTTAATAGATATACTATTAGGTATAAATAAATTGATAATCATTGGTATGAAGAAAAGATACTTAATTGCTTCGTTTTTAGTCCTCTTTCTTTTTGTTGGTACAGTTTTTGCTGATATGGAAGAAAGTAATACAGAGGAAATCTCTGTTAGTTATACTAAAGAGGAGGTGGTTGAGCACAATACTTCTGATGATTGTTGGATGATATTTGAAGATGAGGTTTATGATATTACTGAATACCTAACTAATCATGATAAGTTTATGGATATTAGAGAATGGTGTGGAGAAGATATGACAGATGATTTTAAAGATAAGGCTGGAGTAGGAAGGGATCATAGAGAGAGTACATATGAATTATTGGGTAAGTATAGAGTAGGAGAGTTAGATCAAGATTTTCTTTTAGAGGATGTCCAGATAGAAGTAATAACAGAAGATGAGCATATTGAAGATGAGTCTGTATATAGAAAATATGATATATTAACACCTTTTGTTTTAACAACTCTCCTCTATTGGATTTGGTTTATAGCTATAAGAAGAAAAGTAAATCCTCGACGTTTTTTCAATGTTTTTTGGAATACAATATTACTGTTATCTCTACTAATACCAGGAATGGCATTTGGTGTCTTTATGATATTACGAACACAGATATCTCAGTTATGGGATATTAACTTTGACTTTATGTACTGGCATGTACAGCTATCACTGTTTATGGGTTTTGCGGCAATATATCATTTCATACAGAGATTTCGTATGTATATTGCTCAGTTTAAGAAAGAGAGTTAAATAATTTTAAAATACAATTAATATGAAAGTTAGAATAGATAAAGAAAGGTGTACAATGTGTTTTTCTTGTGTGGCGATATGTCCAGAGGTTTTTGAAGGTAAGGATGATGGAACAGTGGATGTAAAGGATGAGTACAAAGGGGTAGAAATAGCGGATGAGAGTTTAAAAGAAAAAGTTAGAGAAGCTGCAGCAGCCTGTCCTACGACGGCTATTGTAGTAGAGGAGTAATATGGAAGATTGTATATTTTGTAAAATAGTAAATGGAGAAATACCTGCTTTTAAGGTATATGAGGATGAAAAAGTTTATGCTTTCCTAGATATTAATCCCCTTAGTGAGGGTCATACACTTGTTCTTTCGAAAGAGCATTATGAAAACATTTTTGATGTACCTGAAGACATCTATACTCATATGAGTAAGGTTGTTAAGATGATCTCAACAAAGATTTCAAAAGTATACAAACCAGAAGGTTTGTTGATTAACCAGAATAATGGAAGGAAAGCAGGTCAGATAGTAGATCATATTCATATACATGTTAAACCGATATACAGTGATACGAAAGTATTTAGCGAAGCTAATCATAGAAAGAAGTTTGATGACAAAAAGATGAAAGAGATTCAGAAAAAGTTAACCATCAATTAAGAATTCTAATACATCGTCCATGCATTCACCCTCTATATCCCAGTGAGTTTTGCCATCTAATGTAATCAAAGGAATCTCTCTTCCTAAACTTTCTACTTTGTTAATAAATGTAGTAGACAGAGAGTAACCTACATTTACATCTGCAGTACCATGCCATATTTGAATTACCATATCTGATATTTTTTCTATCCTATCAATATCCCATTCACTAGCTCTTGTAGTCGGTGCTAGTAATGCTATCTTAGAAACTAACTCAGGATATGTGGTAGCAAAATTTAAAGTAGGTAAACCTCCCATACTAAAACCAATCATGTAGATTTTCTCTTCTGTATTGTATCTCTCCTTAATCCATTCAATCATATTCAAGGTGTCTTGTATGGAAAGTTGGTTACCCCAGTTTTCTCCGTGTTGATTAGAAGCTGCAAAGATTAAATTGTTCTCTGTGTATATCTCTCCATATTTTTGAAGATCTTTCATGAACTCTTCTTCGGTATCCATAGTAACTCTTGTATTAGAACCGTGACTGTATACCACTATGGTAGGAGGTTTTTTCTTGTCTATTTTTGTAGGTACAGCAATATATGCAATCTCTCCCTCAATGTTCTCATACAACTCTTCATAGTGAGGTCCAGTAAATTCTTCCTCTTCTTCTATTATTTCAACATCCTCCTGTTCATTATCTTCATCTACATCAAAAATCTCTACTCTTGGAAGAAATACTTTACATGCAAAATATATAGGGATTGTAATAAGGATTAAAAAAAGAATTAAAAGAGGTATATTTCTTTTACCATTATTACCATTGCTATCAGAAATAATCATATTGCCCATAATCCATTATATTCAGTTTTACTATTTCTGTCCATTGTGTGTATAATAATTAATTCACATTATTTTAGTATTAATAGTTATGTCAAAAAGCAAGAAAAAAGAAGGTAGTAAAGAAGAGGTTGTAATTAATTTGGACAACCTAGGTGTTCCAATAGCGATAATAGTTTCAGGGATAATAATAGCAACAGTAATATTTTTTGCATCAAAGAATGTTACTTCAGTTAAAACACCCAGTGAGGATAAGCAAGAGGATAGCATCGCTCAGGATGACTACATCCCAGAGGAAACAGGAGAGGGAGTAGCACTCTTGGAGGATGGTGCCTTCATTGGAAATCCAGATACTGCAACAGTCGCTGTAATAGAGTATAGTGACTATTTCTGTGGTTTCTGTCAGAGACACTTTAACGAAACATTCCCATCCATAAAGGAAAAGTATGTTGATACAGGTGATGTCCTTTATGTATTTAAGAAGTTTCCTTTGAGTAATCCAGGAGAGTTAGGTTTTGATGTTGCAGAAGGCAGTGTATGTACTTACAAGTTATCTGATGCTGATACATTCCTTAAGTTCCATGAGAAAGCATTCTCACTGAGTAGTAAGGATCAAATAGTGGAGTTAGCAGTAGAGCTTGGTGTCGATGAAGATGACTTTACAACATGTTTTAACGGGAATACTTACAGAGAAAATGTTAAAAGCATGCTAGAAGAGGGTAGAGATATGGGAATATCAGGTACTCCAGGTTTCCTAGTAGGAGCGATAAAAGATGATGGTACAGTAGAAGGAGAATTGATTTTTGGAGCCTATCCATTTGAAACCTTTGCTGATACTATCGAGGCTTTTCTCTAAACTAAAATTTTACTTTTTAGTAGTACTCTTTTTGCTTTTTTTAGCAACTACCTTTTTCTTGTACTCTTTAGATTGCTCAGTTGCGATATCGTAGTGACCTTTCTTCATTCTTAGTATTGCCCCTAAAGCCACTGTCCCAAGTATCATACTGTAAAGAGTACCAACAACAGGAATTAAATATATTAAGGTTGATATGAATCTTCCTGTTAACAGAGATTTATACGGTCTGTACTCTTTTATACCAAATAGTCCTAGAACTTCATTTCCAAATGTCATCTCTACCCATATACGTCCAAAGGTAAATATGAATAGCAGTGCACCTAGTAGCATGATTGCAGCAGGTGCTCCAATTACAGTTAAAAGGAGTACAACAAGTGGAAATGGTACTAACACCAATACTACAAACCCTACTGCTAAACTAGTAAAGAATTCACCACTTGAACCACTAATTTTTTCTTTGATAGCATAAGATTTAACAGGAGCAACAAATATCAAGATAAAACCAACTAGAAGCATACTAAGGAAGCCTACAAATGCCATAATGACATTTGTTTCCCAACTAGGAGTGATTTCTTTGCTTGGCTCTACACCTTGTTCTACAGCAATCTCTTGGGTTTTAACCTTATCAAATATCTCTCCTACTACCTTCTCTTCTTCAATACTGTACTGCCCAGCTAAAACTAACAGATCTTTGTTAACAAATGCATCAATAACGGATTTAGAACCAAAAGCTCTTAAATTACCACCAACAGAACCATTAATACTACTTTCTAAAAAGAATGCAAAAAGGTTCTTACCTGTATCAGCATTGTAATTTAGAAAACTTGAAAAGATATATGTGTTTTCTGCTAACAGACCCTCTACGGTACTATTATTTCCAAACAGAAAAGTAATACCATATATGCTAGCCTGCACATCTATCTTACTTCCAATTAGATACACATCTCCAACTACAGTCCCATTTAATTGAATACTGTCCCCTATCGCTATCACATCTCCATGCACAATACCATCTATCCTAATCTCATCGGCTACAATGTAGATATCCTCATCAACCACATCTTCTTTAGCAAGTGAGTATGATTCAAAGTGAAACTGTGTTGCATTTACTTTACTTGGTATTAGTAATCCCACAAGAGGAATTAGTAAGAGTAATGAAAGGGTAAATATTACTTTCTTTGCTTTATCCATATTTAAAACAATCACATATTATTAATATATATTAACAGATAAGGAGAATCATTGACAATATTACCAAGAAGTTGCTAATATATTGGTATGAAGAAAGTAAAGAGATATACAACTACAGAATTTTACAACAATCCTTCTAAAGCACTTAACTTTGTAAGAGATGGAGGAACAGTATACTTAGGTTACAAAAGGGTAAAAGAACCCTTGGCAGTTCTCACTTCTTACAAAGACTACACTCAAAAAAAAGAATCCGTGAACAAGAGTAAGTCTTTCTTTGAAAGATATCAAAGCAAGATACTATCTGCACCAGAATACAAAGATAGTGCGAAACTCATAAGAGAACAGCGAGATCAAGGATGAAGAGGTATGTGGTAGATACAAGTTTTGTTAGTTCTTTCTTTAACTCAGAAGATATTAATCACAGTAAAGCCTTGCAATTAGCAAAATCTATCTATTCGGAATATATAATTGTTCCTTCCGTTGTTATTGCTGAATTATCTACTTCTTTCTCAAAGAATGAAGATTTTACAAACCTAATTTTAGAGAATGTTTTTGATATCGCTTCGGAGATATTTCCTTTAGACGAAAGCAATATCTTTGACTATTTGGCATTTCAAAAGGATAGAGCAAATAATTTAAAAGCACTTGACTCAATAATTTTGTATAGTGCTCTTGTGAGTGATGCTGAATTACTAACATTTGATAAAAAGTTGAAAAGAAAATATAAAGATTTGATTTAAAAGAGACTTCTCTCTAATTAAATAACTGATATAATGTTGGAATATGAAAATACTTGTTACAGGTGGCTGTGGATATATAGGTAGTAATACAGTTTTAGAGCTTCTTAAGAATAATTATGAGGTTAGAATAATAGATAACCTAGAAAACAGCAAAGAAGAAATAGTTGGTACCATTAAAGAGATTTCAAAAAAAGACGTAGAGTTTGTAAAGGGTGATTTAAGAAATATTCAGGATATACACTCAGTAATGGAAGGGGTAGATGGAGTTATACATTTTGCTGCTTACAAAAGTGTCTTAGATTCTCTTCAAGAACCCCTACGGTATTTTGAGAACAATGTAATAGGTACATATAATTTAGTGAGCTGTATGAAAGAGCATAATGTAGAAAGTATAGTTTTCTCATCTTCAGCAGCAGTATATGGTAATCCTAAGAATATTCCAGTTACAGAAAATGATGAAATTGATCCAATGTCCCCATATGGAAGGAACAAATACTGTATGGAATTACTACTTCAAGATGCTACACATCTTGGTATTAACTATGTAGCCCTTAGATATTTTAATGCATCAGGAGCACACAGTAGTGGGAAGATAGGTGAAGATCCAGAAGCAATGGGTAATTTAATCCCAAGAGTATTTAAAGCATCAAAGGGAGAATATCATTTAATGATAAGGGGGGATAAATATGATACGAGAGATGGTACAGGTATAAGGGACTATGTTCATGTCTCTGATTTAGCAAGTGGTCATGTAAAGGCATTAAAGTGGATGATTAAAAACAAAAAGAGTGATGTTTTTAACCTCTGCTCAGGTACAGGTACAACAGTTATGGAGATAGTAAAAGGAGTAGAGAAAGTAACAGGAAGAGAGGTTGATTATGAAATAGTTGATTCAGATCCTAACGAAGCGGTAGTTGTTACAGGTAGTTATGAGAAAGCAGAGAAGGTCTTAAATTGGAAGCCTGAGAGAGACATCAGTACAATTCTTGAAGATGCTAATAGATGGTATAGTAGTTGTAATAACTAAACACTTAATATCTAGTTGTAGTAAATATGAACATACTTGTTACAGGACATATGAATATATTAGTAACAATAGTAAACTACAACGGTAAGAAACTTCTAGAAAAGAACCTTCCTTCAGTAATAGAGCATACAGATGCAGACATATGTGTAGTAGATAATAACTCCACTGATGATTCAGTATCTTTCTTAAAAGATAACTATCCAGATATTAAGATAGTAGAGTCTAAAGAAAACTTGGGATACGGTAATGCTCATAACCTAGCTTTAGAGATATATCCTAATTATAACTACTACATATTTATGAACAATGATATTAAAGTTACTCCTAACTGGTTAGAGAAGATGATAGAGGTATTTAATACAGAAAACAAAGTTGGCGCAGTAGGACCAAAGATATTACTCTCTAAAAAGAAAGATGAAAAATATGTAATCAATTCTGCAGGAATGGATATTAACAAACATCTGATGGCATATGACAGACATGAAGGAGAGTATGATAGTGAGAAATACAATATAGTGGAAAAAGTAGATGGTATATGTGGAGCGGTAATGCTAGTCTCCAAAGAGGTAATTGAAAAGATTAAAGGATTTAATCCTAAAATGTTTCTCTACTATGAAGATGTAGACCTATCCTTGAGAATTAGAGATTTGGGATATGACATCTACTATTGTGGTAACTCAGTTGTATATCATGACCATATGGCATCAACTAAAGATATGAGAAGCTTTAAGAGAAACAGGATGAATATGATAAATAGATATGTTAGTATCAAAAGAAGAATAGGCTCTGTTATGGCACTGAAAGAGACAATATGGTATCTTTGTTCCTGGATAACATGGAAACTGTTTCATTCTAAAAAAACTACTTTAAAAGAATATATAAATGATAGGTAAGAACGATATTGATCTATACAAACAATTTGTAAAAACTATCTTCAAGATGAGATACAAAGGTTCTTTACTTGGTTTCTTCTGGGTTTTACTTAAACCCTTCTTCATGTTCATAATTTTGTTTGTTGTATTCTCATCTGTATCAGGACAGGTAGGAAATCTTACATCAAGACAGTACGCAGTCTATCTCCTCTCTGGTTTAGTAATATTTACATTCTTCAATGAAGGTATTACATGGGGTATGGGCTCCATTATGGAGAGAGCAGATTTAATACTTAAGATTAACTTTAAAAGAGATATTGTTGTAATT
Organism: Candidatus Dojkabacteria bacterium; assembly: GCA_041678505.1. Taxonomy (GTDB): domain Bacteria; phylum Patescibacteriota; class Dojkabacteria; order SC72; family SC72; genus UBA2177. The sequence continues at coordinate 10,748 of JBAYOB010000008.1, read as the reverse complement.
AGTGCTTTAACTATGGCTTTAATTAACTTCGGTATCAACCTATTAATAATAGCCGTTATAGGGATAGTACTTAATATTCACTTCTCTCTTCTATCAGCTCTTTACATACTGTTGATAGGCTTAGTTATGTTTTTGGGTATGTATGGAATTTCATTCTTTACAAGTATCTGGATGGTATATATTAGAGATCTTGCACATATTACAGAGTTGGCTATGCAACTCATGTTCTACGCTTCTGCAGTCTTTTTCCCAATTGAACTGATTCCAGAAAGATTTAGATTCATAGTGCAGTACAATCCAATAGCAATATATATTCAGAGTGTAAGAGAGGCTCTAACATATCAAAATATTGTTAACTTTAAATTTGTGATTGGCTCATTAATTGCTTCCATCCTTCTGATACTGATTGGAAACATATATTTCAAACATAGTGTAAAAAGAGTAGCTGAGAATTTTTAAAAATATGAATGATAATATTACAATACAAGTAAAGAATGTAAGTAAGAAATTTAAGATTCCTGTTAAAGGGCATAAGAATACCTTGCAGGAGAGATTTTTAAATCCTTTCCAAAAAACAGAATACAGAGAATTTAATGCATTAAAAAATCTTTCTTTTGAAGTTAAAAAAGGAGAATTCTTTAGTGTAATAGGTCCTAATGGATCAGGTAAATCCACTTTACTTAAGATAGTATCAGGAATATATGTGGCAGATGAGGGGGATGTAAAGGTTAATGGTAGTTTAGTTCCCTTTCTTGAATTAGGGGTAGGTTTTAATCCAGACCTTAGTGCTAGAGAGAATGTGTATCTTAATGGTACTATCTTAGGTCTTACCAAAAAGGAGTTAGATAAATACATAGATGAGATTTTTGATTTTGCAGAATTAAGAGATTTTGCAGATATGAATATTAAGAATTTTTCATCAGGTATGGCAGTAAGGCTAGCGTTTTCCATAGCTATTAGAGTTAAGTCAGATATTCTTGTTTTAGATGAGGTATTAGCTGTAGGAGATGCTGATTTTCAAAAGAAGTGTTATGCATATTTTGATAGGATAAAGGGGAAGAAATCAATACTGTACGTGTCTCATGCACTAGATTCGGTAGAGAAATATTCAGATAGAGTACTTTGGTTGAGAGAGGATAGGAGTTATGAAATAGGGGGGGCAGAAAAAATAGTTAATGGTTACAAGAATGCAAACTAGAAATAATTTGTTTTCAAGAGTAAGAAGCAGAATTCCACTTTACAAGGAGGATTTTAGTAAGGATGTAAAAGAGTTTGGTTTCTTGAAGGCTCTTTTTCTTTTCCTAAAGAGAATACTTCACTTTTTCATAAACAGGATTAACCCTTCCGCTATTAGAGATGTACAGTATGTTAAATGGATGGAGAATATAGAGAGTGAGTATTTGAATAAAGAAAGTATGTTACAGGAATATTCTAAGTTAGAAAGTAAGCCTAAGTTTAGTATCATATTTCCTGTATGGAATACAGAAAGAGAGATATTAAAGAAGGCTTTAGATTCAGTAACAGAGCAAATATATGAGAACTGGGAGATATGTATTTCGGATGGGTCTAGTGAGAAGAGAGAGGAAACACAGAAGTTTTTAAAAAGCTTCCAAAAGGAGTATCCAGATAAGGTGAAATTATGTTCCCTCTCAGATATCTTAAGAAGAGGGGTTAATATAGTAGATAATAGTAACAATGCTATTAGCATCTCAACAGGTCAATACATCCTCTTTATGGATTGTGATGACAAATTGTCACCCAACTGTTTACTTGAACTGGCCAAGGGTATAGAAGAAAATCCTGATGTAGAATTTCTGTACAGTGATTTTGATAAGATAGATGAAAATGGTAGAAGATTTGCACCATCATTTTGGCCTGACTTCTCTCCACATCTTCTTACATCTCAGATGTATACAGTCCATGTTACATGTTACAGGAAGGATATTCTTAACGAGCTTAATGGTTTAAGGGAGGGAACTGATGGAGCACAGGATTGGGATCTTGTTCTTAGGTATATGATATTAAGAAAGTGTAAAGACTTTAAGAATGTATTACACATTCCAAAGGTTCTCTATCACTGGAGAGTACTAGAGGGCTCTGTTGCTCTCTCTGGAAAAGAGGCTAAGAGTTGGGCATATGAGAGACAGAAGGATGTACTAGAGGAGTATCTTGTGAGAAGGAGGATGGAGGGAGAGGTTGTTGAGGGTTTCTATGATGGCTCTTGGAGAGTTAGGTATGCTATTGTTGGTAATCCCAAGGTATCCATAGTTATACCTTTTAAAGACAAGATAGAGCTTTTGAAGAAGGCAATACCAAGTATTTTAGAAAAAACCAAATACAACAATTATGAAATAGTGCTTGTAGATAACCAATCTAAAGAAGAGGAGACATTTAAATATTTAGATGAGATATCTAAGGAAAAGAGAGTAAGAATTATTAAATATGATAACCCTTATCATTTTGGCAAGATATATAATTGGGCTGTAGAGCAGATAGATTCAGAATATATGTTAATGCTTAATAATGATATAGAGGTACTAAGTGATGAGTGGTTAATTAGTATGTTAGAGCTATGTCAGTTACCAGAGGTAGGTATGGTTGGAGGTAGACTGTACTATCCTGATGGTAGGATTCAGCATGCTGGTGTAGTATTTGGTTTAGGTAATTCTGCAGGTCATGCATACAGGACATTACCAGGTCATACTCATGGTTTTGATAGTCCTGTTGTTAATATTAAAAACTATCTCTCTATTACATGTGCTTGTGCAATGATTAAGACAGAACTATTTAAAGAGATAGGAAAGTTTGATGAAGAATTAGAGCCTGTTCTTCAGGATGTGGATTTAGGTATTAGGTTGTATGATAGTGGTTACTTTAATGTATATACTCCATATACAGAACTAATTCATTATGAGTCTGTATCTAGATTAAAGAAAGGAATGATTAGTGATTCTAAGGAGGATGAGAGGTGTGCTAATATTATCAAGAATAAATGGCCTAAGTATTTCAAGAGAGATCCTTTTTATAATATTAATTTATCTAATAAGCATGAAGACTTTAGGATTAAGGTTGAAGTATAAATGAAAGAGAAGAAAAATTTCAGAGATAGAAAATTAGTCTTATTTATATACAGGATCTGTTTACCTTTTGTAGATATAAATAAATTTTTAGCATCAGTTACTGGTGCGTTTTGGTATATTCCTAACTTAATTAAATATATGATTGAATCTAAAACTTGGTTGATAAATTTAGACATGTACCCTATTTTAGATGAAAAAACTAAAATAACAGGAGTGGACTATCAGTATCTGTATCAACAATTGTGGGTGTTTAATGAGGTAAATAAACTGAAGCCTAAAGATCATTACGATATTGGTTCTACATATCAAATGAGTGGGTATATTGCAGGTATTACAAACGCCCACTTTCTTGATATTAGGCCTGTCAAGGCAGATATTGATAATCTTGAACTATTAGAAGGTAATATAGAGAATTTACCTTTTGAGGATAACTCTTTAGAATCTGTTTCCTGTTTACATGTAATAGAACATGTAGGATTAGGTAGGTATGGGGATAACATGAATATCAATGGTAGTGAAATTGCTTGTAAGGAACTTGGAAGGGTAGTAAAGAAGAGTGGCTATCTTTATTTATCTACTCCTGTTGGAAGGGAAAGGGTTTGTTTTAATGCTCATAGAGTTTTTAATCCAAATACAATATTAAATTATTTTAAAGATTTTGAATTAGTTGGGTTTAATATGGTTGATGATGAGGGAAAACTACATAAAGATACAAAAGTTAAAGAATTTAAAGATAAGGAATATTCTTTAGGAATGTTTAAGCTTAAGAAGAAGTAGTATGAGAATTTTACTTAACATGATGAAATATGATTATGGAGACCCCAAACAGGGTCTTAGTTTTGAATATGAGGTGTTTGGTAGCGTTCTTAAAAGAATAAAAGATATAGAGATAGAGCTTTTTGATTATGGACAGGAGATGAAGGAAAAGGGTCAAAAAGAAATGAATAGAGAATTGATAGGGAGGTGTAAAAAATTTCGTCCTGATCTAATTTTTACATTCCTCTTTGAAAAGGAAATATATCCAGATACATTCAAAGAAATTAAAAATTATTCAAAGGCATCTATAACTTGGATGGCAGATGATAAATGGAGATGGGAAATTTTTGGAAGTAAATATTGCAATAATTTTGATTATGTAATTACTACGGACCCAGATGCTTTAGGTAAATACAAAAGTATAGGTTATAAAAATGCTATATTATCACAATGGGCGGTAGATCCTGCTGTATATATGAAAAAGGACATTAACAAAGATATTGATGTGAGTTTTGTAGGAAGAGCAAACCCATGGAGAAAATATGTGGTAAAAGAGCTATTAAAAGAAGGTATAAATGTAGAATGCTATGGATTTGATTGGGGGAACGGAAGAGTAACGCAGGAAGAGATGGTAGATATATTTAATAGGAGTAAAATAAATTTAAATCTTTCTAATTCAGTTAAATTTAATTTGAAATATTTGCTAGATATAAATTTATCATGGGATTCTGATAAAAGTTTAATAAAGAATATCTATTCTGTATTTGGATCGCAAATAAATACAATTATCTCAAAAAAAAGGAAAGAAGATATTAAAGCAAGATTTTTTGAAGTAATAGGTTGTGGAGGTTTTTTATTAAGTTATAATGTAGAATTTCTTAATGATTACTTTACTTTGGATAGGGAATTGGTGATATACGAAGATACAACAGATCTTGCTAAGAAGATTGAATATTATTTAAATAATGATAGCGAAAGAGAAAAAATAGCAAGTAATGGTTACGAGAGAGTAAAAAAAGAGCATACCTATGAGAAAAGATTAACAGAGATCTTCAAGAGGATGGCTAGGAAAGACAAAGTTTTTGATAATATTAGTTTTAAATAAATAATGGAAATTTTAAACAAAAGATTTTCTAAAGTGGTTAACAAAATAAATACAATCAAAAACATATGGAATTATATTTATTTAGGGACTTTTATTTTAATATCATCATTAGCTATTATTTTTAAAATAGAACCAGCTGTTTATCTAATCTTTTTCTTTTTAGGTTTTGGTTGGAGTATCTTTTTCTTTAAGGAAAAGTTGAATATACTAGAGCATTTCTTAATTTCACCAGTTTTAATTTTTATCCTTTTTGTTGCTTTTATAGTTCTAGCTGCTTTTCTGTCGATTAAGATAACAGTAATTCTAGGGTTTGCTTTTGTTTTAATATCTCTCGGGATATTTCTTTATAACAGTATATTCAAAAAAGAGAATATAAACTTTGATTTTGAAAAACCAGATGTTTTGATTCTTATCCTTATGATGTTGGCCGTTTTTGCAAAGATTTATCCTATTAGAGAATTTCTAATACCTCAGTTACATGATCCTATAACTCACGCTTATTTTGCGAAAAAAATAATTGAGACTGGTTATATAGAATTTTTCTATTCTCCTGGAATGCATATTTTCTCTGCTTTTAATACGATGTTTGGAGGAGAAAATGTTGCTAGGCAAGTTCTTTTTATTACTAATTTTTTCAACGGATATGCAGGAGTATTAGCATACCTATATGTAAAAAGGATATTTAAGGATAAAGTTTCGGCACTTGTAGCAGGTCTTGCTTTTTCTTTTGGCTTTTCTCTTGCTGTTTTGTATATGAGTGCTGGTAAAAACGCTTTAATTATAGGAGTCTCAGTAATACTGTTTTTCTTTTTTACAACAAGTCTTAATAGGAAACTTAAAGATTGGAAGTTAACTCTATTATCAATATTGTCTCTATTTGCTGTGTTTTTGACACATTATCCATTAGGAGTTTTTGCAGCTGCATATCTGTTAGCTGTTTCTATTATAGATATTAAAAAGAATAAGCTTCAAAACTTATTAATTGGGATAGGACTACTCTTAGGTTTACTGTGGATGTGGAAGACTAACTATTACAGAACTCTAGAGGTATCTGTGAATGAGACTACAGAACAGATTCTTTTTACCCTTCCTGCTGATTATATTGTTTCTATTAGAGGGTACTTTAATTCGGTATTATCTTCAAGATCTTTAGCTTTTGGAAGTTTGAAAAAAATACTTACAATACTATCTATTATTGGGATCTCGTACTTTCCTTTTGGGATACTTAAGTCAAAAGTGAAATCTAGTTATTGGGTTTTTATAGTATGGTTTTTTTTGTGTTTGTTAATAAATGGAGTAATAAATGTATTTCGAATTACTCCGATTTTTATCGTTTCTGAAACGTTTCATCTTTCTGTTTTTCTTTTTTACTATTTTCTTATTGCTTTTGGTATAGGGGTCTTTTATAAAATAGGACTAATTTTTCTGAATAAAGAGTTTCTTTTCAATCTGTTTTCAATATTTTTTATAATCATCTCATCCGTCTTGGCTGTACTTACGTTACAGTATTTCCGAAATTCAATTGGGGGAGTTTCAGTAAAAGAAACAGATATTGTTGTTTTTGATTGGATAAATGAAAATATAGATAAAAATGAAAAGATACTAATAAACGGGCATAATACAGGCACTATAGTGTTCTCTTCTGATGCAGGTGGTTGGATAGAAGTGTTTACAGGTAACAAGATAAGTAAACCTTTTTATGAGTACGGTTCTTTACAAAGCCATACAAACCTAAATCATTATAATACACTAAAGAAAGAAGATTTAAAGGATTGCGAGGCGTTAAATTACTTTGCAGAAGAGGGCTACTCTTACTATTACCAAGGGTCTATACCTTTATTTGGTTCGTATCTTGCAACTCAAGAGGAGTTAGAAAGTAATGGATGGGAAGTAGTTTTTTCAGAAGAGTCATCTATTTTGTATTCTATCCCATCTTGTGAAGAACTAAATAATTAGCCGTGAATAGCTTTTATGTAGGTTTGTACGTTATTATCCCAATTGAATTTTTGGTAGGATTTTGAGTATATGGAATAAAAGATGTCTTGATATTTATCCCAATTATTATAAATATTAATAATATTACTTGAAATCACACTAGGAGTAATATCTTTTTTAGGGATTAAATGTTTAGGAGGAATTATTTCCCTAGTTCCCCCAACGTCTGTTGCCACGATGACAAGACTATTTGCTAAAGCTTCTAAAACTGTTGTAGGAAGACCTTCTGAGTAAGAAGGATTTATAAAAAGGCTGTATCTAGGATATAAGGACTGCGTTTTTTCGTACTCTAACCTTCCTTTTAGTTCAATGTATTTCCCAAGATTATTCTCTTTTATATATTTTTTAATCCTTTCCATCTCAGAACCTCCACCTACGATTGTTAAATGGAAGGGGAGTTTTCTTCTCACGAGGATTTTAGCAGTATCTACCAATTCAAATATCCCTTTAGATTTAACTAATCTTCCTACAAAAAGGATTTTGAGTGTTGAGGGTTTAGGTTTTTTAATGAATTTATTTTCTTTGAAATCATAAGAGTTGTAGAGAATTGGTCCGTAAGATATGTTTTTATAATTTTCAGTAAGGAAAGTTTTTACTCCATCACTTATAGGAAAGACTAACGAGGCATTTTTTAATATGTACTTTCCTAAAGTCTTGTCAAAAATAACAGAGAAAATTCTCACAGGAAGAGAACCATCTTTTACGAAAGAAGACCCATGCTCAAAGTGATAGTGATTAAGTTTATGTTTTTTTGCAAGTATTGATGCTATAAAATTATTGAAATAGAATCTAGTATGGGTATGGATTTCAGTTCTTTCATTTGTATGATTTCTAAAAATCTTACTTATTTGTTTAAGTCCTTTGAATGAAGGGATGAAATACTTATCTTCGATTATCTTGACGCTGTCGATTCTAAGTATTTCTACATTATGGTCTTGAGAATTTCTGGTTAGGAGGTCCTCGTATTTAGAAGTAATTATTAGTATTTTTTTCTTTGTTAACCTTTTGTAAAAATTTTCAACATATTTCTCTACACCACCAATGTGTGGTTTATAGAAGTGCGAGAATACGATGATATTGTACATGCACTATCTTCTTAAATTAGATGAAATAAATCTCCATACAGAAGAAGGAATTAGGAAAGCAATTATAAACCTTCCCATCATTATAATTCTTGTTTTGAAAGTAAGAGGATAGTTATATTTAAGATAGGCAGTAAGGGCTATTTGTATTGTAGAAAGATGTGCTCGTCTCATTTGAGTAGAGGAAGCAGATGTTTTTAATACTCTGTATTTAATTAAAATATCTTTTAGATTTGCTACTTCTCCTTTAGAAGACATATCCATAAAGAACATGTAATCTTCGGACATAGTCTCAGGTCTAAAACCTCCAATTTCTTCTGAGAATTCTCTTCTCCAGATCATTGCAGGGGAGACAGTTGGGTTATATTGCATATATACTTTTCTAATATCTTTATTAGAAGTAGGATATCTTGAAATATTAACAACTTTGAGATTCCCATCACATATTTCCATATTTCCACTTGAGATAGAAATGTCGGGATTCTCTTCCATGAGCTTTACTTGTTTTTCTATTCGATCAGGGTAACTCCAATCATCAGCATCCATTCTAGCAACATATTTTCCTTTTGCTTCTTTTAAGGCATTGTTGAGTGTCTTTGCAATCCTCTGGTTCTCTTTGTTTGAAATTATTTTAATTCTCTTGTCTTTTTTAGCATATCCCTCTATGATTTTTAGAGTAGAATCTGTTGAACAATCATTTACTATAATGAATTCAAAATCTTTAAATGTCTGTTCAAGGATACTCTCTATTGCTGTTCTTATATATTCTTCTGCGTTATACGCAGGCATTATTACTGATACTAAAGGATTATTTTTTTGCATTGCTCTTTGCTATCTCTCTAACTAATTTAGTTATATTCCTTTCCAATTTGTCCAATCTACTATTTAATCTTAGGTTTATGTAAAAGAGAATAATAATAGAAAGGTATACTAATGCATCAATACCTCTTCCAACTCCTACTATGTCTCCAAATTTATCTAATATTTCCTTTGGTAACCATATTAATATAAGAGCAGCTCCCCAAAATCCAAACCAAAATAGTATTTTAATAAAAGATGCTTTGTCTTTTATATATTTAACTACTAGCTGTCCAAAAATTATTAGTATTATTCCTGTTCCTACTATTTGTATTACCATTATTCTTTAAACTTTGATGAAATTAACTTCATAGCTATATTTATACTATTTGATATACTCTGTCCTTTTGCTTGGGAGTAATCTGTGTAATGTATTGTTACAGGAACTTCTTTGTATTTAAGGTTTAATGATTTAACTTTATCCAATATCTCTGATGCATGTTCCATCCTGTCATGTTGAATATCTAGTTTTTTAGCTGTTTCAGCAGTCATTGCTCTTAATCCATTATGTACATCTGTTAACCATATACCAGAGAGTATGTATGTAAATACTATTCCTCCTCTTAATACAATTCTTTTCTTAAGGGGAATTTTGTTTTCTTGTAGGAATCTAGAACCTAGTACTATGTCATATTTACCATCTATTAGAGTATTAAGCATATGGTCTAGATCCTTAACATCGTGTTGTCCATCTGAATCAAAATGTACAATATATTTAGCACCTCTATCTATTGCTACCTCCATACCTGTTTGTAGTGCAGCACCCTGTCCCCTGTTTACTATATGTTTAGTTACAATTGCTTTAGTGTTTTTCTTAACTACATCATATCCATTATCTTTACTTCCATCATCAACGACTACAACATTGTTGTATCCTTTACTGTTTAAATCTTTGATAACCTTAGTTATCATCTTCTCATCGTTGTACATAGGGATAGTTATATATACGTCTGATTTGTTCATAGGAAATATTATATACAAAGATTAGGTTAATATCTATCCTTGAATTATGGTATGATTTCCTATCTTAAACATAACAATTTAAACCATGCAAAAAGTATCAATAATAGGACTAGGATATGTAGGACTACCATTAGCATTAGCAATAGAAAGAAGTAAGAAATACAAAGTAATAGGTTTTGATATTAGTGAAGAACAAGTAAGGAAGATAAACAGTAAGGAGTGTCCAGTAACAGATGATGTAGCAGAAAAAGATCTAAATGAATTAAATCTTTACGCTACAACTAATAGCAAAGATTTAATGAATACAGACATATATATGATATGTGTACCTACTCCTGTATTAGAAGACTATACTCCTGATTATGGCTATGTCATTAGTGCAGCTAAAACAGTATCAAAATATCTTAAGAAAGGTTCTACTGTAATCCTTGAATCTACAGTTAACCCAGGTACATGTGAAGAGGTATTGATACCTGTATTGGAAGAAGGCAGTAAATTAAAAGCAGGTAAGGATTTTAATGTAGCTATGTGTCCAGAGAGAATTAATCCAGGGGATCCTAAATGGAATGTATACAATATTGCTAGAAATGTAGGTAGTTTAAGTAATACAAAAGAGGTTGCTGATTTTTACAGGAGTTTTCTTAATGCTGAGATAAATGAGGTGTCTAGTATTAAGGTTGCTGAGGCTACTAAGATAGTTGAGAATGCTTTTAGAGATATTAATTTTGCATATGTAAATGAATTAGCTAAATCATTTGATGTACTTGGTATTGATTTAGTAGAGACCCTTAAGGGTGCATCTAACAAGCCTTTTTCTTTCTTAGTTCATTGGCCATCAAGAGGTATAGGGGGGCACTGTATTCCAGTAGATCCACATTACTTAATTAATAGGGCTGCTGAATCTGGTTT